>CAUZOU010000011.1:0-25332 GCA_963581795.1 Dehalococcoidia bacterium | reverse complement strand
AGCCGGCAAGTCCCGCGGTGACGTACAGCCAGGTTGTTGGTGCTGAAAGTAATGGAGAACCTGTCCACGGCGCAGATATCGTTCTTGCAGGACTGAAACGCTCCATGAGTAACAAGCAGGGATACGACAGGTTCTATCTGCCAGCTGAGGACTACTACCCATTTTTCGTCAGATACGACGGCCATGAAGAGTTGCTCTACATGGAAGAGATGAGTCCGGGCAAAACGCATGTGTACAGGACTAACCCGTCGGTGATTTCCAGCCGCGTGAACGTTTTGTCTCTTTTGCTCTAAGGCAGACTGGAAGCTAGATAGTTAATTGCTGATGGTGCCCTTGGTGCTTGGCACATCGTCTGAGACACGTGGGTCTATAACAAGTGCCTGACGCAGCGCCCTTGCCAGTGCCTTGAAAAGTGCCTCAGCCTTGTGGTGGTCGTTGCCGCCAGAGAGTATCTGGGCGTGTAGGTTGATACGTCCCTCCATGGAAAACACCTCAAGGAAGTGGCGTACAAGGTCAGAAGGCAGATCTCCTATGAGCGAGTCGTTAAAATCCACCTTCACAACGGCGTAAGGCCGTCCGCCAAGGTCTAGAGCAACCAGAGCCAATGTCTCGTCCAGAGGCACAGTGACATTGCCCATGCGGAGTATACCTCTCCCCTCCCCTACGGCCTGATGCAACGTCTGGCCCAATACAATGCCAACGTCTTCCACAAGGTGGTGCCAGCCGGGTGAAGTGTCACCGCTGGCAGATACGGTAATGTCCATGAGGCCGTGACGAGCAAGCTGTTCCAACAGGTGGTTCAGCATCCCGTTCGAGGTGTCTATAGAAGCCTTGCCTGTTCCGTCCAGGTCAATTGCAACCTCTACCTGAGTCTCTTTGGTGTCACGTTTGAGAGTAGCCTTACGATCGCTCACTGTCTATCTCCGCAGGGCGTGTCCTGCACTCATATTTTGCAAGTGTTACACCAGTTTTTATGGTCTACGATTTGTGCGGTTTTACTACAGTTCTTTGAATATCTCATCCAGCGCTTCGACCAAGGCGTCGGTATGATCCGGCTTACCCACGGATATACGCAACGAGTTCTTTAGTCGAGGCACATTGAAGTATCGCACAAAGATGCCTCTACGCGCCAGTCCTTGGAACACTTGGAGTGCCCTGCCGCCTGACACATCGCACAGGAGGAAGTTGCCCAAAGAAGGCCACGGGGTAATGCCCTGGATGAGGGCCAGTTTTGAAAAAAGGCGCTCACGCTCCAAGATTATGGCTTCCACATTTCCCTGCAGATAGACCAGGTCATCGAGGGAGGCCAAGAGAGCAACCTCAGCCGCCGCACTGATGTTATATGGCTGTTTGATGTCCATGAGGAGCTGCAATAGCCTGGGCGCCATAATCCCATATCCCACGCGCAAACTAGCCAGCCCAGCCCATTTGCTCAGAGTGCGCAACACGACCAAGTTAGTATGCTCGGCGACCAGCGGAGCCACCGTCTGACCGCTGAACTCGAAGTAGGTCTCATCCACCACCACGAGAACGTTTTCCTGCAACAGGCTCAGGATTATGTCTTCCGATACGGAGTTTCCAGTCGGATTGTTGGGTGAGGTCAAGAATACGGCTTTTGTCATTGTCCCCATAGCCTTCTTGACCTTGGCGAGATCAACCTGAAAGTCCTTGTCTCTGGGAATTGAGAGCAGCTTCCCTCCGTTTACCTGAGTGCTGAAGGAGTACATACCGAAGGTTGGCGGGCAGCTAACGACTCTGTCGCCGGGCTCCAGTGTGGCCCTCAACACTAGGTCTATGAGTTCATCGGCTCCAGCGCCAACCAGGATGTGTTCCGCGGATATGCCTGTGTACGCCTCCAATGCCCTTCTCGGAGCAATCTGATGGGCGTCCGGGTAGATGTGATAGCCGTTGTAGTTCCCAAGGGCATCCCTGACTCGTAGCGACGGCCCGTAGGGGTTCTCGTTGGCATTGAGCTTGATTATGCTTTCGGCCGTTATCCCAGCGATTTGGGCCAGAGCCTCAGGCGAGTCTACGGCTTCGTATGGCCGTAGTTCTCTCAGGTCTTTGCGGAAGAGTTTTGTTATGTCCAAGAATGGGTCTCCTGACTATGCTTCCCTTAAGTATAAGCCCTTAAGAGGTTCTTGGGGATGTCCCTTCACCCTGAGAGGAGTTGTCATGAAGTTCAACTCTTAGCTCCACCGACCGTGCGTGGGCATCGAAGCCTTCGGCCCGGGCCAATGTGGAGGCGGTCTTTGTGAAGTTGCGTGCTGTAATGTGGTCAAGCGCCACAACCGGAGTCCTCTTGAGAAACGGAGTTACTCCAAGGTATGAACTGAACCGGGCTGTGCCACCTGTCGGCATGACGTGACTTGGGCCTGCAACGTAATCGCCCATGCCCTCAGGAGAATTATCCCCCAGGAAGATTCCCCCCGCATGGCGCACTTTGCCAACCGAGTCCCAGGGGTCTCTGGTCATAAGGCAAAGATGCTCAGGAGCATATCCGTTGGACAGCTCAAGCGCTTCATCTAGGGTGTCCACTACAACAATCACCCCACGGTTTTCGATGGAATATGAAGCCGTATCCTTACGAGTAAGGGTAGCCAACTGCCTCTGTATCTCTTCCTGAACCGGAGCTATCAGATTCTCTGAAGTGGTGACAAGGACTGGTGTAGCCAGCAGGTCGTGCTCGGCCTGGCCCAGGAGGTCGGCGGCGCAAAGAATGGGGTTTGCGCTATCGTCCGCAACAATCAGTGTCTCCGTGGGCCCTTCAAGGCCGTCTATGCTCACCTGCCCGTAGACCATCCTCTTGGCAATGGTGACGAATATGTTTCCAGGGCCGCAGATCATATCCACTCTGGGAATGGTCTCGGTGCCATATGCCATCGCGGCTATTGCCTGAGCACCGCCAACCTGGAATATCCTGTTTACTCCCGCGACCTGCGCGGCAGCGATGACCGAAGGAGGAGGCCCTTGGTCACCCCAAGGAGGAGTTGTAAGTATTATCTCCTTAACGCCTGCCACCCTAGCAGGTATGGCAGTCATAAGCACGGTTGACGGATATGCGGCACGCCCGCCTGGGATGTATATACCCACCCGGTCTATGGGTATTATCATCTCGCCGAAGCCGTTTTCCATATCCATCCAGGGACGCGGTAGAGTTGCCGAGTGGAACTGACGCACACGGCCAGATGCCCGACGCAAAGCCTCGATGATGTCGGAGGACACCCCAGATACGGCCTTCGCTATGTCCTCACGGCTCAACTCAAGGTTCTCAAGCTCCACGCCGTCTATCAGCTTTGTGTACTCCTTAACGGCCTCATCGCCCCGTTTGGAGACCTGGGAGATTATACGAGCGACAGTCTGCTCAGGGGTAAGCGTCTCTCCGAAGATACGCTTTATGCCATCCATTATCCCTGGCGACGCGGCCTGATCCTCAAGAAAGGCCTCTCGGTTGAGGGCTTTCCGACCTTCCTCAACACCACGAACAATTTTCACTTCAAGTATCCCCTGGCAAATTCCAGCAAGTCCTCTATACTCCTCTCCCTAAAGGCCTCGAACCGTTCTCTGGAAATTGACTTATATATGTTGTCCAGACCATCATGAACGGATTCCAGAAAATCATCTACCATCTGTTTTACCTGCTTCTCTGCATTATCGCTGTCCCTTGCAATGACCCGGTTGGCCATGAATCGCAACCTGTCCCAGTTGAATTTCCAGTCCAGTGTGCCATCTATCCATTCACGCCATTCGCTCATTGTGGTGGAAGAAATAAAGCCCACGTCCACATCTTCCTCAGCATTCACCATGAGAGGACGGAGAGATTCGAGGCCACCAAGTGCGAGTTGTTCTCTGCGGTCCAGCTCCAACTGGAGGGCACGGTCCATGAGGTCTCCCATTATGGGGTCCTGAAAGACATCCCGGTTGCCGAAGTACGGCCTGTAAAGCTCCAGTATCCATATCTCATCTGAAATGAGATGTGAGGCGTAGCCGACTATGAAGGCACTTGTGGCCTCGGTGATACCAGCGGCCTTCGCCAGGTGAGGATGGCTTTGGAACAGACCATCCAAGCCATCGCCTTTCCTCTGGAAATCCAATGCTACAAAATGGGTGTCGTCCCGTTTGCCCTTGGTTATGATACGGATGTCCGGGGATACTGATCCCAGTAGAAAGGCTCCCAGATGCCGGTCTATAGTGGGATTCTTCAAGCGTGAGGCCGCTTCCTTTGCCATTCCAAGATGGGCGCTGAGGTTAGGCATTTCCTGCTCTGAAGGCCAATCTATTTGCCGAGCGCCTGTAGCAACTCCTGGTATGAGTTGCACTGGTCCTGAAAGACGTAGTGTGCTTGAAACACAGTGACGCTGCCCCCGCCAACCTGACGAAGGTGGTCAACGACACCAAGCAGTTTATCACGGGGTACGACCATAGTTGCGGCATACCATGTATCGCTATCGTCGCTGTACACTCTGGAAATGGTCGGGCCTTTGAGACCGGATAGGTCTGGACGCTGTGTCACGTGAGCGGCCACCTCTTCAGGGGAGTTTCCACGTATGTTTGCAGTGATGCTGAAGAAGTCCCTGGCACGTAAATGAGCCTCTACGTGCTCCAAAATACTCTTGGTCTCCAGTCTTGTGGACTCTTCCTTGGTCAGCATACGTCTGTTACCGATGATGCAGGCCTGAGACACAAGTATTATCCCATCTTCGATGGTCTTTAGGCGGTTCTCTCTCATTGTGGTGCCGCTGGATGATATATCAGCTATGATATCGGCAAATCCCATGGCAGGAGCCGCCTCTAGTGTCCCGCTAGACTGCACAAGTGAAAAATAATTGACTCCGTGACGGAAGAGGTGGTGCTGTACCAGCCGGGGATACTTAGTGGCTATCCTCAGGTCTCTGCCCCTCTCCCTCAGGTCATGGGAAAGGTCTGCCAGGTCATCCATTGAATCCACATCCAGCCAAGAGTCGGGAACGCCCATCACCAACTCACAGTGCCCGAAACCAAGGTCTTCCACAATGAGCATGGAGTCGCTTCCCTCGGCGCTCAACTCCAGAAAGCGGTCCAGACCCGTGATGCCGAGATCGGCACTGCCTTCCTCAACCTTCATAGGTATATCCGCCGTCCTCTGAAACAGGGCTGTGGTATCGGATACAGCGTGGATTGTCGCGGTATAGCGACGCGGGCTGGAACGCTCAACAGGCAAACCACTATTGCGGAGAAAGGCCAGTGTGGATTCGTAAAGCTCACCGTCACTGGGGATTGCTAGGCGTAAGATGTCCGTCCTCCAAATTCTACGGTAAATTCTCCGGCGATAGAGCCAGGATGGATTCCAGGGTATATGCAAAGCCAAGGGCGGGCACATCGTGGTCTCCTCCAAGGGCTTTTACCAAACCGTCGTAACGACCGCCGCCACACATGGTGATAGGGCCATTTTGGCCTGTTCCAAGTATCTCGAAAACCATGCCAGTATAGTAAGCTATTCCACGCACGAGACCTATGTCTATTACAAGTGGTGTGGATGGACAGCGCTTGTGGAAGCTAGCCAGCACTCCCTCCAGGGGAACGAGGGCACTATGGCTGATGCCGTAGTCCTTAAGTGCGGTTCTTATCTGAGGCAGTGACTGTCCTTCTTCCCCCTTTATTGAAGCCAGACGGGAGAACAGCGAGATACCCTGCTGTATCTTCTTGGGGTCGTCGCCACGCTTTAGCTTCTGTATGAAGCGGGTTAGAATTTCCTCCATGGAACGGCTCCCCTGGATACCGCTGAGGGAGCTGTGAAAGATGTCCTGAAGGAGGCTCAAAGCTTCTTCTTCTTTCATGTCATCCAGCATATCGTCCAGCAGCGCATTTGAGGGATGCGCGTTTTCTTCTGACTTCATAAGTCCCAGAGAGTAGGCCCGTTCCTGTATCTTATGAGTCTCCTCCGGGTCCTGCTTAAGACGCGGTAAGCTGGCTATCAGGAAAGCCTGTGCCCTGTGCGAAAGGCCAATTTCCTCCAGCATGAGGTGCAATACGCCCACATGACCTACCACGGACGATACGGTAGGCGACCCCATGAGAGAGAGTCCCTCTTGTGCCAGTGCCAAGACTTCTCCATCGGACTCAGGGGAGGCAGCGCCTATGATCTCGGCACCTGCCTGGTGAAACTGCTTCAAGCCGCTGGCATGGTCGTGGCGGAATACGGGGCCGCTGTACTGTATTCGCATGGGAAGAGTTTCTCCGCTGACTCTCTCCAGATAGTAGCGGATTACGGAAGAGGTGAATTCCGGACGGAGACTAACCATGTTGCCTCCTGGATCCGTGAAGGTGTACATGCGCGTGGCCAACTCTCCCCCGGACTTGCGGAGGAAAAGCTCAGTTGACTCAATCAGCGGAGTATCTATGGCTTGATAGCCATGAGAAGAAAGATTCTCCATGAGAGTCTCTTGTAATGAGATCCTACGTCCGAGTTCTCCGGGAGTCTCGTCTCTCATTCCGGGCAGTTGCCGGATTGCTGGCATAATGTGTGTAAACCCCTGTTCTCAGCTAGGGGGTATTGTACAATAACGTCTGGGTCACTTCAATGCGCCAGGGCATGCCATGGACCCATAAAATTCATACGATTACTATACATACTATGATGCCTGTAACGGGACGTAGACCTAGACGAGTCAATGAGCAGAAAATGGTGGAGATGAATTATTTGTGTGGCATGCCTAAATCCCAGGCAAAGCTTCGCCTCAGCACTCACTACCTTAAATGAATGACAGGAAATGACTAAGGCTCGTATGCCGTGCGTTCGCAACCAAAGGCTCGTCGTGCAGGGGTGGCCGTCTCTGAGGCAGGTGCAGTTAACGTCAGAGTAAACGCACCTCTAGAGAGTGGCAAAGCCAACACCGCTGTAATCCAAGCTGTTGCCGATTGCCTCCTTCAGCGCTGGAAATAGTGCGGTGTCACACTACGCGTGACAAGATTGTAGTGGTGGACGGTCTGACTCAAGACTAGGTGATCAACAGTCTCAAGGACAGCGCTTAGCGCCCAAGCTATGAGACCACACTGTTGATTACGTTCAGGATGACGATGGCGACCATTGGGCTGAGGTCTACCGTACCTATACGGGCAAAGCGGCGTAACGGGGCAAGAATTGGTTCTGTTATCTGGACAAGCACATTCCGCACAGGAATTAGAGGGCTGTCATTCTTCATGATTCCCCCGACTACGAGCCAGTCGAAGATGACGCGACCAAGTATGGCAAAGGTAAGTAGGGTTATTAGGTAGCTGATAAGGTTTTGCATCAATCCTCTTCGCCCAGTGCAATGGCTTTCTCATAGGCAGCAATAACAGCATTGATCAAGATCCCCCTGAAGCCCTCCTCTTCAAGGGCCAGCAGGGCTTCGGCGGTCGTGCCGCCGGGAGAGGTCACCATGTTGCGAAGTTCTGCCGGGTGCTTTCCGGATTCCATGGCCAGAGCGGCACTTCCCTGGACAGTCTGAATGGCCAGAGCCTGAGACATGTTTCTGGACAGGCCAAGGTATACCCCTGCATCTATGAGCGCCTCCAAGAACAGGAAGACATAGGCAGGGCCGCTGGCACTCAGGGCAGTGGCCATGTCGAGGTATTTTTCATCTGCGACGTATATCTCCTGACCCATGGTCTTCAGCATCTCCCGGACGACATCTGTATGTGCACCGGAGACCTCAGGAGCAGCGGTCCATACACTCATCCCATGCCCCACCTGGGCTGGGGTGTTGGGCATAACCCGTATAACCGCAGGATGGTCCAGTCCGGCGGCAATGGTCTCGACGGCAGCTCCTGCGACTATGGACATAACGACCTGGGAGGCGGCAAGTTTACCTTGCAACCCTGCCATGACCACTTCAAGTTGCTGCGGCTTCACGGCCAGTACAACCACCTGTGCTCCCTCAATGGCCTTAAGGTTGTCCGATGTTACCTGCACGCCGCGCTGACTGCTGAGGTATTCCCGTCTCTGTGCCACCGGCTCGCCGACGGCGATGTTGCCGATGGTTATCATTCCACTATTTTGAATGCCAGAGAGAATAGCCTCGGCCATTGTCCCGCCGCCAATGAAGGCTATGGTTAACTCTTTAGCCATTGGGTTCCTTTCTCAATGTAGCCCATTATAGCACCCATAAATGTCAAAGGGACTACTCAGGCAGGTGCCCTGTGGTTGCTATGTAAGCGGCGATGCGAATGGCCTCTTTCATCCCAGTCTCGTTGGCTATGCCCTTGCCTGCAATGTCGAAGGCGGTGCCGTGGTCTACTGAGGTGCGCACAAAGGGGAAACCCAGGTTTATGCTAACGCTACCGTCGAAGTCCTTGACCTTGATTGGAATGTGCCCCTGGTCGTGATAGAGGACGAGGACGGCATCATAACGACCATCTATGGCCTGCGGGAAAACGGAGTCAGCCGGTACAGGCCCCGATACATTCATGCCCTGTTTGCGGGCCTCTTCCACGGCCGGAGCTATCTCGTCGATCTCCTCCCGGCCAAGTAGGCCGCCATCCCCGCCGTGTGGATTCAGGGCGGCAACAGCTATGCGTGGATTCTGGAAGCCCCATTCCTTGAAGGAGTTATGGGTCAGTTCAAGCTTCGCACATATGTTGTCCTTCTTAACGTACTCGACGGCACGGGCAAGAGTCCTGTGGGTTGTCAGGTGCACCACCCTTAGATTGCCTGCGGTGAGCATGGTGGCTACTTCTTTGGCTCCAGTTAGGCTCTGGAGCAGTTCCATGTGGCCTATGTCCTGATAGCCCGCGGCACGAGCGGCCTCTTTGTGTATGGGTGCCGTAGCAATAGCCTGAACCTCGCCCGACAACGCCATTTCTCCGGCTTGCAGTATCCATTCCACGGATGCTTTCCCAGCCGCCGCTGAAATACGCCCCGGCACTATATCTTCAGCATTCAAGTTGCCGGGATCAAGGATGGATATGGTATTCCCCAATGCCTCTGCGGCTGAGGATACCTGTGTTATCTCAAGGACAAGCCCAAGGTCCTGTACCATCTTATTAAGCAACGGAGCGTTGCCTATTATCAGAGGATGACAGGATGCAACCACATCCGAGTGGACCAATGCCTTGGCTATTACTTCTGGGCCGATGCCGGAAGGGTCTCCCATGGTGAGAGCTATAATTGGTCTATCGCTCATGTGCCCGCCTTTCACTTGATATTTATATGCATTATATGGGCTGTAGGGCCGTGGTACAATATGAACGGCCCCGGTTACCCGGGGCCGTTAGAATGCACGCTCTCTCGAAGAGGGCGCCGATTTGGGTAATCGATAGACGCTAAGCGTCTAAGCCCATTGCACACCGCTCCCACCAATGCCAATGCCGGGTCGGTGTGTATTAAACAGTGTCAGTAGCCCATTAAGGGCTCCACATCCCTCAGGATGTTGATCAGAGTGTGTTCAAACAATTCCGGCTGCCCAGCTAAGATAACGGGTATCTGTGAAAGCAGCACAGGCCTACGCCGCTTGTACGGTTTTACAAAGTTAAGCTCCCGAAAGTGTCCCTTGACGCGTATTACCCTAGGACACGTGCGCCAGTGCCCCTTGACCAGATTACCTTTCTGATTGAGGTGAGGCTTGATCCATATAACATCTAGCGACGAATCTCTTTCCACCTGCATCGGTTATGCCTCCACAGTTAGATCGTCTACGACACTGTGGCAATGCTGAGATTGCTTATTATCCACACTTCTCGTAACCGCACTCCGGACAGTGCTGGCAGCCTTCCTGGAATACTAGGAACCCTGCACAGTCCGGGCAACTGACCTTGCTGACCGTACTGTTGCCGTTGGCCTCAGCCTTCAGGAATAGACCCTCCTGCACGGCAAAGGGTTGGGCCTGAGCAGATTCTAAAGACTCATCCCTCCCCTTTGACATGTTCAAGGTCAGCGGTTCCTGGGGAACAGAATGAGCGTGTCGGCTGATAACCAAGGCCACGGCGTCGGGAGCCGAGCGCACCAATGTGCCGTCATCCCATTGGGGACAGCAGGTGATGCCCCTGAGCTGCTCGGTCACCTGTTCCGGATCGATACCGGAGCGCAGGGCCAGTGAAGCCAGGCGTGATATGGCCTCTAGCTGTGCCGAGTCGCAGCCGCCAGCCTTACCAAGGTTAGAGAACACCTCGAAAGGGTGTCCATCCCGTGAGTTGATGGTTATGTACATGTTGCCGTGACCTGTGCGCACCCTATCGGTGATACCCTGAACCTGGGCTGGCCTAGCCATTGGCGCAGGCAAGACGGCTTGAGTATGCCCAACGTCAATCGTGGCCACGTCTGTGAGACTTGCCTCCATCGTTTCCAAGGCTCCCTGGTTTGCCGCTTCTGCGGAACCTGATGTAAGGACCTCTGCATCACGGCTGCCAGACCGATAAACGGTGATGCCCTTACAGCCCAATTCCCAGGCTAAGAGGTAGGCGGTGCGTACATCTTCCTTGGTGGCAGAGTTAGGGCAGTTGATGGTCTTGGATATTGCCGCATCGACGCTCTGCTGGAAGGCAGCCTGCATCCTAACGTGGTCCTGGGGAGATATGTCAGCGGCAGTGACAAAGACCTCTTTGACCCACTCGGGGACGTCGTCCCGTTCCTGGATTGAGCCTCCATCGGCAAGGTATTCCATCAACTCATCGCTGTAGAAATCGTCCTCCCTAGCCACACGTTCGAAGTTGGCGTCCACGTAGATCAGGCTCTCACCGCCCAGAATGTTGTGCTTGTGGTAGGAGAGGGAGAAGAGGGGTTCGATACCACTGGAGCAACCGGCTATCATGGATATGGTGCCCGTTGGAGCGACGGTGAGACGGCAGGCGTTACGCATGAGCCGTCCCTGCTGCTGATAGGTGCTTCCCTGGTAGGCTGGGAAGACGCCGCGCTCTCCCGCTAGGTCCTCAGATATGGCGTCCGCTTCCTGACGTACGAAGCTCATAACATCCCGTCCCAACTCCAAGCCTTCCTGGGAGTTGTAGGGAATGTCCATGTCAACCAACATATCGGCGAAGCCCATGACTCCCAGTCCAGTCTTTCTTGTCTGCTTGGTCATGTACTCTATCTCCGGAACGGAGTAGCGGTTGGCATCTATGACGTTGTCCAGGAATCGGGTGGCGATGCGTACCACATGGCTCAGGCGTTCCCAATCCAGGGTCGGCTGGCCTTCTGTCTTCACCACGAACTTGGCGAGGTTTACGGAGCCCAAGTTGCAGGACTCATAGGGCAGCAGGGGCTGCTCGCCACATGGGTTTGTGGCTGTCATGCGGCCAAGATGTGGAGTGGGGTTGTCCTGGTTCACCCTGTCCAGGAAGATGGTGCCCGGCTCGCCGTTGAGCCACGCTCCGTCTATCATGCTTTCGAACACCTCAGTCGCATTTAGTCTACCGACCACCTGGCCGGTGTGCGGGTCTCTTATGTCGTATTCTTCACCCTTCTGGGCGGCCTGCATGAACTCTTCGCTGGCTCCTACGGAGATGTTGAAGTTGTGGATATCGCCTTCCTGGGTCTTGCATGTGATGAAGTCCATGATGTCAGGATGGTGTACGTCCATGACGGCCATGTTGGCACCATCACGCTTGCCGCCCTGAGTCACAAGAGTGGATACGGATGAAAGATGGCGAAGCACTGCGACGGGGCCGCATGCCTTACCGTGAGTTGTGGATATGCCAGCACCCTTTGGCCGTATGCCTGAAAGAGCAAAGCCCGTTCCTCCACCGAATTTCTGCACCAAGGCGGCCTCCTTGGCTGTGTCCATGATGCCTTCCATGCTGTCCTCAAGCCCTATCACGAAGCAGGCAGAGAGGGTTCCTGCTCCAGTACCCGCGTTCATGAGCGTGGGAGAGTTGGGGACATATTCCAGGCTTGCCATGACGCGGTAATACTCCTCTTCCCAGTAGACCACATCAGCCTTTGGGTTGTAGAGGGTCTCAGTCTCTGCGATGTGTCGTGCAACACGATGGCATACATCAGACCAAGAGTGTTCGATAGTTTTACCCTGACTGTCCTTTAGATAGTACCGCTTCTCAAGTACCACCTTTGCGTTATCGGATATCTCCGGCTCAAGGGCCGAGACGATAGCCCCTGAGAGAGGCTTCATGGTAAGTTTTGGCGTTTTGTTCTGGTTGCCCGCGTGACCGTTAACGCTTCCGTTGGCCAGGGAATCGGCCACCTGCTGGGCGACTGTAGGGTCATTGACGCCGGCGGCCGCCAGGGCTGCCAAGACGTCCTTTATCATAGTCTTCTTGCCTCTGGCTGTCTCGCTTCCGTTTGTTCCTTCTGCAATTGTCATGGGTTCCTCCGTTATAGTTCCTCAGGCGTGTAAGAATGTTCCTTCAGCTTAGAGTGCTGTTAAATAGTGCGAATTAATGGCCTCCACCCATATCCATGGGCAGTCCCGGTGCGGGACGCGGCTTGCGGCCGCGGCGTCTGCGCTGTGATGTGTCTTCGCTCATCAGCGGCAGCTGTGGCGATTCCGTATGGCTCTCTTGGGTCTGATGCGCCCTCTCCAGGGCTTCCACGGCCTCCTTGAAGCTCTCCACGTCGGCAAAGTCACGATATACACTGGCAAAACGTATGTAGGCCACCGGGTCCATGGTCCGCAGGCGCTCCATAACCATCTCACCGATGGCTACGCTGGGAATCTCGGCGCGGCCCAGTCCTTGAAGTTGCGACTCGACATCGTCAACCAGCTTCTCGATAAATCCGGTTGGAAGTGGCCTTTTGACGCATGCCTTCTGGATGCTGCCTGTCAGCTTGTCACGATTGTATTCCTCACGGCGTCCGTCACGCTTAGCGACCATGAGAGCGGTGGTCTGAATACGCTCGTAGGTGGTGAAACGAAGCCCACACTGCAGACACTCCCGACGACGCCGAACGCCTTCGGCAGCTTCGCGTGAATCAATGACTTTGGATTCCGAGTGGTTGCAATATGGACAGTACATGGCTCTTGTAATTTCTGGGTTAGGCTTAGTGATACTAGATGTGGTGCTAAATTGTTGCCTGCCCACCAAGGGTTGTGCAGTTGACGCAGATGCATCCTACTACCAGAGATTGGTAGTGTCAATGGGTTACACCACCTTATTTTGTGCAATTTCGTGAGTGATGCACAAGATGTTGGTAGCACGCCATGCACTCACATTCACTCCTGTTGTCATAATCTGGCCATGTTCTGCAATCCGTAAGGTGTCGGTATGCGCTGAGCCAAGTCTGGGGACACCACAGACTGCATTAAATGGGCTTCGCCCCTCTGCACTCCCCTTTTCAGTAGCTGCTAAGGTGGCTTGAGCCCCTGGATACAGGCCTTGACCGCAGCTAGGATAGGCCGCTTCTAATGGCATCCAGCAACTATCCTTAGGCGGCTTCGGCAGCTAGGCCTGCAGGGCCATCGTAGGTAGGCGAGACGTCCCTAGCAGCCAGCTTGTCGTTGAAGGGACACCATGCGCACGGCACATAGTAGTTCCGCGGTGACGAGGCCGCTCGGCTCCTGTGTACCCGTACCAGGGGCGAATGCGGGGTGTCCTGATTCGCCTGATGATGTCTCCACAATACTCTCCTGCCTACTTCTCGGCGGCCACTAGGCGGCTTGCCAACTGAAGTGCCTCTTCCCTGGTAGAAATCTCGCCTGCGCCGTGGGCCTCCTGGATGGCCTCAAGGAGGCGTCCGACGAGAGCCCCAGCTGGCAGACCAAGGGTCTCCATGAGCAAGTGGCCGTCCACCAATCTAGGCGTCTTTTTTGGTGCGCCTTCCGGGTCGAGTCCCATGTGCAAGATATGGCTTATGAGGTTACAGTGTCCTTGCCAGTCGTCGATCTCTATTCTCGGTCCCTTGGCCGACAGGTAGTCCGCCATGTTCAAGTACAGTGTGTCTACGGCAGCCTCGCCCAAGTCTCTGAAGTAGCGATAGGTGGCGCGCTGGGATGGTAGGTCTACAGCCTGGCTCATCTGTGTGGGCCGCAAGTGGTGACGCACCATTGTGCTTATGAGATTTATGCCACGACTGCTGAGGCGCAGGCGGCTCAGAACCTCCTGGCACACCTCTGCACCCTGGATATCGTGGCCAAAGAAGCGCATACGGCCTGTAGGGTCGATGAACTTGGTGACAGGCTTGGAGATGTCGTGCAGAAGGCCCGTCAGCTTTATGATAGTGAGACGGGTATGACCATCACTGACCTCCTCTTTGAAATATTCCTTCAGTGAGGGAAGCCATGGAGAATACGAGATGATGTCATCCCCCGCCCTGCCCTCCTCAGTGATAAGCCGTTCCACGTGGCCGGGAGTCTCAAGGCAGTGGTAAAAGACGTCCCAGTAGTGCTCCTTGGGCTGTTCCACATCCCTGGCGACCTCCAACTCAGGAATAAGCCGACAAAGCAGGCCCAGTTCGTCCATGAGGCGCACATGGACAGTTGCCTTAGGCTCTGCCAGAGTTTTCAGAAGCTCGTCGCGCAGACGTTCAGGGGCTACTGAGGAAAGCAGATGGGAGTCACGTTCAATGAGATCACGGGTGCGACCATCTATGGAGAAGCCAAGCTGGGCCGACAGACGGACGGCCCTTAGAAGACGCACGGGGTCGTCCTGAAAGGCGTGGTCGGATACGGCCTTTATGGTCTCAGCCGACAAATCGCCAAGGCCATAGAAGGGATCGATGAGTTTTTCCGTTGCTTTTGAAAGCCCAGCACCCAGCAGGGTTTCATGCAGGGCTGCATCCAGAGGAATGGCCAAGGCGTCTATGGTGAAATCACGGCGGGCCATGTCCTGCTCAATGTCACCAGAGAATGAACTCAAGTCCACCCTCTTCTGTTTTTTTGAGAACCCCTCTTCCTTTTCGGTGAGGCCACCTTGCCATTCCCGCGGTGAATGCAACACCACACGGGCAATACCGCGGGATTCATCCAGGAGAACGAAAGTGCCGCCTATCTCATTTGCCAGCTGCTTGGCCAAGACAACGGCATTGCCTTTGACGGCGACGTCTACGTCCAAGGTCAGCCTTCCCAGCAAGGCATCACGCGGGAAACCTCCAACCAAATAGGCCGTTGCCTCGCAACGTATGAAGAAGTCTCTGAGGACGTGAAGCAAGGGAAGCATCTCCCTCAGCCAGGGTGTGACAGCAGTCTCTGACGGAGTTGGAGAGGTCAATTTGACTCGGACTGCGCTCCGATTTCCTGGGGTTCCAGCTTCCATAGCTTGTGGGAGCTTTCCAGATGGTCTATGTAAAGTGTACCGTTGATGTGATCTGTCTCATGCTCAAGGGCCTGAGCAAGGAGTCCCTGAGCCTTGATGCGCACCTGATTGCCGTCCCTGTCCAGTGCACGCGCCCTCACCTTGAGGGAACGGGTCAGTTCGCCACGGTAGCCAGGTATGCTAAGACAGCCTTCCTCCACAACTCGCTCCCCCTCACGGCGGATTATTTCAGGGTTGATGAGCACCCGAACCTCGTCTTCTTCTGGAATCTCGATGACGACCACACGCTGGAGCATTCCAACCTGGTTGGCAGCAAGACCAACGCCGCTGGCCTCTCTCATAGTGTCTATCATATCGTCAATAAGCTTCTGTAGAGATTCGTCTATCTTGCTGACCCGTCTCGCCTTCTGTCGCAAGATCGGATCTGGCAATGTTCGTAAATTCAAAAGGGCCAATTAATGCCTCCTGGCACGGTCTGCGTTGGTCTTTTCGCCAATTATAATCTGGGTTGATGCCCGTGTAAATCCAATTGCGCTCCATTACGTGACCGATATTGGGTCTATATCAACTGTCCATCCCTGCGGGATGGGTGTTTTTTCCAACAGAGAGGTTGGATCCTGGCCTCTAAGTATGACGTGCCAACGATAGCGTCCTCTCACGCGAGGGGGATAGGCGGGAGCCGGCCCAAGCATATCCACGTCTGTGAGACCCAAGATATCCCTCTGTTTCTTCAACGACGCTCCAAACCGCATGGCTTCCTGGCGACACCGATTCTCGTTGGTGTGCACGTACACCAGATGCACGAGACGGCCAAAGGGCGGCAGGCCTTGCTCATCGCGGTAGCCCATCTCTTCCTCATAGAACCTCTCGTAGTCCTGGGCAGAGGCGGAGGACACAGCGTAGTGGTCGGGAGAGTAGGTCTGGACTATCACCTGACCCCCAAGAGGACCTCTGCCCGTTCGACCTGCCACCTGGCACAGGAGTTGAAAAACCCGCTCACCTGCGCGGAAATCCGGCATATAGAGTCCGATATCGGCACACAGCACTCCAACCAATGTGACGTTCGGGAAATGAAGTCCCTTGGCTATCATCTGAGTTCCCACCAGAACCTGGGCTTCGCCTCTTATAAAGCTCTCCATTATCCTCTCGTGAGCCCCTCTGGCCGAAGCCGTGTCCCTGTCCCACCGTATGGCTTTTGCCCCCGGAAAGGCCTGTTCAACCTCTTCCATGACCCTCTGAGTACCAAGTCCAAGGTATCGTATACGGATGCCGCGGCACTGAGGGCAGGATTTTGGAGAAATAAGGCGGTAGTTGCACTGATGGCAGAGTAGCCTCTCCGACTGCGCGTGGTAGGTGAGAGGGAGATCGCAACGGCGGCATCTAAGAGTGTGACCACAATCGCGGCACTGGACCAGGCTCCCACTACCCCTGCGGTTAAGATACAGCATCATTTGCTCACCGGACTGGAGCGTGTTTGCCATAGTCTGGCTCAGGGCGCGGCTGAAGATGCTCCTGTTTCCATCCTTCAGTTCCTGTCGCAAGTCAACTATCCTGACTCTCGGCAAAGGCAGATAGGAGGAGGAGTCCTGGCCGAGCCTGAGTCCCACGCGATGGGGCAGTTCCAGCAATTGATAGCGACCATCCAGTGCGCGGCTGTGAGAGACGATGTCGGGGGTTGCACTGCCAAGTATGACCACGGCATTAGTCAACTCAGCCAGTTTCGCCGCCACCTCCCTGGCGTGGTAGTGTGGCGAGCCATCCTGCTGTTTGTATGTCCACTCATGTTCCTCATCGATGATAATGAGGCCAAGATCCTGTTGTGGAGCGAAGATGGCACCACGGGAGCCTATGACGACGCCGTAGTTCCCTTCCTGTATGCGCCACCACTGGTCGAAGTGCTCTCCACGTGAGAGGCCGCTATGAAGGACGGCGACCTGGCCGGGAAAGCGGCTTCCAAACCGTTCAATAGTCTGGGGTGTGAGTGAGAGTTCCGGCACCATTGCAATGCCACGTTTTCCTTTACTCAGAGCATATGCCAGCGCCTGAAGGTAGACCTCCGTTTTACCGCTACCGGTGACTCCGTGAAGCATGAAAACCTGGGGAGCATGTAAATCTATGGCACGTTCAATCTGATCCAGACAGTACCGCTGTTCTTCCGTGAGGGTCAGCGGGGAGTCAGGGAGAAATATCCTGCCTTCGAGCGGGTCGCGTTCTTCACGAAGCTGAATGCGGTGTACAAGGCCCTTGGCCTCAAGACCCTTTACAGCCGAAGACCCGAACTTCTTGTTAGCTTCAGTCAGAGATATTGTGGCGCCCAATTGGGTAATGTAATCCATGAAGGCTGACTGACTTGGTGCACGCACGCCGAGACTCGGTTCTTTTTCTTCCGCGCTCATAGAAGAGGGTGTCTGTTCCAAATATGTAATGTACTTTGGCTTAACCACTGATCTCCGCCACTCCCATGATGCATCTACCACACCTTGGCGTATCAGAGAGCTAAGAGCATTCTCTATGGCAGGACCCATCG
Organism: Dehalococcoidia bacterium; assembly: GCA_963581795.1. Lineage (GTDB taxonomy): Bacteria > Chloroflexota > Dehalococcoidia > Lucifugimonadales > UBA2985 > JASLXI01. The sequence continues at coordinate 7,646 of CAUZOU010000011.1, read as the reverse complement.
CCTTGACCACAGCATCCCGTCTTACTCTCCCATTTTTATACAGGTATGAGACCACGCTGCTCTGAGATGGAGTAAGTTTGAGTCCGTGCGCGTGGTGATTCAAAAAGAGGTAGTTATTGGCCCGCAGAGGAAAACCGGGTGGAATCATCAGCGCTGCACAGTCAAAAAGCGGTGCCATGTAATAGGAGCTGATCCACCGAGCTAATGCCAACTTGTGTGAAGATAGAACCGGCTGTGGATATGCCACACGGGCAATCTCCCTAGTCTCCGTTACTTGGGGATCATCCGAAATATGGAAGACGACTCCGGACAGGACACGAGGGCCAAATGGCACCTGCACCAGATGACCGGGGGAAATGACTATTCCAGATGGAACGGAATATGTGAAGGTACGATCGTACCCAGCCGGGGCATCAACGGCCACCTCGGCGTACTTCGTCATTCTGCAATTGTACCTTACAAGTGCGAAGCCAGGATTCCGCCTCTTGCTATCTGCCTCGGCTTCTATCTTCCTTGATGCGGGCAGCCTTGCCGGAGAGGCCACGTAGGTAGTACAGCCTAGCTTGACGGACGCGCCCATGCCGCACAACTTCCACAGAATCGACAAGGGGAGAGTAGTAGGCAAAAGTACGCTCGACCCCTATCCCATAGGAGACGCGCCGAACGGTAAAAGTTGCACCTGGGCCACCACCCCTAGTACGAAGCACTGTTCCCTGAAATGCCTGAAGCCGCTCACGCTCACCCTCCTTTATGCGAAGGGTGACTTTGATAGTGTCTCCAGATCGAAACTCTTGAATCTTTGGGTTTGGAGCTTGGGCTACTACGCTATCTACATCCATCTGACAGTCCTTCTATGGCAGCTCAATTTTTGATTATGCGTCGAATTCCGCATTGTATTGTACAGTGTGTAACCTAGAAGAACAAGATGCCCTGTCAATGTGCGCAAGGATTTGGGTTTACGGTTTCTTCTGTTTCCTCAAGATATGACCTTGGCCTGCATACCGAGGTCACGCACCTGGCGGTTTGTCAAGGCCATCCCAACAGCGAGAACGATTATCACAGCACCTCCCAGTGCGACTGCGAATGGGGCGCTGGTGAATTCGGCAACGCCCCCAGCCTGCATGGCACCAAGCGGCAGGACGCTAAATGTCATGCCATAGATCCCCATCACACGGCCCCTCAACTCATTCGGAACCAGGGACTGAAGGGTCGTCAATATTGAAATCATGTAGATGGATGTGCAGGCCCCGGCGAGGAATATGAGGAACATCGCCAATGGCAATGAGGCAAAGATGCTGCTTGTAATAGCGAAAAGAATCAGAAACACTCCAAAGAAGACGGCTCCACCCAACAGGAGCCACCCCTTACGTTGAAAATGGCCAAGTGAAGCCGTCGTAACCGTGCCAAGGAGTCCACCGATGCCTGTGGCGGCGCTCAAAAAGCCCAAACCTGAGGCACCGGTTTCAAAGATGTCCTTGGCGAATACTGGAAATAAGAAGATGTAAGACATCCCAAACATGCTGTTGAAAAAACTCATCCCAATGAGGAATGTAAATATCCTATTCGTATGAACGAATTTGATGCCCTCAGCCATGTCCTGAACTACAGACGTACCCTCAGCCCGTTTGATTGGAGGCAGACGCAGAGTCGATATCATAAGCGCCATGATTAGGAACCCAACAAAGGGAGCATAGAAACCAGGGGCTATACCCAGTCTAGTGCCGATGATGATGCCGCCCAACGCTGGCCCAAGCACCCTCGTTCCCTGCCACACCATGGAGTTGAGAGCAACGGCGTTCATCATGTCTTCACGTTTAATCAGATGCGGGAATATCGCTTGGCGCGTTGGGCCGTCGAACGCTTGGATTGAGCCGATGAGGAAGGCGGTGACCATCAGGTGCCACACTTGCACCATATCCAGCAGAACCAGCGTCGCCAGAGTTAGCATCACGAGGCTAGAGATACTCTGGGTCAGCATAAGGAGACGACGCTGATCTACTTTATCAGCCACCACACCGCCGATGAGGCTCAGCACGATGGCCGGCACCCCACTAGCCAAACCCAAGTACCCTAAGAACAGCTTGGAGTCCGTGAGTTCATACACTAGCCAGCCCTGGGCAACCATCATTATCTGGAAACCCATTACCGATGCCACCATGCCCAGCCAGAAGCGGCGAAAGCCCTGATGCTTGAGAGCCGTAAAGACTTGCAGCATCCTGCGTGATTCAGTCGCGGTGGCTTCCATTTAGTTCTTTCAATTAAGCTTGAATATCAAGTACGGGCCTCGCTGACAGATAATACATCAAATTTTCACAGAAAACGGCTTTATTACCAACAGAGTTCCGAATACACCAGTCACAAATAGAAATCGCCTGGCATACTCAGGATTCAGGAGATAGGAATTGGATAAACATCAAACCACTAGGGTCCAGTAAACCTGCTACTGTCCCTGAAGGTTACGAATGTAGTGCACCAGCTTCCACTGCTCCTCTTCCGTGAGGAGTTTGCTGAAGATGGGCATTGTGGACTGCGACGGTGTCCCTCCCATCGCTGAAAAGTAACCTATTCGTCCTCCCCCACCAATAAAAAGACGCAAGTCATTGTCGGATGCGGCTATCGTAGCCGCTCCGGTAATATCGGCGGGTGGTATGCTTTGATATTTGATCAGGAAGTCTCTCATGGATCCATCACCCTTACCAGCGTCACCATGACACACGGCGCAGTTGACTCCAAAGAGATTCTTCCCTTGTTCCACGGTGCCTGATGTCTTCGCTAGAACAAACGCCTCTTCCACAACCAAGGAGCGTTCGCCAACCAACTTGAAAGGCATAGATCCCTGTGCGGGATAAAGACGTGGAGGTTCCTGAGAGCGATGGGACTGCGAATAGTGCATTTCGCTGAATAGCTCCACCTGACTGGTACCTCTACCCCATGGCAAACAGCCAGCGGCAACAACACCAAGTAGCAACACAACGACCATAAGGCCAGGATGGACTTTTCTACTTGGGAGTTGAGCCGATTTCCCGCGGAGATTGATTATCATGCCTGCAGTGCTCTGCCCTTCTCGTGAATTATGTCTACTGCGCTACCACGCCGCAACGCCTGTTCCATAACACTTAATTTCTCTTCTGGGCAAGTCACCAAGAGGCCTATATATCCCTCAGTTATACGTGGGTCATATGGGTCAAGACGCGGCCGAGGCATTCTAGATTCGAAAATAATGCCCAATATCGTAAAGATCACCGCGCCCAAAAGCGTCCCCTCATAAGAAATGATGGTCATTGCGGGAAAGGCAAGAATTGGTTTACCACCCGTAATCATGGGATAGGCAATTTGTGTCCCAGCTGTAAGCAAGAAGGCTACGCTCAGCCCCATTAGTGCTCCTATAAGAGGAAACACGTAGATGTGATGGACTGGATCCTTCTCACCAAACGCCCCTTCTGGATACGGGCAGCCTGTAAGCACATCAAAGTCCCCCTGTTCACATCCAGCCGCCAGAAGCACATCTGTCGCATCTGCCGCCGTGTCAGCGTTGTCAAATAGTCCTAGGACGCTCTTATTGGCCATTGTAGACCTCCAGAAATTATTCCTCCCGCATTACAGCGGGAACCATCACTTTCCCAATTTTAATTTCGTCGTGCAGAATCATGCCTTCTTTTGCATCCCCAATTGGAATCAGTGGAAAGACCTTGGCAAATAGAAGAACCAGCATCGACACCAAGGCAAAAGTAGCGGTGATTATTATAATCTCTACCAAGCTTGGTGTATATCCTCCCCACGTAAATGTGAAGGGCTGTTTCCTCGCCAGGCCAGGAACTATGATTATAAAACGTTCAATCCACATCCCGATGTTAACCAATATGGTGGTAAAGACCATCAGCGGTATATTACGCCGTACTTTTGGTACAAGCCACATTGAAACCGGAATAACATACGCAGTAAGCAAGAATGTTATAAATAGGGCCTTCCACGGCATCTGGAAAACCTGCATTTCCCTCAGGGCAATCTCAGGCCCTTCCAAGCTGTATAGGCCAAAGATGAACTCTAGAGCGAAGAAGAAGAACCATCCTGTAGCCACTACTATCAGCAGCTTAGCCAAGGCGTCTATATGCTCCATGCGGATGTAGTTCTCCCACTTGAACATCCACCGCAATATAATCATCACGGTCACCACGGCAGAAACTCCTGAGTGAACCGCACCGATGACAAAGTACGGGGCGAAGACAGTGCTGTGCCATCCCTCTACAGACATGGCCGAACCAAAGTCCCATGACACTATGCTATGCACCGATACGAAAATCGGGAGAATGATGGCAGACAGAAGGATGCCTGCTATCAGTTGCAACTTCCACTGCCTCACACTGCCTCTCCATCCCAATGAGAGCACGGAGTAAAGGACGTGCCGCCATCCTGTTGTCCTGTCTCTCAGGACTGCTATGTCTGGGACAAGCGCTATGTAGACAAATAGAATACTGCTGGTCAAGTACGTAAATACCGCAGCAGGGTCCCACACAAGCGCTGAGCGGACGTTAGGATACACGCCGCGAGCAAAGTCATATGGGAATACCCAATACATTACTCTCCACGGGCGGCCTGCATGAATCAGCGGCATTGTCATAGCCGTCATTAGTGAAAACACTGTGAGAACCTCGGCTGCTCTGGTGGCTGGACGACGCCACTCGGCCTGCACCAGCCTGAGAATAGCTGAAAGCATAACCCCTGCATGGCTAATACCGATCCAGAAGACAAAGTTGGTGATAAAGAATCCCCAGAAGACGGGACGATTCAAGCCGGTAACACCCAAGCCTCTGTTTATCATATATCCCGCCGCTGCAAACCCTACCAGAACAACAAGACCCAAGCATCCCACCAATAGGAAATACCACTTCGGAGTCTCAAAGATTGATCGCAGAAGGTCGCGGTTAATCTGAACGTCTGTCAGCCTTACTCGTTCCTGCATTCTTTACTGCTCCTGGCCTTTGGTGTCGTTTTCCATGTTCATCTCTTCAATTCTAACTATTCTGGCTTAGCCAGCACTTTAATCTGTATCTTCATGAAGCGGCGCACCCTCTGTAAGAGGAGTCCTTCCTTCATCTCCCACATGGAAATTATCGGGAAAATCCTGGTGGCAAGCATGTATGCTAGCACGGCGCCAGCCAAACCTCCAACTATAACGAGAATGTCCGCTACTCCAGGGGCGTTGAATGGAGGAGCAACCTCAATAGCATGAAGACTACTGTCTTCAATAGAGTAGGCAGGGACGTAGAAACGCATGGCGTTGAAAAACGTACCAACAAGTACAATGCCGGCGGCCAGAGTAGGCCCCCATATGGTCTTGCGAATTATGTTCCACATTAGAATGATAAATGGCATGATGAAGGACAACAGGAACGACAACGCAAATGGAACCTTGTATGTCTCAAACATCAAGAACTTGAGAATACTCTGTTCCGCAGGTTGACGGCCGTACCAGTAGGTAAAGAAGCCAGACCACCAAAAGTAAAACCAGAGCAGAGACAGCGCCAAAAGTAGCTTGCTCAATGACCAGAACTGGTCAACCTCAAGGTATTTTCTCAAGCCAGTCTTCCATCGCAGGATGAACATTGTAACTATTATAATGGCCACGGCAGCCTGGAAACCAATTATGGCGTGGAACGCAGGGAATATGGAGTCTTTCCAGCCAGGCACAAGGCTCATGGCGAAGTCAACACTAATCAACATGTGCACAACTACGAGGAGCATAAAGTAGAAGCCACCAAGGAGAGACAAGCCGACATTTAGCTTTCTCCATTGATGAGGCAATCCAGTCCACTCCATCGCCATGCGTCGGTATATGTTCTGTCTTGCTCCGCTGGCATGATCTCTTACCGCAGCCATATCGGGTATAGAAGCGAAGAAAAGAAGTGCCAAACCACACACTACAAGAAGCCCCAAGCCTATTGTGTCCCATAAGTGAGGGCTGTGACCTGGCCAGTTGAACCAGATACTTCTTCGGCCATCTGTAACCGGGAGAACCCACAATAGTGGTATAAGCAGGAAGAAGTTAAACAACCCAACAACCGCAAACAACTCGGAAATTCTAGCCAAAGGCCTGCGCCAGTGCGCTTTTGCCATGCGTAATGCCACGGACACCAAGACCGCTGACTGTGAAATTATGAAGATGTACGCAAATGTTGTAGCATAGTAGCCCCACACATTCCTGTCATCAAATCCCTCTGCCAGAAGAAGTATGAATCCAATGATCCCTAGGCCAAAGAGCCCGCCTAATATGGCGGCCACCGTCCAAAACTGCCTACCAGGAGACTCATGCACCTGAAGGATATCCTGAGTAAGCTCCTGCGCGGTCATTCCCAAATAGGATGGCGGCGCTGGATGGTGAAGCTCATGCATGTGTGTCCACCTCTGTCTTGGCGTGGATATCTACCTTCTTCAGATAGATGACATTGGGCTCTGTTCCTAAGTTTTCCAGAAGCCTATACCCCCTACCACCATCTGCAAATTGTTCTTGTTTCATACGAGAAACCTGGCTCTCAGGGTCCTTGAAGTCGCCGAAGACCAATGTGCTGGTTGGGCAGGCCTGAACACAAGCAGGAAGGAAATTACCTGCCTTCATATTTTCGTCAGTCAATCTCTCGCCCAACTGCCCTTCGATCGTGCGCTCAGCCGTGTGCAAGCGCTGTATGTTGAAGGTGCACTTCTCCATGATGCCACGACTTCTTACGGTGACATCTGGGTTGAGTTGGTTCTTCAGAGTCTCTGGCCAAACAGGCTCCCAGTAGTTGAAGAAACGTACTTGGTAGGCACAGTTGTTGGCGCAATAACGCGTGCCAACGCAACGGTTGTAAACCTGAACGTTCATCCCCTGATTGTTGTGATACGTGGCGTATACAGGGCAAACAGGTTCGCAGGGCGCATTCTCGCAGTGCTGGCATAGAATGGGAATAAACTTCGCTTTCACATTTGGGAACTCGCCCTCCCAGTACCGCTCCACATGAATCCACTGGATGGCGCGGCGTTGCCGAAAGCGGTCCTCCGTGTTCAGTGGGATGTTGTTCTCCGCCTGACAAGCCACTACACACGCCTGACAGCCTGTGCAACGATCTACGTCTACAACCATTCCCCACTTGTGGTCTATTCTCTCATTAGCCATTGAAATCTCCTGCTTTCCCTATGCCGATATCATCTAGTTCGGCGGTGCTATCTGTACTATTTTCGCATTTTCGAGTTCAAATGCTGGTACATTGCCCTCGAAGCGCGACAGGTCGATATGCTCTCCGGTCTTCTTGATCTTGACCCTCGTGGCGGCCCACGCCAAGGCTCCGGTATCACCATCGACTATTGGAGTCAAAATGGAGAGAGTGTTGACGCCAATGCCTTCGGCATACCGCTCGGAGTACTGCTCGGAGGCCTTGTGACCCTGACCCACAGGTATTGACACGGTCCAAGGCGGCACAGCAGGATGGATGTACGCTGGCGCAATCACCGTGCCGTTGGAAGATGTTACCTCCAACATATCACCCTCCCTGATGCCCTTTTCTTCGGCGGTCTTGGTATTCATCTCAACCCAAGTCCGCCAGACCATAGTTGTCACAGGGTCAGGCGCTGCCTGAAGCCAGGGCAGGTGGGCCAAGTTACCATCTGCAATG
>CAUZOU010000010.1:0-26176 GCA_963581795.1 Dehalococcoidia bacterium | reverse complement strand
CACTCCAAGGGTGGCACCATGAGGCTTGGGGAATATCCATGCCATGTGATCGAAGGCACCAAGGCCGCCAAGGCTTACGGTGTTTCTGAGATAATGGAGCGTCATCGCCATCGGTGGGAGTTCAATAACTCCTATCGTGAACTACTTCAGGATGGGGGACTTATTGCGAGCGGCTTGTCTCCCGACGGAAGCTTGGTGGAGATATCTGAATTGGTGGATCATCCATTCATGGTGGGCGTTCAGTTTCACCCTGAGTTTCTATCGCGTCCCACCCAAGCCCATCCTCTGTTCCTAGAGTTCATAGGCGTTGCTAAAGACACCCTAAGAGAGGGAGGACAACATCATCTGCCTATTTATTCCAGGGACTAGGTGCTATATGCCAGTCACAATGTTAGGCGTGGATAGACGTGTATGACAGGATGTGGTACACTGTCTGAGCGTCTGGGATGGTAACACTTCTGGACACGTTCTGTTCGGAGCAAGCCCACTACGCTGATGTTCCTGTGTGCAGTCAGGGTCTCACTCCCTAATTTGTACCAGGTACATATCAACCATTGACAGTATACTGGATTGTGGTGTGTATAGCAGTCAGAGCTATAGCTGACTCCGTCTCCGATGGGACTTGGGACACAAGAGTTACGGGAATGGTGAGCGGGTGTGGAGGTGGCAGCAAAGTCCCTGGTATGTTGATCAAAACACCAACACTATTGACAAACTTGTTCAAGACCGCGTGTATGCGAATTAACCTCTGTATCTGTGCTGTCTGGGCAATGGGTCTTGGTGATAGGTTTGACGGGGACAGAAAAAGCCGCATGAAGAATCTATGAGAATAATACACCTTCCCCTGGCTGGCACGGGCATATGAAGATTGGTGAGAGGTTTGCAATGGATACCCTGCATATTGTTTGTTGAAGTAAAACTCTGGAAACACTCCAACACTTAAACACAGGCTTCCTTTGTGCATAATCACGCAATTTGAAAAAATACAATCGAGGATGACAATGGGAAAAGAACTCAGTAAGAGAAATCAACTACCCTGGAGAAAACGATGAACCTGGCGGAACTGGACGGAAAAGATAAGCAAGAGCTACTGACCTTAGCCAATGAGTTGGGATTGGAGAACGGTCTCTCTGCCTTGCCAAAGGCTGAAATTGTATTCCGGATGATGCAGTCTTACGCGGAGCAACAAGGGTACATCCTAGCCTCCGGGATTCTTGACTTGATCAACGACGGATATGGTTTCCTGAGGCAACCAAATCTCAAGCCCAGTGCCAATGATGTGTACGTCTCTCAATCCCAGATAAGGCGATTTGCCCTGAGGACCGGGGACTTGGTTATGGGTCAGGTAAGGCCACCCAAGGACAGCGAGAAATACTATGGTCTGGTGCGGGTGGAAGGCGTAAACGGCATGGATGCCGATGTAGCTAGAAACCGTCCCAGTTTTGATAACCTTACCCCTATTTTCCCGAACATTCAGCTGAAATTGGAGACGGATTCGGATAATTTGTCCACTCGTCTTATGGATCTGCTATCCCCCGTGGGTCTTGGGCAGCGCGGCCTCATAGTGTCACCTCCAAAAGCGGGTAAAACCACTTTGCTTAAGCACATAGCTCAGGGTATATCCGCCAACAATCCCGGCGTAAACCTTATGGTGGCTCTCATTGGAGAGCGCCCTGAGGAAGTGACCGACGTGAAGCGTTCCATTGAAGGCGAGGTATTCAGCTCAACCTTCGATGACCCAGTAGAGGACCACTGCCGTGTGGCTGAGCTGGCCCTTGAACGGGCCAAGCGTTTGGTTGAGTCAGGAAAGCATGTTGCCATCCTTCTGGATAGCATCACCCGCCTTACCCGTGCATACAACCTGTCACTGCCAAGCAGTGGGAGGACACTTTCCGGTGGCATAGACCCGGTGGCCCTCTATCCGCCAAAGCGTTTCTTCGGTGCCGCACGCAACACTGAAGAGGGTGGTAGTCTCACAATTATGGCAGCCTGTCTAGTAGATACCGGTAGCCGCATGGATGAGGTTATCTACGAGGAGTTCAAGGGTACCGGTAATATGGAAATCCACCTTGACCGAAAGTTGGCCGAGCGGCGTGTTTTTCCTGCTATAGACATTCAGCGCAGCGGCACTCGGAGAGAAGAGCTTCTGCTGGACGAGGATACCTTGAAGCAGGTGTGGCTGCTTCGCCGTATGGTATCCATGATTACCTCCGGCTCAATGGAGTCAAGCGAGGCCACCGAAAAGGTTATGGAGCGTATGAAAAACACTACCAGCAACAAGGCATTCCTAAGCACGCTTACCAAGGGCGCGTAGTACCCCACCACGTTCTTCTCAACTAAAACAACCACCGCTTTACATTTACTTGCGACTTGGTCGCTCATAGTAATTCCGCTCTGTTCCTATGAACTTCTGCGTATGCGCAATGTCGGTTCTGATTATTATCTTGTACCGTGGTTGCATTTTTGCGGTCCGGTTCTAATATGAATAGCGACAATGTGCTGGGCATGGACCAACCTAGGGAGTAGAGATGCCGAGGGAAAAATTTGTCAGAAAACGACTTGACCAGGCCATGATAGAGCGCGGTCTATCTGACAGATTGGAAACGGCTCGCGCTTTGATTATGGCGGCGAAGGTGAGGGTTGATGGGAATTCGGCTGTAGCTGCAGGCCAGGTGGTATCATTGGAACAGGATATCGTCGTGGAGACGGGGCCGGAGTACTATAGCCGTGGCGGTATCAAACTGGCCCATGCTTTAGACCATTTTGCATTGGCGGCAAATGGATTGACAGCCCTTGATGTAGGAGCCTCCACTGGCGGCTTCACCCACTGTCTTCTCCAGAGGGGAGCGCAGCGAGTCTATGCCATTGATGTTGGCTACGGCCAGCTTGACTATAGACTCAGACAGGATTCTAGGGTAGTGGTTATGGAGAGGGTCAACGCAAGAAATCCATTTACCCTGGACGATGAGATAGACCTAGCAACTGTGGATGTGTCGTTCATATCCCTCACCATGGTGTTACGTTCGGTGGCGGCCCATGTCAAAGATGGAGGACACATTGTTGCCCTGGTTAAGCCGCAGTTTGAGGCACGGCGCAATGAAGTTGGGAGAGGCGGCGTGATCATGGATTCTAGGGTGCATGCCCGCGTGTTGGGCAGGGTCATAGCTTGGGCAGTAAATAACGGCTTTCGTCTCAAGGGCTTGGTGCCGTCGCCCATAACTGGAGAGCAAGGGAACCGTGAGTTTCTATTGCTGCTGAGCGCGTACTACTCAGGATAGTAATGCGGTTGGCCTTGCCGGAAGCGGTGTGGCTCTATTGCTGCGGAGGTTCAATATGTACCCGACAGTGTTATCCGTAAATTCCTAACTACATTGACGGACGTGTTGGGCTTTCTTTTTTCCTTGGCATGGTCTCGATGCTCATCGAATCACTGGCTTAGGAAATATGGTCAACGCTTGTTGTTGATAAAGAAATCGGGGACCAAACCTTGTGAATTGATGCCAGATTTAGTAATTAGCGTTGAAGTGCACTATTATATGCTTAGATATGCTTGAAAGGCCTTATCGCTGCGAAAGGGGCCCACTATGGCAGTGCTCAGCTTCTCGGTAACAAGTAGATTGTTGGCCACCCTCTTTACATCCTCTGTGGTTACGGCATCCACCTTAGCCAACACATCTTCAACCGTTTGGACTTCGTTGAGAAGGAGTTCCTGTGCACCCAGCCATGCGGCCACACTTCTGCTGTCCTCCATGCGAAGCACAAGGCGGCCCTTTAGGAACTCCTTGGCTTTGTGAAGCTCTCTCTCTGGTACACCTTCTTTGATCATGCGTAGCTCGTGGAGAATGCTTTGTACGGCTTTCTTGGCGTTTTTTGGGTCCACGCCGGCGTAGGCGATGAAAGAGCCGCAGTCCTTCAGATGGCTGGTACTGGTGTGGACGTCGTAGACTAGGCTTTGCTTTTCCCTCAGTTCCAGAAACAGCCGACTGCTCATTCCCTCACCGAGCACGGCGTTCAGCATATCAAGTGCATATCTATCTGGGTGTGTGGACGACAGTCCTTTGAAGGCTATGCAGATGTGGGCCTGCTCAGTTCTGCGCCGCTCCATGCTCAGCCTTGGGGCAGACTGGTCGTCCTCGACGGGGAACAGGGAGCCGGGTTTATGGTTGACCCAGTCTCTGAATTGGAGTTCTACAGCTTCTGCTGCTTCCTCGTGTGGTATATTTCCCGCTATGCTTACGACTAGGTTTGGGATGGTGTACTGCCGATGCATGTAATTCATCAGCATATCTCTGGTGATACCGAGCACCGATTCTCGTGTGCCGCCCACGTCTCTCCCGAGGGCTTGGTCTGGCCACATTACCTCGTCTATCAGCAGGTCGGCCCGGTAGCTAGGAATATCGTAGCTCATCGACAGTTCTTCAAGGATTACGAGACGTTCTTTCTCAACTTCCTCAGGGTCGAACAGGGGGTCTCGGATAAAATCCGAAAGAACGTTGAGAGCCAATTGGAAGTGGGCTACAGGGACCTTGCAGTAGTATGTGGTCAACTCCCGGTCTGTGGCGGCGTTGAGAACACCCCCAACTCCCTCGATAGCCTCGCTAATCTCCTTGGATGTGGGGCGTTGGCGGGTTCCCTTGAAGCACATATGCTCTACGAAGTGCGATATTCCAGCTTCTTCCGGGGTCTCGTACCTGGAACCTGCCCCAACGTAGAATACTATGCTGGCCGACTGGGTATGCGGCATGTGCGTGGTGAGAATGCGGAGCCCATTACTGGTAACTGTTTTCTTGTGTTGATTAGGCATAATCCCCCTTAGGAATAGACAGTAACACACACCCGCAAAGGAGACAAAGACACAGACATGCGTTTCCTTGGCCTCATATGGGCAAAGAGATGGCCTGGCAAGCCGTGGTGACCGGTGTTTCGCTCTCTCCCGTATCACCGCAATGTCGTCGGTTCCAGTATACGAAAGCTCAATGTAAACAACGTAGCGACATTGTAATGCCTGGTTGGATTCGACAAAGTGAACCCTTTAGTGATGCCACTTATAGCACTGCGCATTGACCTCAGAGTACAGTACGCCATGTCAGGGGCTTCTTTATTGGCATATCCATGACGTAGTTGTGGGCATCGTTCTGCCCACTATCGAGCGCAATTGTTATCTGCCAGACTGAGTTTTTGTTGGTCATACTCAAAGCCTATCAAGGTTGAATACCTGACCACTCTGGTCGGGGAGCGCGCCCCATGAGCTCCGTTACCGCCTGACGCGGGTCCATGTTCTGGAAGAGGATGGTGCTGATGGCCTGTGTCAACGGCATTTCCACGTTCAACCTGGAGGCCAAGTGCAGAGCGCCTAGGGTGGTATCCACGCCTTCAGCAACGTTCTTCATGGAGGACAAGATATCTTGCAATCTCCTACCGGAGGCCAGTTGTGCGCCCACGTATCTGTTTCTGCTGAGTGGGCTGGAGCAGGTGGCTATCAGGTCTCCCAGTCCGGCCAGCCCGGCAAATGTTATGGGGTTGGCGCCGGCTGCAACCCCTAGGCGGGTTATCTCTGCAAGCCCCCGTGTAATGAAGGCCGCCTTTCCATTGTCCCCGTAGCCGAGGCCGTCGCTGACTCCTGCTCCCAGGGCCATGATGTTTTTCAAAGCCCCGCCCAGCTCTACTCCGACTATATCGGTGTTTGTGTATACCCTGAAGATGTTGGACATGAATAGCTCCTGAACACTCAGAGCGATGCCTTTATCACGGGAGGCGACGACGGTGGAGGCCGGCATCCCTTGAGCTATCTCTTTGGCGAGGTTTGGGCCTGAGAGTACGCTTATACGCGAATGGAAAGCATCCGGCAGTTCCTCTTGCATGACCTGACTCATACGCTTTGCAGAATCTTTTTCCAGACCTTTTGTGGCACTCAGCAATATCGAACTGGGATTTAGATGTGGTAGCAGGTTTCTAATGTTCTCTCGGATACTTTTGGATGGCACAACCATGACCACCATCTCTGCTCCGGACACGGCCTCTTCTACTGAGGCTGAGGCGTGCATTCCTGGCGGGAAGGGAATTCCTGGCAACATCCGCTGGTTCTCCCTGGTACTTTCCAGGGCTAAGGCCTCTTCCTGCGTGCGTGCCAACAACAGCACATTGGAGCCGTTATTGGCCAGTATTATCGCCAGGGTTGTTCCCCAGCTAGTGGTGCCTATCACAGAGACCTTTGCCACAATTAATACCGTGCCTAGCTGGAGGCCTCCCCGGATGTTTCTAAGGATGAGTCGTTTGGGGTTGAAGCCCTATCTAGCTTGTGTTCCTGTCCCTTAATTAGGCGGACAATGTTGTCCTTGTGCTTGAATAGCACTATGGGGGCTCCTATGGCTGGATACAGGACATAGGTTAGAGACGGGACTCCAAGAGGAAGGGATGGGGCGAGTAATGCCAAGAGTAACATGGACACTATAGCCGTGACTGCACCTATTATGGAGCCGAGGGAGACGTATTTGAATACGGCGATAAATGGGAGGCCCACTGCCATCATTATGAGACCTGCCAGAGGGGATATTGTACAGAAGGATCCTATCCCGGTAGCGCTGCCCTTCCCTCCACTAAACCGTAGAAAAACCGACCAGTTGTGGCCTATCAAGACTGAGAGTGCCGCAGCAACCTCCAGGGATGGAGACTGGTCTATAATTTTGGCCAAGACTACTGCCAAGACTCCCTTTCCCACATCGAGTACTAGCACTGCCAAGGCCGGCCATACTCCCAGTGTACGTAGTACATTGGTCATGCCAGTATTGCCGCTCCCGTACTGTCGCACGTCAATGCGTCGTACAAGTCTGGCTACGAGAAGGCCGGATGGTACGGCCCCCATGAGATAGCACAGTGGTATTAGTAGGCCGAAAGTCATCTATCCCTTACCTCTGGTGGAGAATATCAGATGAAGGGGGTTTCCTGCAAAGCCAAAGGCTGAGCGGAGTTTGTTCTCAAGGTACCGCTGGTAGGAAAAGTGGATCAGACGGGGGTCGTTGACGAATATTACAAACGTGGGCGGGTTTGGTCCCTTCTGATAGATGCGGTAAATCTTGATAGGCTTCCCGCCACGGCTGGGCGGCATGTGGTCTCCCACAGCGGAAAGGAGAGTCCTCTCAAGAGCGCCGCGAGGCACTATTTTGGCTCCCTGCTTATAGACGTTCAGGGCCGTTTCCATCACATTCTTTACACCCGTTCCATCTAGGGCGGAGGTAAAGCAAATTGGAGCATAGGGGATAAATTTCAGCTTACGGCGCACTTCATTGGCCATGTGCTCCTTATCCATTTCTCCCTTTACTAGATCCCACTTGTTCACCACCACCACAACGCCTTTGTATGTGTCCATAACCTGTCCTGCGATGTGCGTGTCCTGGTTTGTGATGGCCTCTGTTGCGTCTGTGACTAGGAGGCATACATTGGAGCGTTCTATCGCCCTCACAGCCCTAAGGACGCTGTATTTCTCTATGCCAACTTCAATGCGACCCCGACGTCTTACACCCGCGGTGTCTATGAGAGTAACGGGCTTATCGCCGAAGGAGAACGCTATATCTATGGCATCTCTGGTGGTGCCGGGTATGTCAGAGACGATGGTCCGTTCATGCCCTAGGATGGTGTTGAGCAGCATGGACTTGCCCACATTGGGGCGGCCAACTATCGCGAGCTTTAGGTCTCCCGAAGCTTCATCATCCTCAGATGGCTCAGACAGCAGGCTATCGAGTTGACTCAGGAGGTCTCTTATGCCCAAGTTGTGATATGCGCTGATGGGCAGGGGGTCTCCCATCCCAAGGGTATAGAACTCCATTGTGTCTAGTTCCCTCTTAGGGTTGTCTACCTTGTTGACCGCAAGCATCAGAGGTTTTCCCCTCTGGCGGAGGGATTGGGCGATCTCAATATCCCCGGGCGTAATACCATCTACCACATCTACAAGGAAGATTATGGCGTCGGCTTCCTCAAGGGCCATATCTACCTGTGCCCTAACCTTTTCCCACAGATCAGATGTCTGGAAGACCTCGATGCCGCCTGTGTCCACAAGTATCAGTGATTGGTCTCTCCACGGAACGGTGGCGGTCACCCTGTCTCTGGTGGTGCCGGGTATGTCGGAGACGATGGCCAGAGGTTGGCCTATCAACCTGTTGAAGAGGGTGGACTTGCCCACATTGGGCCGACCTACAATTGCTACCAGAGGTTTGGTCATGTCTTCCTCGTCCTAGCCCAGTATTTCGGCGAGTATTGCTTTCTGGACGTGGAGACGGTTCTCCGCCTGATCGAACACCACTGACTGTGGATGGTCAAGCAGGCCGGGCGATATTTCCTCACCTGGGTGAGCCGGCATGGGGTGCATAAATAGGGCACCTGTCTTGGCTTGAGCCAATAGGTCAAGATCCACTCGGTAGGACTCAAACGCCATGCGTCTGCGTTCCGTTTCTTCTTCCTGGCCCATACTTACCCAGACATCGGTGTATATAACGTCCGCACCGGTGACAACTTCACCGGGGCTTTTCGAGAGAGTTATATTACTTCCGTTATCCTGTGCTCTTGCCCGCGCCTTTTCCATCACCGGGGTGGTTATGTGGTATCCCGTTGGAGAGGCAATGGCGAAATGGGCACCAACGCTGGCGGCGGCAAGGGCCAGACTGGCGGCCACGTTGTTGCCATCGCCTATGTAGGCAATTTGCACGTCCTTCAAGCTGCCTTTCTTCTCATAGATTGTGAGCAAGTCTGCAAGGGCTTGGCAGGGATGCTCGTCATTGGACAGGGCGTTTATCACAGGCACGGAGGCATAGTGTGCCAGGGTTTCAAGAGTGCTCTGTGCAAAGGTGCGTACCACCAGTGCGCTTACGTAGCGTGACAGGACTCGGGCTATATCTGCCGGAGGCTCTCTGACTCCCAGCCCTACTTCATCCCTGCTGAGATAAACGGGATGACCTCCTAGCTGGTGCACCGCGACATCGAAGCTCACCCTTGTCCTCAGCGAGGGTTTCTCGAAGAGAAGGGCCACGGATTTTCCCGTCAGAGTATTGGCAAGGGGTTTCCGCTTGAATCCGTCGGCTCTTTCTATAAGGCCCAAGATTTCCTGAGAAGTGAGGTCTGCAATCGATAGGAGGTTCTTGTCTTTCATCGTGGTATCCAATCGTGCTACACAGTAGTATGTTAGAGTATAGCAGAAGGAATTGGGAATCAAAATGAGGAACGTGGGTGAGGAGCAAAAAGTAGCTTTCTGCAGCAACTGTTAAGATAGTTCAGGTTGATAGTGACCTGCAGCGCGGCTGACCATTTCGGTTAAGCTACTGGTAATTTGGTAAAAGTTGAGTAAAGCTAAGCTAGGCGAGATAGCACAATTCAAATCAAATAATCTGAGTTCTGTGTAAGACAGGGAAGGTAAGAGATGAAGTTGCAGAATAAATTGAGATTAGACGGGATGCTGGGTGCGTTATATTCATGACCGCCGGAGTGGCTTCTACCAGTAACCGCTGAGGCAACTAACACTGGGTTTTCCAGTCCAACTCGTTGACCCTTTCCTTTGGTGACCATGTTTTAAGAACTTGGTATCAACATCTTCTGGATGACAACACTGACTGGAACGTTTCGACCGTTCTCAACAATTCGATGGAACCATCCCGAGGAAGTGTAGTACGGGCACTAGCCTTGTAGAAATGTGCAACGCCAAATATGGATTCAACGGCTGTCTGGGTATCGTCGGCATCTGGGGGCATCAGGTGACCATATCACCAAGGGCTACGTGAAGGTGAATGACTCGTATTTCAGCACCAGCACTGACAACTCGTCGGCGTGTTGTCAGTGCTGGTCATGTGCCAAGAGGTTGGGCACGTGTTTGGGCTGAGTAACCAAGATGAGAACTTCGACAACGCTAAGCTTAACACCTGCATGGACTAACAAGCAGTCCCTATTCGAACCAGCACCCCAATGACCATGACTACGCCATGCTGGAGGATATGTACGTTCACTTGGACGTCTTCGATTCTTGGACGGCCGTGCCTGCAGACGACGGCTCGGGCGGAGGCAATGGCAATGGCAATAACAGCCAGACACCTGGATTGGTAGTCAGTGAGTGGGTCAAGGTCATAAGTACATATGGCAACGGCCGCCCGACATTTTCGAGGCTGACTTGGGCAATGGTGACAAGGTCTTCGCTCACGTTTTCTGTGCTGACTAGCTTCTTACGATACAATAATGATAAAACAGGCCTGCGAAAATCGTAGGCATGTTTTATTTTGTGATCTCTACTGTGTGAGCTTTCCTATTATCCAAGCAGGAACTAACATGAGCATTGAAACAAGCGAATAGGTCGCAAATAGTAATCTGCCTGGATAGTTGAATGAGTTGGCTAAAGGGGTGGATGGAAGTGGCTTGGTTGACTACCAGCGTCCGGCTAACTGGAAGTATTTGCCCTCTGTTTTGATGGCGGGGGCAATAACCAGCTCTGCCTGTTGCATATCGGATATGTTGAATGCGCCACACATGCCCATGGCTGCCTTCAAGGCTCCTGTCAGGTTCTGGGTGCCGTCTGTCATCGAGGTGGGTCCAAAGAGTATCTGCTCCAGAGGGCCTTTGGATCCTACATTTATTCTGGTCCCCCTGGGTAGAGCTGGGTGGAAGCTGGCCATGCCCCAGTTATAGCCCATGCCGGGAGCTTCCTCTGCCTGTGCAAATGTTGTGCCAAGCATAACGGCATCTGCCCCGCTGGCGATGGCCTTGCAAATGTCGCCTCCGGTACGCATTCCCCCGTCGGTGATGATGGGGACGTACCTGCCTGTGCGGTGGAAATATTCTTCACGGGCCGCGGTGCAGTCGAGGGTGGCTGTAACCTGCGGAACACCTATTCCTTCCACTTCTCGAGTGGTGCATATTGCTCCTGGCCCGACTCCAACCAAGACTCCCTGTACACCGGTCTCCATAAGCTCCAGGGTGGAGTTATATGTAACGGTGTTACCGACCACAACGGGGACACGAATCTGCTTGCATATATCGGACAGGTTCAAGCCCTCCGCGCTCTTAGACAGATGGCGGGCCGTGGTAACTGTGGATTGTATGAACAGTATATCCGCTCCGGCCTCAACGGCAATTGGGGCCAGCCGCTTGGCATTGGCAGGGGTGACGGACACGGCGCAGGTTACTCCTGCTTTCTTGATCTCTTCTACTCTCTCACCTATTAGACTGTCCTTCATGGGGGATGCGTACACCTTCTGAAGCAGAGGGGTACACTGCTCTTGTGGTACTTCAGCGATGTTCTGGATTACGGCTTCAGGGTCGTCAAACCTGGTGTAGATGCCTTCCAGGTTCAAAACCGCGAGCCCTCCCATTTTACCAACACATATGGCGAACTTGGGAGAAGATACAGCATCAAGGGATGAGGCTAGAAATGGAATGGAGAAGTTAAATTCTCCCAGAATGAGATCGATGTTGGCTTGGTCGGGGTTGACTGTCACGTCCCCAGGGACGATAGCCACTTCATCGAAGCCGTAGGCTCTTCGGAGTTCTTTAAAGATGAGGAACTTCCATGACTATCCCCTGAATATTGTATTTGAGCGACTATATCATTGGGGCGGTTGTAAGTCAATGGAATCCGTGACACAATTCCTTAAAAATGGCGAACTCCATAGGTCATGGATTTGCCAGAACACTGCACCGTGGGGGGGGGGCCTGATGCTATGGTGGTGCCTGCATGGTAGCTCTTGACTGTGTATTTACCCGATGCTATGCTAATTGTTGACCAAACTGATCAACAATTGTTGTGCGAGTCCGTTTTTAAAATATAATGCCTGGGAGATTTATACATCCAGATGATAAATGAGCGTGTTTTCATAAGCCTGTTTTCCGGTGATACTGGCGAGGATATGACGAAGGGAGTAAATCTGTGACAACCTCTAATCAGGTCGTTAAAGACGCGGCCAAGCAGGAGTATAAGTACGGATTCGTTACGGATGTCGAGGAAGAATTCGCCCCTCCCGGTTTGAATGAAGACACCATAAGGTTCATTTCAGCGAAAAAGAATGAGCCTGAATGGATGCTGGCATGGCGTATGAAAGCGTATCATTATTTCATGTCCTTGATGGAAAAGGAGCAGGTGCCTTTGTGGGCTAACATCCACCATGCGCCTATAGATTTTCAGGGCATCATCTACTATGCAGCCCCCAAAACTAAAGAGAATCTGGATAGCCTGGATGAGGTGGACCCGGAGATTCTGAAGACTTATGAGAAACTGGGGATTCCTCTGGAGGAGCAAAAACTACTGGCTGGCGTAGCCGTGGATGCAGTATTTGATAGTGTCTCTATAGCTACAACTTTCAAGGCAGAGCTGGCTAAAAAGGGCATCATCTTTTGTTCTATGTCTGAGGCCATTCAGAATCACCCCGACCTGATAAAGAAGTATCTTGGCTCGGTGGTTCCCTACACCGATAATTTCTACGCTGCTCTTAATGCTGCAACCTTCTCCGATGGTTCCTTCTGCTACATACCAAAGGGAGTCCGTTGCCCCATGGAACTGACCACATACTTCCGCATCAACTCCCTGGGCACAGGGCAGTTTGAGCGTACTCTAATCGTTGCCGATGAAGGTAGCTATGTAAGCTACCTTGAGGGGTGTAGCGCACCAATGCGTGATGAAAACCAGCTTCATGCTGCCGTGGTGGAGTTGATTACGGCCGACAACGCGGAGATCAAGTACTCCACCATTCAGAATTGGTACCCTGGCGACGAGAATGGAAAAGGCGGCATTTACAACTTTGTCACCAAGCGCGGCAAGTGTGCGGGTAAAAACTCCAAGATTTCTTGGACACAGGTGGAGACAGGTTCGGCCATTACCTGGAAGTACCCGAGCGTTATCCTGCAGGGGGACAACTCGATAGGTGAGTTCTACTCCGTGGCCCTTACCAAGGGATATCAGCAGGCCGATACCGGAACCAAGATGACACACCTTGGGAAGAACACACGCAGCACCATCATCGCCAAGGGCATATCTGCTGGTCACGCCGAAAATACCTATCGTGGTCTGGTGAGAATCATGCCAAAGGCCACCAACTCCTGGAACTTCACCCAGTGCGATTCACTGCTGCTGGGTGACCAGTGTGGGGCACACACCACACCTTATGTGGAGGTGCGGAACAATACGTCACAACTGGAGCACGAGGCATTTACATCCAAGGTGAGCGAAGACCAGCTCTTTTACTGCAATCAGCGAGGCATATCTACGGAAGATGCGCATGCACTTATCATCAACGGTTTCTGCAAAGAGGTGTTCAAGCAGTTGCCCCTGGAATTTGCAGTGGAAGCCACTCGCCTCCTGGAGATGAATCTGGAAGGAACTGTGGGCTAAAGAGGTAATAGATGCTTGAGATAAAAGACCTGCACGCCTCCATAGGAGGAGTTGAGATATTGAAAGGTATGAATCTTCTGGTGAATCCAGGAGAGGTACACGCCATCATGGGACCCAACGGTTCCGGTAAGAGTACCCTGGCTAATGTGCTGGCGGGCCATCCGTCTTACACTGCTACCTCAGGACAGATAATATTCGAAGGAGAAGACCTTCTGTCCATGCTTCCTGAAAACCGTGCCAGGGCAGGGCTCTTCCTCTGCTTCCAGCATCCCACAGAGGTGCCTGGAGTACGGCTGGATCACTTCATGCGCGCTGGCTTCAATGCCATCCAGAAAAGCAAGGGACTTGCTGAGATGGATGTGTTGAAATTCGATAAGTTCCTCAACGAGAAGGTTGGGATTGTGGAAATGGATCGCAATCTTACCAAACGCTCCGTCAATGAAGGGTTTTCAGGCGGTGAGAAGAAGCGTAACGAGATTTTGCAGATGGCGATCTTCGATCCCAAGCTTTCGATTCTGGATGAACCGGATTCCGGCTTGGACGTGGATGCATTGAGGATAGTGGCTGAGGGTATCAACCATCTGAGGAGTCCCCAAAAATCCGTTATTTTGGTAACTCACTACCAGAGGATACTGAACTACGTTGTACCGGATAAGGTGCACGTACTCATTCAAGGGCGCATTGTGAAATCTGGCGATAAGGATCTGGCCCGTGAGATAGAGTCTCAAGGCTATGACCACCTGGGGAACTCCGCTGAGTCCCTCCAGCCCTCCCGTTGAAGGATGTCCGAGTTATGACACAAAGTCCTGCAACGCAAGAATCCGCATATCTGACGGCCCTTGAATCTCTTGAAAAGAATGGCTATGACACAGATCCTGCGTGGGCGCGGGACTTGCGCAAGGAAGCCATGTCCAAGTTCCAAGGCCTCGGTTTTCCCATCGCTCGCAGGGGCAACGAGGAATGGAAATACACAGACATAGGCCCAATAGCCAAGGCCAAGTTCCAGTTATCTAGCTCTGCCGTGCAGTCATTGGTAAATGCCAAAAGCGTGGAGATGTCCAGCTTAGGAGAGAAAAGTTGGAGCCAAATGGTCTTCGTGGACGGGAGCTACGTTGAGGAACTCTCATCTGTTTCCTCCCTGCCCGCGGGCGTGATGGTTGTGAACCTGACCGAAGCCATGAGGTCTGTGCCGGAATTGGTTCAGGGACACTTGGCCCATTACGCTGACTACGAAGCCAACGCGTTCACGGCACTCAATACCGCCTTTATTCACGAGGGAGTCTTTATTCACGTCCCTGATGACATCCTTGTGGAGGAACCCGTGAGATTGCTGTTTCTTTCCACGTCCAAAGATGAGGAGACCGTCTCTCAGCCACGCGTCCTCATAGTGGTTGGCAAGAACAGTAAAGCTACCGTCATAGACGGATACGGCGGCGTCTCTGATGGGCGGTATTTCAGCAACTGTGTTACGGAGGTTGTTGTGGGGGACGGGTCAAGGGTAGAATACTACAAGGTACAGCAGCAGAGTGACAAGGCTTTTCACATAACCACCACGGATGTGTCCCTGGGTCGCGACAGCTACTTCTCTTCCATCAACATAGACATGGGCGGCAAGCTGGTGAGGAACAACCTAAACGTGCTGACCGAGGACGAAGGCAGCTCGTGTGTGCTGAACGGCCTCTATTTGGTGAATGGAACCCAGCACGTGGACAACCAGGTAATTATTGATCACGCCAAGCCATACACCACCAGTCGTGAACTTTACAAAGGCATCCTTGATGGCAAGGCGCGGTCCGTGTTTCACGGCAGCATAATCGTGCGCGAGGGTGCGGTGAAGGTAGATGCCAATCAGGTGGACAAGAACTTGCTATTGTCTGATGAGGCAGAGGCGGACACTAAACCTGCCTTCTGGGTCTACTGTGACGACGTGAAGTGCGGCCACGGCGCAGCATGCGGGCAGATGGACGAGAAGGCGCTGTTCTATCTGAGGAGTCGTGGAATAGATGAGAAGACCGCCCGCGGTCTCCTGACAAGGGCCTTTGTAAGCGATGTTATCCAGAGCATCGCGAACGAGTCATTGCGCAGACAGGTCGATGATTTGGTGCAGGCCAAGCTTCAGGAATGGGTGGCAAGCTAGTGTCGTTCCGGGTTATTCTTCCTATCACCAGTTTGGTACACCCCCTTTAAGAGAGGGGACACATTTATGCTAGACGTAAAAGCAATCCGCAAGGACTTCCCAATATTATCGCGTCAGGTATACGGCAAACCTCTGGTATATCTAGATAACGCCGCTACCTCCCAGAAGCCCGATTCCGTCATACGGGCACTGACGGAGTATTACGAAGGGTATAATTCCAACATACATAGGGGCGTACATGCCCTGAGCATGGAGGCAACCGAGCGATATGAAGAGGCGCGCCGGAAGTGCGCGGACTTCATAGGTAGTCCAAGCCCAGAAGGGCTGATACTGCTAAGAAACACCACTGAGGCCATTAACCTGGTTGCGCAGAGCTGGGCGCAGAATAACGTTGGGCCGGGAGACGAGATCCTCACCACCCACATGGAGCACCACAGCAATCTGGTTCCGTGGCAGAAGGTGGCCCAGGATAGTGGAGCCACCCTCAAGTTTATTCCTCTCACCGCGGATCAGTCCCTTGACCTCTCTGATTTGGACAAACTTCTTACCTCCCACACCAAACTTGTGGCTCTTAACCACATGTCCAACGTCCTCGGTAGCATCAACCCCGTAAAGGAACTGGGTGAGGCGGCGCATCGTGTGGGAGCAAGGATTCTGATAGACGGTGCCCAGAGCGTGCCACATCTTAAGGTGGACGTGAAGGACTTGGACTGTGATTTCATGGCCTTCTCAGGCCACAAGATGCTGGCTCCAACCGGCATAGGAGCACTGTACGTGAAGCAGGAGATATTGGAGGGAATGGAACCATTTCTGCGCGGCGGAGAGATGGTGAGGCAGGTGTGGGATGACCACGCTACTTGGAACGATTTGCCAATGCGCTTTGAGGCTGGTACACCCAACATTGCAGACACCATTGCCTTTGGCGCGGCCATAGACTACTTGGAGTCTCTTGGTATGGATAACGTACGTCAGCA
The DNA here is from genome assembly GCA_963581795.1 of Dehalococcoidia bacterium. Lineage (GTDB taxonomy): Bacteria > Chloroflexota > Dehalococcoidia > Lucifugimonadales > UBA2985 > JASLXI01. Next base: position 9,711 of record CAUZOU010000010.1, on the reverse strand, counting down.
CGAAATCTCTCTTACGGAGTATGCACTGAACGCTTTTCAGGAGTTGGAGGAGATAAAGGTCTTCGGTCCCAGAGACGTGAATGACAGGGGAGGGATTGTCTCCTTCTATGCGCGCGATGTTCATCCGCATGATATGGGGACAATGCTGGACCGGGAGGGCATAGCCATCAGGACGGGACACCACTGCGCCATGCCATTGATGAACAAGCTCTCCGTGCCGGCCACGGCGAGGGCCAGCTTCTACATATATAACACAGAGGAAGAGGTTGATATGCTGGTCGATACCCTTAAGGCTACCTTGAGATATTTTGCCAAAGCGTGAGCAGGCCGACCAAAATCAAAGCCGTCTACCATCGTGTGATACAATATCAACATCCTCGCAGGCATTGTGTACTCTTCGGGAATGGTTAGATAGCACGGCTGGTTCATACAATTAATCATGAGTACGCAATCTTTCGATTTTGCAGATGCGGACGATCTCTATCAGGAGATCATTCTAGATCACTATCGCAATCCCAGGAATCAGGAGAAACTAGCCGAATCCGACCTTGAAGCGGAAGGGATGAATCCCTTCTGTGGTGACGAGGTGGTCATTCAGATCAAGCTCGTTGATGGGCTTGTGGATGCCGTGAGCTTCAAGGGAGTCGGTTGTTCTATCAGCCAGGCGTCCGCTTCCATTCTCACCGATGCAATCAAAGGCAAGACTCTGAGCGAGGCCGAAGCTCTCTATTTCCATTTCAGGGATATGATGTACGGAAGAAGCTCGTCGGAGGACAGTGTGGATCATCTGGGAGAGGTGGAGGCTCTGGCGGGGGTGAAGAAGTTTCCTATCAGGGTGAAGTGCGCTCTGCTGGCGTGGACTACCCTGGGAGACGCCATAAATAAACACGCTAGGGATGAGGCTGAGAAGTAAGGCGCCTCTGACTCACGATCCCTCTAAAATAGTGCTCCGGTATTACCCCAACTGCTCAGGCAGATACCGCTGAATTTTCTTTCGCAGGCCAAGGCGCTCGCCGGGCACTAGCAAAGTTAGCTGACTTCATTTACACACACGGTACAAGTAGAGAGGCTAAACTAACCTGAGGATACGTTGTGCGTTCCTGAACTGATGTCAGTCAGCTTGCGACGGCTTCAGATCAGGAGTGTACTGTTGGTGGAAGTGAATCAGGAATGTCAAAATAATGCCACCCACCAGGAAACCACCAAGGACGTCGCTGGGCCAGTGAGCGCCAAGGTATACCCTTGAGATTCCCATGAGGACAATCATGGATAGGAACGTACCCCGTAGAAAAGGTATGGCCTTCTTCCATGAGACAACCGTGGGGGTCAGGTAGTAAAGCAAGCCGAATATGACCATGGCAGTGTAGGCGTGGCCGCTGGGAAAAGCCAATCCTCCTGATTCCCTCCAGATAGTCACCAAATCCTCGGTTGGACGTGGCCTGTCCACCAGAATCTTCAATACGGGGTTTACGAATAGGCTGAGCAAAGCAGCGCCCAAGACCATGTACTCCGCCTTTTGCCTCTTCCACAGGAACCAACCGAAGCAAGACAGTCCTAACACCACCATTGGCAGTGCCTTTCCAACTGTCGAAACCGTTTCCATTATCTCTTCCCAGTGTGATAGCCGGATCTCCTGAATGGCTCTGGCCAAGAAGAGGTCACCGAAGAAATGATCCTGAATCGCGGCGGCGGCGGAGAGAAGAATTGCCACGAAAATAGCTATAAAAAGTCTAGGTTCCATGACTTGCATGATAGCAGAGACGCTATTATGAGTCAATTTAGGGACAAATACGACCAGTTACTTTTCCAGACCATAAGTGACATAGAACGAGTTCTATGTCACTTATAACATTGCTCATAACAGAGATGGATAGTACTCGGTATTTGCAGCGTCTGTGCTCTGGTTTAGGGTCTGGACGGCAATTATTCCAAAGAGGCCAAAGAGAATCTACAGCAACCGCCACAGTTTCAGGACACTCTTTCACTGTAGGCTCAACTTGTGCTAATAGCTCAGCACATCACGCTACATTGCACCTACTATTATACCATTGGCGTCGTCAGTGGAGCCGTGCAGGCTAGAGGGCTATGGCATCAACTATGCGCTGACCCATTTCACTTGTGGTCAGGACGTTCGCGGCTCCTGCCTCTGCAATGTCTGGCGTACGGTATCCCTGGTTCAGCACTTGGTCTACAGCCGTTTCTATTGCGGAAGCCGCCTGGGAAAGTCCAAGCGAGTAGCGGAGCATGAGTGCAACGCTGAGGATGGTCGCAATTGGGTTGGCCTTGCCCTGCCCTGCGATGTCGGGTGCACTACCGTGGATGGGTTCATAGAGGCCAATGGCGCGTCGTCGACTGCGGTTATCCTCTCGCGGCATACCTGCCAGGCTGGAAGATGGTAACATACCCAGTGAACCTGCTAGAATTGCTGCTTCATCTGTGAGGATGTCGCCAAACATGTTTTCGGCTACCAGGACATCAAAGCGGGTGGGAGTCCTAACAAGGGCCATTGCGCAGGAGTCCACCAGCATGTGCTCCAGTTCCACGTCTGGGTACTGGCTGGATAGTTCAACGGCTATCTCACGCCACAGGCGAGAGCTCTCAAGGACGTTTGCCTTGTCCACGGATGTGAGTTTCTTGCGGCGTCCACGGGCAAGTTCAAAACCCACCCGCAATACGCGTTCTATCTCGCCTTCGGTGTAACGCAGGGTGTCCACCGCTCTTCTTCCTCTTGAGGTCTGCCACCGCTTCTTTGGCTTGGCGAAGTAGAGTCCTCCCGTAAGCTCGCGGATCATGAGTATGTCTACTCCCTCTATGACCGACGGCTTTATGGAGCTGGAGTTCAGAAGGGACGGGAATACCTTGACTGGGCGTATGTTGGCAAACAAGCCCAGAGCTTTGCGCAGGCCCAGTATGGCATCCTCCGGGCGATGTGGCGCCAGAGGGTTGTCCCATTTCGGCCCGCCTACGGCACCGAACAAGATAGCGTCGCTCTTTTTGGCCAGGTCCAGGGCTGCTTTAGGCAGGGGGTTACCTACTTCATCCATGGCAATACCGCCCACGAGTTCCTGTTCTAGATTGAAGGTGGCGTCTGTGAGTTTCTCGATGCGTTTGAGGGTCTTTATGCCCTCTGCAATGATCTCGGGGCCTACGCCGTCACCTGGTAGGAGTGCGATGTTGAACTGCATTTCTGTTACCTTTCAATGGAAAACTTTATGTATCGCGGTATCTAACTCATAGTTTGCGAAGTTCTTTTCAGATCGCTTTATCGTAGTTCCTTTAGCTTCTTGTCCAAGAACATACCACTAAAGCCATCGTCAGTCACCTTTGCCATTATCAAGTTTCTCACATTCATCCTTGCTGCATAGCCCCAATTTGTTACGCTCTACGTCGACCACGGCAACGTGCTGAGTTTTAAATGCGTTTGCGTTTGGTATAGACCATGAGAGCCACTTGCTATCAGATGTTTCTATTTTGGTGGATGTTTTCACATGAAGGTACACTGCCCGGTACGCTTTGGAGTCCAATTGTTGGGTTGTGTAAAAAATCAGCAGATCTATCCCATAGTCGGTCGTCGGTTGCACTGACTCAATGCCAAACTCTAAATAGCTTGTACTGCACTAAAAGCTCACCACGTTTTCCAATCTGGCGCTTTAGTTCCGTTCTGTCAACTAGCTCAGGCTTCTTGTTGATACCAGTCACTATCCTACCCTTTTCTTGGCCTCCTGCCACAGTGTCTCCTTCTCATTCATGGACAGGCTAGTAAAGTCGACACCACGTTCCTTGCACATAGCCTCCATGTCTGTGAATCGGCGGGAGAATCGCTGGTTAGTGTGGCGCAGCGACTCTTCAACCTGTATGCTCATCCACCTACCGGTGTTTACCAGAGAAAAGAGGATGTCTCCAAATTCGGCCTCCTTCTCATCCTGGCTCCCGGCCTCCTCAAGCTCTCGTATCTCTTCCTCCACTTTCTTCAGCACTCCCTCCGGGTTGTCCCAATCGAACCCTGCCAGAGATGCCCTGTCCTGGAGAAGTTGCGCATAGGCAAGGGCGGGTAGGTTACTGGGAATGCTGGAGAGGCGTGAGGAGTAGCCCCGTTCCTTTTGCTTGATATCCTCCCAGTTGGCCTTAACTTCCTCCGAAGTGTTGGCCTCTGCGCCGCCGAAAATGTGAGGGTGTCTGCGTATGAGTTTCTCGTTGATGGCTGTGAATACCTCATGAGGTCCGAAGCTTCCATTCTCATGTGCGAGACGTATATGAAAAGCCACCTGCAACAGGATGTCTCCAAGTTCCTCGGCCATGTGCTTCGGGTCGCCGCTATCGATGGCCTCCAAAAGCTCGTAGCATTCCTCTAGGAGGTTACGCTTGAGCGATTGGTGAGTCTGTTCCATGTCCCACGGGCAGCCGTCGGGGCCAAGCAGACGTGCAACCACACTCTCAAGTGACTGATACGTTCCTAGGTCTTGAATGTCCTGGCTATTCATGAACTTCTTGCCTTTCTCCGAGGCTACCAAGTGATTATAGGTATGGTGGTGAGTTCTTTTCAACCCCGCAGGGTGAGAGATCCCAAATCAGCAACGTTACATTGGTGAGCGCAGGGCACTCTGTGCTCCTGGCATTGACACGTATGCGCGCCTGTGATATTTTGCGATAGAACATACGTTCATAAAGGAGCAGTTCCTTGGCAAGAAAAGGGCTTAACGTAAGACAACAGAACATTCTGGACTTCATTCGGAATTTTGATGAGGAACGGAGCTATCCTCCTACCATTCGAGATATTCAGCAGGCCTGTGGTATAAGCTCCACCTCTGTGGTGGACTACAACCTGCATATTCTTGAACGTGTGGGGTATATACGCAGAGACCGTGAGGTTTCCAGGGGTATCGAGGTCCTGGGCGGAAGTAGAGACGTTGCGGCAGGCACAAGGATATCGGTGCTGGGTTACATTGCAGCCGGTGAGCCGGTGCCCGTTCCAACTCAGGATTCCTGGGGTGCAGAGGAACCGATGGATGTCCTTGACCTCCCACCGGGATTTCTAGGAAAGGTAAAAAAGAATGCCTATGCTCTGAGGGTGAAGGGTACATCTATGATAGATGCCCTTGTAGACGATGGGGACGTAGTGATTGTGCAGCCCGTTGACTCGGTTCAGGATGGCGATATGGTGGTCGCGTGGCTCCAGATAGAGAAGGAGGCGACTCTCAAGCGTCTGTACCGGGAAGGGGACCGAATAAGGCTGCAACCGGCAAACGCCACGATGAAGCCCATATACGTGAACGCAGAGAACCTAGAGGTGCATGGGAAAGTGGTTGGCGTCATCCGTAATACGGTCTGATTTCCTACACGCTACGCTCAGGCTTCCTGATGCTCTTGTGCGCGTTCCTAGTGGAAATTGTCATGTTGCACCGTGTTACAATGAAGGATATTGGGGAATTGCCAATATTTTTCCTATAACCTGACAAAAGGGGGACTAAGGCAGTGCCGAGAGGGAAGACTTATTGGATGGTGGCTAGTTCCCTGGAGAACTTTCACGTCACACGCGGTCTGAAATTTACAATACAGGGCATGATGTCGCGTCAGCGCCGCAAGGCACAGCGAATGGAACCCGGAGACAGACTGGTATACTATGTCACTGGCGTTCAGGGGTTTGGAGCAACAGCAACAATAACTTCCCAATGTACTGAAGACCACGAAGCCATCTGGAAGAGCGAAGGTAGAGAAGACGATTTTCCTTGGAGGGTGAATATCAGGGCAGAAGTAGCCCTTGAAGACGAGCAGTTTCTGGATGCCAGAGAGATAGGGCCAAGGATGGAATATGTGCGCAGGTGGCCGCCGGAATACTGGCCACTGGCCTTTCAAGGTAATCTTCACATCTTACCCAAGAGCGATTTCGAACTCTTGGAGCAGGAGATGCATAAGGTGCAGTCGAAGATGTCGGTTGTAGAAAGGACAGCAGCCGCTTCGTAGTAAATGACCTTTCTACGCCTACAACTGAACTGGCAGAATGCCAGTTCAGTTGTATTGCTTGATCCTTTTTAATCTTTAGAGGATGCAGCTTCCTCGGGAGTCTCTTCCAAATAGAAGTTGTGGCTGTACAGGTCGTCTATCTGTTCCAGCACTTCGGCGCTCATGCTTGGGGTTTCTGGGGCAAGGACGAAATCTCTCAACTGCTCCTCGTTCGTGATGTTGGGGAGTATGCTGGCTATTGATGGGCGGGATAGAGCGAACTGTATGGCTATCTGACCTATAGTTGCGTCGGTCTCCTTGGTCAGAAAATCCAGCCGTTCCATCTTCTTGAGGCTTGTTTCCAGCCAGACCTGTCTCCTGTGACTACGATGGTCAGAGGGAGCGAAAACGGTGTACTTGTCATAGGTACCGTCGAGCATACCGGAGGCGTGGGGCACCCGGGACAGCAATCCTGTACCCTCTTCCTCGGCTATGGGGAAGAACTTCTTGGCTGGATCCTGTTCCAAGATGCTGTAGATTATCTGGATCGTAGGTACCTTCCTATCCTTCATTGACGCCTCTCCCTCCTCAAACCAGCCGATGTCAGGTCCGAGGGCGGAGCCGTAGTAACGGATTTTCCCTTCCTGAACCAGTGCCTCCAAGGTCTCAAATAACTCGTCGTTCTCTATGGTTGCTAGCTTGGGGTTGTGGAGCTGGTAAAGGTCTATGTGGTCGGTATTTAGGCGACGCAGACTCTGCTCACAGGCATATCGGACGAATTCCGGAGAGAAGTCCTGCGGGCGTTCCCGGTGACCATCTCTCTCGACATTGCTGTAGAAGTCATAGCCAAACTTTGTTCCTATGAGGATCTCGTTGCGTTTCTTGCCTAGGGCCTTGGCAAGTATCTCTTCGCCGTATCCAAGGCCGTAGGTATCTCCAGTGTCGAAAAAGTTAATACCGAGGTCTAGGGCCTGGTCGAGAAGTGCGATGCCGTCTCTCTCTTCTATCTTGCCCCACCATCCCGTGCTAACCGTCCATACTCCGAACCCTACCTCTGAGACTTCCATGTCGGTTTTCCCCAAGTTGCGGTACTTCAATCTACCTCCTGATATGCGGACAGCTAGTTTGTACGCTTTTAATCAATATTTTGGCCTGGCAAAGGCAACAGAGATACCGAAAGGCGTGCGTGCAACCTATTGTAAATAGCTGGGTGCTAGTAACCTGTTCAATATTATAGCAGTTTGGGCGCTATTTTAGATGGGTATCTCAAAGTCCCTCAGATGGCTGGGGACCGAAATCCTAGGATTATTTATAACATATGGTTCATTGACATTCGGTCATGCGGGCTTTAACCTGCCACGTATCGACCAGACCCGTCAGTTCAAGAACGACGATACTAAAGGGTGATCAGATGAACTGTCCCAGATGCCATGCGGCCCTGTACGTTGAGAAGTATAAAGGAGTTGAAATAGACCGGTGTCCAAGCTGTAAGGGTATGTGGCTGGAATACCACGAGCTTGACCAGCTTGAGGACAAGGAGATGGACGAAGATGACGTGAAGGGCTCTGTGATGTTCCGTTCCTATCAGGGAGACCTTCACTGTCCCACCTGTGAGAGTGGGATGCAGATGTTTCATTATCGGGCTTATGACCTTGAACTTGACTTTTGCCCCAACGAGCATGGCTTCTGGCTGGACAACGGTGAGGAGAAGCGTGTTCTGGAGATAATGAAGCAGCGTGTCAAGGATCTGAAACGCTCCTCAACCGCGGAAGTTGAGTGGGCAGGTATGCTGAGACGCTTCAAGTCCAAATCCTTTGTTGAAAACATGAAGGGAATGTTTCGCCGCTAGGTCTTTCACACTGGTGTTTTGCCCGCAAGCATTTCTTCAACGCACGGGCTCCCTCTCAGTCTGCGTTACTCATCTCACGGTTTCCTGAGTTTTGGTTGCAACCGCTTGGAATTTCAGGTATTTCTCTCGTCGCCCTCTTTCTGCTAACATGCACTCGCAAAATGTCCCGGTAGGAGAGAATTACTCCCATGCGCATGACTAGTTCTTTCGGTAAAACCCTGCGAGAGGAGCCCGCCGAGGCAGAGACTGTCAGCCATCGCCTGCTGCTGAAGTCCGGGATGATTCGACAGGTGGCATCCGGCGTCTACAGCTATCTTCCCTTGGCGTGGCGGTCCCTGCGTAAGATAGAGAACATCATACGACAGGAGATGGACGCCATTGGGGGCCAGGAAGTGAGGATGCCTGCGCTGCATCCTATGGAAGTGTGGGAAGAATCGGGACGGGCCGAGACTATGGGCCAGACGCTGTTTACCCTGAAAGACCGCAAGGATAGGCTATTGGTAATGGCACCAACCCATGAAGAAGTGTTCACTCTCATGGTGAAGGCCAATGTTTACAGCTATCGGGACCTGCCACAGATTCTATATCAGATTCAGACAAAGTTTCGTGACGAGGCTAGGCCAAGAGGTGGACTGCTGAGGGTTCGTGAGTTCGATATGAAGGACGCGTATAGCTTCGATGTCGATGCCGAGGGCCTGTCTATCAGCTACAATACCATGGTGCAGGCTTACAAGAACATCTACCGCCGTTGTGGTCTTCCTGCGGTGCAGGCGGAAGCCGATAGCGGCGCCATCGGCGGCAAGGATTCCCACGAGTTTATCCTACCAGCGGACAGCGGCGAGGATGTGCTTCTTCTATGCCCCGGTTGTGGCTATGCGGCAAACGCCGAGCGTGCTGAGAGTGTGAAACCAACTCAGGATGATGAAACTTCACTGGCATTGAGCGAGGTGCATACCCCAGAGATCAAGACAATCGAGAGTCTGGCCGCGCATCTTGGCGTTCTGGAAAGTAAAATCTTGAAGGCCGTATTCTATGAATCTGACGGTGAGATGGTCTTCGTCACAATTCGGGGCGATCTGGATGTGAACGAGATCAAGCTCAAGAACCTCCTTCGATGCAAGGAGTTGCGGCTGGCCACTGATGGAGAGGTGGAAGGCGCCGGATTTGTGGCCGGATTTGCCTCTGCAGTTGGTCTGAAAGGCGTCAAGAGCGTCGCCGACGACTCCATAAAGCTGGGCGCAAATTTCGTCGTTGGGGCCAATCGACCAGACTATCATATGCTGAACGCCAACTATTCACGTGACTTTGAGCCTGACGTTATAGCGGACATTGCTCTGGCTCAGGCAGGCCATGACTGCCGCCGTTGCGGTACCCCGCTGGAGGGCAAACGCGGCATTGAGGTGGGCCATGTGTTCAAGCTTGGGACGGTATTTAGTGAAAGCCTTGAGGCTGGTTTCCTTGATCAGGATGGGGCACAACAGCCTGTAGTAATGGGGTGCTATGGCATAGGTGTCGGGCGGTTACTTGCCGCTGCAATAGAGCAAAATCATGATGAAAAGGGAATTGTTTTTCCAATGGCCATAGCTCCGTACCAGGTACATTTGGTAGCACTGCATGTGGAGAACCCGGACGTGGTTAAGGCCGCGGAAGACCTGTATCAGCGTCTGCAAGAGGCTGGGCTGGACGTGTTGTATGATGATCGTTCGGAGACGGCTGGTGTGAAGTTCAACGATGCCGATCTTCTTGGCTTCCCTATTCGCATAGTGGCAAGCCCACGGAATCTGAATCAGGGTAGCGTTGAGGTGAAGCCGCGTCATGAGAATGACGCGCAACTGGTGGCACTCGAACACGTGGTAGGGAAAACAAATGAACTGCTGGCCGCGGCCAGTGAGCTTTAGCTAAACAGGAAGCTCACTAGAGCT
>CAUZOU010000009.1:0-26533 GCA_963581795.1 Dehalococcoidia bacterium | reverse complement strand
TTGCTAGCATACCGCGTGGAGGACAGTTGCCTATCTACGAGTACGAATGCGTAAGTTGTAATCATCTCTTTGAACTAAAGCAGGGCTTCGATGCTGAGACGACCCAGCCATGTCCTCTCTGCCAATCTGGGTCGCGCAGGAAGTTTCACGCCCCAACAGTGATATACAAGGGCACTGGCTTCTACACGACTGACTATGCAAGGAAAGACCAGACCAACTACGACAGTGGCAGTCGTAGTAGCGAGTCCGCAGATAAAGAGGCAACTCCAGGGTTAGAGAAAGATACATCCTCTAAGGACGTGGTCAAAGAAGTTGCCAAAGAGGCAACCAAGGAAGCCTAGGCAAGGGAGGCACAGGCATGCGCGCCCTTGTCCAGAGAGTGGTTAGTGCGTCGGTGGCGGTGGATGAAGTGGTGGGACGGATTGAGAAAGGCCTTGTCATATTTCTTGGAGTGGGGCGGGGCGACGGAGAAGAGGATGCGCGATACGTGGTTGAGAAGGTGGTCAACCTCCGTATCTTTGACGATGAGGTGGGTCACTTCAGTATCTCCTCGCTGGAAGCAGCAACACATCTCCTGATAATCAGCCAGTTCACTCTCTACTCTGATGTCCGCAAGGGACACAGGCCCTCCTTCATCGATGCAGCTTCGCCCGAGGTAGCGGAAGCACTCTTTGAGGCGACCTTGACGCTGTTCAGAGAGACCGGCCTAAGGGTGGAAACGGGACGCTTTCGGCAGCGGATGTTAGTTGAGCTTCAGAACGATGGCCCAGTCACAATAATGGTGGACAGCGCAGACAGGCACAGGCCTCGTCGCGGATAGCGTACGAACATCGCTTTCTGCACTCATCAGTCAGCGTGTCAGCGTGAATAAGCCCTTGTGGGTTGTCATGTCTATCTGTTATATTTAGTTATGCGTAGACAGGAGGGATCGCATAGAGGTCTAGTGCGGCCGCCTGCTAAGCGGTTAGGGGGCGCAAGCCCTCTCATGGGTTCGAATCCCATTCCCTCCGCCAATCCCTCATCAATAATCATAGGGATAGATTAGTTGTTAGAAAACGACGTGGGTTCTCGGCGTTACTATATCTGGACCGTAGGGTGCCAGATGAATAAGGCTGACTCAGAGCGACTGTCCAGTGCCCTGGAAGTTCTTGGGATGGAGGAAGCAGCCGCGCCAAAAGAAGCAGATGTCATTGTCCTCAACAGTTGTGTGGTGCGTCAGAGCGCTGAGGACAAGGTCGTTGGCATGATGACCTCACTCAAGCCACTAAAGCAGGGTAACCCACAGCGGATTGTCGCACTCATGGGGTGTATGGTCGGGCCCAAGTCGGATGATCTCCAAAAACGCTTCCCATACGTTGACGTGTTCATGCGCCCGCAGCAATACGAACCTCTTATAGACCTCCTGGGTGAGCGTTTTGGAATAGATGTGGAAGGCTGCCTGAGTAACCTGGCACCTGTCAAACCCCAAATATCCACCTACCTACCTATAATCCACGGCTGTGACGAGTTCTGCTCGTTCTGCATCATCCCTTACCGCAGGGGTAGGCAGGTCAGCCGCTCCATTGATGACATTGTGAAAGAGGTCGACCTACTGGTACACAGAGGAGTCAAGGAGGTTACCCTACTTGGACAGACGGTGGATGCCTATGGGCACGACCTGCCAGACAAGCCAGACTTAGCAGATCTCCTGAATGAGGTGCACGGCATAGATGGACTACATAGAATACGCTTCCTGACGTCCCATCCTAACTACATGAGCGAACGCATCATTCGGGCGGTTGGTAATCTGCCAAAGGTGTGCGAGCATATTAATTTGCCATTCCAAGCGGGTGATGATGAGATTTTACAAGTTATGCGTCGAGGCTACACATCTGACGACTACAGGCGTCTGGTGGACAGGATTCGGGAAGCGGTTCCTAACGCGTCCATGAGCACAGACGTCATCGTCGGGTTCCCGGGTGAGACCAGCAAGCAGTTTCAGGCATCGCTTAATCTTATACGGGACATAGGATTCGATAAGGTGCATGTGGCAGCCTACTCCACTAGGCCTGGTACCATCGCCGAACGAAAGATGGCGGACGACGTTCCAGCCGAAGAGAAGAAGGCACGCGTCAAGGTCACTGAGGAGCTTCAGGAGAGCATTGTTACCAACACTAACGCTGGTCTTGCAGGACAGGTTGTTGACGTGCTTGTGGAGAGCCGTCATCGCGGTCAATGGCAGGGACGCACACGTAGCAATAAATTGGTATTCTTTTCCCATGACGCCGATGTTCTGGGTGAACTAGTAGACGTGCGAATTGAGAAGACCAGCCCTTGGTCCCTTCAGGGAATGGTCACGGATAAAATCCTTAGCGATACAACGAGGTGATTTAAGATGTCAACGACCGCAAAAACTCCGTATATACCACTGACAGAGGTGGAGCAGTCTGCTTTCTGTCGTACCGATGAGCCGTTGGACGTAAAGCCTTTGGCGGAGGAATTTGCCGCTGTAGTCAGCTGGCAGAGCATCCCGGCGGAGTACCACTATCTTGGCGGCGAAGAATTGACTAAGCGGATTCATGAGGCTAGGGATGCCCTTGGTACTCGATTGGTTGTCCTTGGCCATCATTACCAGCGCGATGAAATAATCCAGTTCGCCGACTTCCGGGGCGACTCCCTAAAGCTCTCACAGCAGGCCGCGGCACAGCCAGACGCGGAGTACATCATATTCTGCGGCGTCCACTTTATGGCGGAGACCGCAGACATACTCAGCGCACCCAATCAAAAAGTGATACTTCCAAACAGCACTGCTGGCTGCTCCATGTCAGATATGGCACGCACCGACGATGTACTGGACTGCTGGGACGACCTGACCAATGTCCTCGGCGAGAGAGGCATTATCCCAATAACGTACATGAACTCAACCGCTGCTATAAAGGCCCTTTGCGGTCGCAACGGCGGGATTGTCTGCACGTCTTCCAACGCACCTGCGGTGATGAAATGGGCCTTCGAGCGGGGCGAGCGGATTGTCTTCTTCCCGGACCAGCACCTTGGCCGCAACACTGGACTGAAGCTGGGCATACCCCCGGAGCAGATGTTGGTGTGGAACCCCTTCAAACCCATGGGAGGCCACACTGAAGAGGAGCTGAAGCAGTCGAAAGCGATCCTGTGGCAGGGCCACTGCTCGGTTCATACGCGCTTTACCGTATCACAGATCAACAAAGCACGGGCTGCCTATCCCGACATAAACGTGATAGTGCACCCAGAGTGTATCATGGAGACCGTGCAGGCCGCGGACAGCGACGGCTCCACTGAGTTCATCATCAAGACCATCAACGAAGCGCCCGCGGGTAGCAAGTGGGCTGTCGGCACAGAGATTAGCCTGGTCAACCGCTTAGCCCTGGAGAACCCGGATAAGCTGGTATTCTGCCTGGATTCGGTTGTGTGCCCCTGCTCCACCATGTATCGCACACACCCTGCTTACCTGCTGTGGGCTATGGATTGTTTGCTGCGCGGCGAGGTCACTAACCAAATTGACGTGGACGAAGAGACAGCACGCTACGCCCGGATTGCCCTGGATCGCATGCTCAACGAGGTGTAGTGGTTATCGACCGCCTAAAGTCGATTCCCAAAAGTCTCAAGCGTGAGCTTAACGTGTATCGGCTTGTGCTCAAAGACAGTCGTACACCAAAGTTGCTTCTTAGGCATGGCAATTGGATATCTTTTGTTGCCCTTCGACCTCATTCCTGACTTCATGACCTGTCATCGGACAACTGGATGATGTTATTATTGTGACGACGCTGGCTATCTTGGCGCTTAGAATGATACCAAAAGAAATCTACGAGGACTGCAGAGCCAAGGCAGAAAGTATTTAAAGAATATGCTACAAATCACTCCATCCATAAAGTCCACCATCGAACGTGCCATTATGGAAGACCTTGGGCAGGGCGACATCACAACCGATTCCCTGATTGCGCCCGGAATCCGGGGCATGGGCACGGTACTGGCAAAGGCTCCAGGGGTCATAGCAGGACTGGACGTAGCCCTTGGGGTGTTTCTACAGCTTGACCCGTCTGTGGAGACACGCGTGTTCATAGGTGATGGCTCACAGGTCGCCCCAGGGGATGTGGTTGCCGAAGTGCACGGGAGTATCGCCAGCATCCTCAAAGGGGAACGAGTAGCCCTCAATTTCCTGCAACGTCTCAGCGGCATAGCAACGGCAACGTCCATATATGTGAGCGCTGTGCAGGGTACAAGAGCGCACATCATAGACACTCGCAAGACGGTTCCCGGGCTACGTGAACTGGAGAAGTATGCCATTCGAGTGGGTGGAGGCCACAACCACCGATACAACCTGGCAGACGGCATCCTCATTAAAGACAACCACATTGCCACCATGCGTGCTCAGGCGTTTAGCATGGAAGACATAGTCAGACGTGCGAGAGAGAACTCGCCACATACCCTTCGCGTAGAGGTTGAAGTTGAGACTGTGGAGGAAGCGCGTGAGGCGATGGAGGCCCGCGCAGACGCCATTCTTCTGGACAACATGTCACCTGAGCAGATGAGCCAGGCGGTCGCTATGGTCCAGGGAAGGTGCCTGCTTGAGGCATCGGGCGGCATCAACCTGGAGACCGTCCGGGCCGTGGCGGAGACCGGAGTTAACCTAATATCCGTTGGCGCGCTGACACACTCCGTAAGCGCCCTCGACATCAGTCTGGACATAACGTAGCCGCGATACATTTCCTATATGCTAGGCAAACACTCCCGTGAGGGTTTTGTTTGCATTGAGGTAGCATTTGTGAGACAATCTTCCAGTTAATTTGGGTGTGGTACGTTCTTAAGAGAGATAGGAAATAAGGCATATGGTAGCAACGGGTGAGAGAGAAGCTCCTCAAGATTCACTGACAATGAAATCTCTGCTTGAAGCGGGCGTGCATTTCGGGCATCAGACTCAGAGATGGCATCCCCGCATGAAACAGTACATATTCGCTCAACGGAACGGCATACACATCATTGACCTTCAGCAGTCCATGTTCCTTCTGGAACGGGCCCGTCAGTTCATCTCTGATGTGGTAGCTGGTGGAGAAACCGTTCTGTTTGTGGGTACTAAGAGACAGGCGCAAGATTCCATTGAGCAGTCAGCCAGAAGGTGTGGCATGTCCTTCGTCAAGAACCGTTGGCTCGGCGGTATGCTCACCAACTTCTCAACCATCCAGAGTCGCATAGACTACATGGTTCGCTTGGAAGAACGCAGGGATCACGGTGGCTTCAACCTTCTAATGAAGAAGGAGGCACTGAAGCTTGAGGAAGAGATTGAGAGATTGAACAGGAACTTCGGCGGCGTAAAAGAGATGGCAAAGCTGCCCGGAGCATTGTTCGTGGTGGACATAGGCAGAGAGAAGATTGCAGTGGCGGAAGGCCGTCGAATGGGTATCCCCATCGTTGCCCTTGTTGATACGGATGGTGACCCGGATTTGATAGACTACCCCATTGCTGCAAACGACGACGCTATTCGCTCCATTAACCTGGTTACGTCCCGTATGGCCGAAGCTGTAATGGAAGGGGCGCGGAGGCACATGGAGATGACCATCGCCGCCCAGGAGCAACAAGAGCCTGCAATGCAAGCTGAAGCCGAGATACCGATGGAGACGCAGGCGGATCAGGCCGAGGAGCCATCCACCGACGAGTCTGCACCAGAGGCGATATAGGAAATGGCCGAGGTATCATTAGAGGCCATAAAAAACCTGAGAGAGCAAACTAACGCAGGCGTAATGGACTGCAAGAACGCCCTGCAAGAGGCTGATGGGGATGTTGCGAAAGCGGTGGAATTGCTTCGTCAGAAGGGCCTTACAATAGCCGCTAAGAAGTCCGCTCGCGAGACCCTAGACGGAGTAGTGGACTGCTACATTCATACTGGTAATCGTGTCGGGGCCATAGTTGAAGTGAACTGCGAAACGGACTTCGTGGCCAGAACGCCTGAGTTTAAGGAACTCGTACACAACCTGGCAATGCAGATTGCAGCCATGGCACCACTGTACGTGGATAATGAAGCCGTTCCCGAGGGTGACACCGTAAACCCGGAAGAAGCCTGTCTTATGGAACAGCCTTTCATAAAAGACCCATCGCAAACCATAAGAGACATGGTGAACGAAGCGGTGGCGAAGGTTGGCGAGAATATCCGCGTGAGGCGGTTCGAGAGATTTGCTCTCGGAGAGTAAACGGACTCCACCATCTGGTATTCTGAATACACGGTAGCCTCTCTCAAACTGGGCTAATAGTTCCGCTATCGGTGGATAGGATTGCCAGTCATAGAGCAATCCAAGGCAAGGGGCAATGAACACCTCCTTACCCTCCCATTCCATAGATCTACCGAATCCTACATCGACGTCCGATTCGTACTCTTTTAAGCCTCTAGGCTCTATGTTTATTTTGGCAATCCCTGTTAACATGGTATTGGGTGAGGCCGTCAACCCGATATTCTCACGCATGGAGTAGCAGATGACGACTATAAATGAGTTCCTTCAAGAAGGTAACGCGAGAAAAAAGCGATCGGTGGAGGCCCTGAAAAAAGAGTTGGGGACCTTCAAGACCGGAAGAGCCAACCCATCTCTTATAGAGACTGTCATTGTGGATTATTATGGCGCATCTACGCCATTGAACCAACTGGCCTCCATAAATGTGGCGGAAGCACGCTTGCTGGTGGTGCAGCCATGGGACAAACAGAGCCTGCCGGCAATAGAAAAAGCCATACTTAAGCTAGGAGCAGGGCTGAACCCATCGAACGATGGGAACCTGTTGCGCTTGGCTATTCCTCAGTTGACAGAGGAACGCCGCAAGGAATTGGTGCGTTTGGTACGCAACAAGGTGGAAGATGGGCGAGTTGAAGTGAGAAACATCAGGCGTGATATCTTGGAGCAGATGAGGGCATTGGAAAAAGACAAGGAGATCTCCCAAGACGAAGGTAAACGTGCCCAAGAACAGCTCCAGAAGATGACCGATCAATACGTTGCCGAAATGGACACTTTGGGAGCCGAAAAAGAGAAAGAGGTAATGGAGGTTTAGGCTCTGTTTTGATTCTCTCCCACAATATCTTGTGCGACTGAACTAAGCCCTAAAGATACCATGAAGGGGAAAGAAAAAGTATCCGCGAAAAATAGTCAGGCGATTTGGCCCATTCCTGACCACGTGGCTATTATCATGGATGGTAATGGTAGGTGGGCGGAGCAGAGGAAGCTTCCCCGCTTAGCAGGCCACAAGGCTGGAACGGAGAATATTCGAAGGGTTATAGAGGAGTTTGCCACCTTTGGGGTCAAGCATCTGACTCTATACGCCTTCTCCACAGAGAACTGGGAGCGTCCAGATGAAGAGGTGAGTGGGCTAATGAACATCCTGGAGGATGTTATACAAAAAGAGAGCAAGGCACTCCATGAGCAGGGCGTTAGATTGTTGCATCTGGGCACACTGGACAGGCTTTCGTCGGGGCTTCAGGACGTTGTGTGTCAGGCCGTAGAGTTGACGAAGGACAACCAGAGTATAACCCTGAACGTGGCCTTCAACTACGGAGGAAGAGCCGAGATTCTGGGAGCCGTGCGGAGGATCGTGGAAGAGGGAGTGCCTATGCAGGATATAGACGAGGCCACCTTCAGTGGTTACCTCAACACAGCGGGCATGCCGGACCCAGACCTGATCATTCGCACAGCGGGAGAGATGAGGTTGAGCAATTTTCTCCTGTGGCAGTCGGCATACAGTGAATACTACTGTACCCCCGCATACTGGCCTGACTTCGGCCCTGAGGAACTGCGTACGGCTATGATAGCCTACAGCCAGCGTCAGCGTAGATTTGGGAAGGTTCCAGGTTAAGACACGAAGCTCTTAATGAATGACTCGCGGGTCTGCACACATATGACTGACGATTATAGCCTTCACTCCTATCTTCCCCCGCACCAAATACCGCATCGTTTTTGACTAATGGTTCCAAGGATAATTAGCGCCTTCGTTGGGATACCCATTGTGATGACGGCCGTCTGGGCCGGCCTTCCCTGGCTTTCCCTGTTGGGAGCCATACTTGCATCTCTAGGTGCGCTGGAGTTCTACCGCATGGCTCAGAAAAGAGAGGCGCGGCCAGCGGTCTTGCCTGGCATTGCATGGGCGCTTGCGTTCGTCGTAAATGGACACGGGAACGACTGGCCCGCCACAGGGGTAGCCTTGGGAGGAGCGGCCATAACCCTCTTGTGGCACCAGTTGTGGCGACTTGTTGCGCTGCCGATATTTGCAAGATTCGGAGTTGTACATCGTAGCTTTGGCGATGCCATTGTGGACTGGGTCTATACCGCCGCCGGGGCATTCTACATAGGCTGGACACTTTCGTTATTCTTGCTACTCCGTGTGGAGGCAAATGGGCTTGCATGGGTCATGGTGGTGGTACTGGGGTCCTTCGCCACGGATACAGGGGCCCTTATCATAGGTAAATCGTTTGGTAGAAGAGCGCTGGCACCACGGATTAGCCCAGGAAAGACGTGGGAGGGGGCAATAGGCGGATTCATATTGGGGATTGGAGCAGTCTTGGCTCTGGCTTCCTTGCTGGAACTTCCTGTCTCAATGTTGGAGAGCGTTGCACTTGGAGCGCTGGTGGGTGTCTCCGCCCAGGTTGGAGACCTGATGGAGTCTATGATTAAGCGAGCGTCAGGTGTGAAAGACGCAGGGCGTATGATCCCCGGTCACGGAGGCATACTTGATCGTTTGGATAGCGTTGTGTTCGTTATCGTAGTCGTGTACCATTTTTTCATATGGGTAATAAAGTAAAGGGTCTGGTAATCCTGGGTTCCACTGGGTCTGTTGGAAGACAGACTCTGGATGTGGTCCGTTCCTTTCCAGGAGAGTTCTCAGTGATCGGGTTGGCCGCGGGTTACAATGTGAGGCTCCTGACCAGTGAGGCTGAAGAGTTCCATCCCAAAATGGTGTCTTGCCAGGAACCTGGCGACAATCTGGCATCCAGCCTTCCCGGTGGATGCCAGATTGTATCCGAGGAGGAGTTGGTCTCCCATCCCGATGTGGATATGGTTGTAGCAGCCAGTGTAGGTAAGGCAGGACTGCAACCGATTATGTCGGCAATCCTGGCAGGTAAAACCGTAGTGTTGGCCAACAAGGAACCGATTGTCATGGCTGGCGAGATTGTCATGGCGGAAGCCAAACGTAATGGAGTAGCCATTTTGCCTGTGGACAGCGAGCCGAGCGCTATATGGCAGTGCCTGAGGGGTGAGGATAAGGAACTATCCAGAATAATGATTACGGCTTCCGGGGGGCCTTTTAGAAAGCGAACTTACGACCAGTTGTCTACGGTTACACCAGAAGAAGCTTTGAAGCATCCAACCTGGAGCATGGGGAGAAAGATTACAATCGATTCCGCCACTCTGATGAACAAGGGTTTCGAGGTAATCGAGTCACGCTGGCTTTTTGATTTGCCCTGGGAGAAGATAGACGTTGTGGTACACCCGCAGAGCATTATTCATGCAATGGTGGAGTTCGTCGATGGTTCAGTGAAGGCTCAGTTGAGTCCCCCCGACATGCGTATGCCTATTCAGCACGCCCTATTCTACCCGCAACGTATGGAGAATGCGGCCTTGCCTCGCTTCAACCCTGTGGAGACAGGCGCTCTGACATTTGAAGAATTGGATGTGTCCAGATATCCATGTTTTAAACTGGCGCTGGAAGCCGGTAGGAAAGGATCAACATATCCCGCTGTGCTCAGTGCCGCGGATGAGGTGGCGGTGGAGTTATTTCTGGGTGGTGCAATCGGTTTTACAGCCATTCCAAATCTGGTTGAGTGGGTGCTATCCAAGCACAATCCCGCGTCCAATCCGGACATAGAAGACATACTTGAGATAGACAACTGGGCCAGAAAAACGGCCTATGGCTGGTCCCGGTAACCCGTTATGGATATGCCAGGAGTTTCGATATGTTAGGCGGTTTGATGGTGGTGGTGGGATTCATTGCAATCCTGATGATCCACGAGGGAGGACATCTGGTTGCCGCAAAATCCCTTGGCATGAAGGCCACCAAGTACTTCCTTGGCTTTGGGCCTACCCTGTGGTCGTTCCAACGCGGCGAGACAGAATACGGCATCAAAGCCATACCAGCTGGTGGGTACGTCCGCATTATCGGTATGAACTCACTGGAGGAAGTCGAGCCAGAGGACGAGGAACGTGCATATAGAACACAGGTCTTTTGGAAAAAATCTGTGGTGGTCATGGCAGGCGTTGCCACACACTTTGTCATAGCCTTTATCCTGCTCTGGGTTGCCAACGTGCTCATTGGGTCACCAGACCCGAACCGACCTCAGCTTTTGGTGGCTCAAGTGCTCCAAGAGACCGACGATGGCTCTGCCACAGCAGCTGTCCTGTCAGGTATTGAGGAGGGGGACCGAATAATCGGCGTTGATGGCATATCTGTTGCCTCCTGGGATGAGTTGACCTCTCTACTGAAGAAACGTCCCGCCCAGCTGATTACAATGCAAGTGGAAAGGAATGGTGGCATACTCCAACTCGACGCCACACTCACTTCAAGGATCAATGTCGATACCGGGGAAGCGGAGGGATATTTGGGAGTTGCACCCAAGTTCAGGAAGAGCCGCGACAACCCCATCCTGGGAATCGCCACTGCTGCCGGTGGCGTGGTGTTTTACACTAGGCAGAGCGCCGTAGGTCTCTGGCAGTTTGTCACAAACTTCAGCAACTTTATTAAAGCGGTATTCGGAAACGACGAGGTTCTGGACGAAGTACGTCCGGTGAGCGTGATAGGCATTACCCAGTTCGGGGCCGCAAGTCAACGGTTGGGCCTCAACGTCACCTTGGCACTGATAGCCTATATCAGTATCTTCGTTGGAATAGTTAATACAATCCCTCTCTACCCCTTCGACGGTGGGCACTTTGCAGTGGCACTGTACGAGAAACTGACGTGTCGGAAGCCGGACATGCGTAAGCTGCTCCCCGTGGGTGCTGTGGTCTTCTTCCTGATAGTGTTCGTTGGTGTCCTCGGCATCTATTTTGATATTGTGAGACCACTGGACTTAGGGTGATATATTTTGACCGCTTTCGTAGTACGCGATTCCCTCAAACATCAACAATTCCATAAGCAATTGACCGTATCGTTTCATTGGAATAGACTATTCCATACTAATATAGAAAGAAAGTGTGCTTAAATGAGAGCTCGACGGGTCTCCAAGGCCATCCAGGTAGGCGATGTCACAGTTGGTGGTAACGCACCCATAACGGTCCAGTCTATGACTAAGACCGACACACGTGATGTCAAAGCCACGGTGCGTCAGATAAAGGAACTGGAGGATGTGGGGTGCGATATCATACGCCCAGCCGTTCCCGACATGGAGGCGGCCCTAGCGTTGCGGGAGATCAAGAAGCAGGTGAAGATACCTGTCATTGCTGATATCCACTTTCACTATCAACTGGCTTTGGAGTCCATTGCCTCAGGAGTTGACGGACTTCGCCTTAATCCAGGCAACATCAGGGACCGCGAGAAGGTGGAACTGGTTGTTAAGGCGGCCAAGGAGAGGCAGATACCCATACGCATTGGCGTGAACTTTGGCAGTCTGCCGCCTGTGGGACAGATAGGTAAGTTCGGAGGCCTGCACCGCCACACAGACGGCGTGAACAAGCTGGCCAAGGCAGACGAGGCCACTGGAGGCCAGTTCTCCGTGGTAGATCACATGGTAGCCACCGCCCTATGGGAGATAAGCATACTGGAAGACCTTGATTTCGATCTCATTAAGATATCCCTTAAGGCTTTCGATGTGCCAACTACCGTGGAGGCCTACCGGAGACTGGCATACATGGTCCCGTACCCCATGCATCTGGGAATAACCGAGGCTGGAACAGCCAGAGCAGGCTCAATCCGTAGTGCGGTGGGTCTTGGCTACCTTCTCTACGAAGGAATCGGGGACACAATTCGAGTATCGCTCAGTGCGGACTCGAAGGAAGAAGTCCAGGCTGGATACGAAATACTGAAGTCGCTGAACATTAGAGAGAAGGGCCCCACCCTGGTAGCCTGCCCGTCCTGTGGTCGCGCGGACGTTGATGTTGTGAAACTGGCTAACACGGTGGACATGCTATTGCAGGAAAAGGACTATAACGTGAAGGTGGCGGTAATGGGGTGCGAGGTGAATGGTCCGGGAGAAGCCAAAGATGCTGACGTTGGAATTGCCGCAGGGGTTGGCCGTGCCATCATCTTCCGCAAGGGCCAGAAGGCACGGGTGGTGGAGGAGTCGGAAATGCTCTCAGCACTCATGGAAGAGGTAGAACTGGTGGTTGCAAGCCAGCAGGGCTAGACTGTGCACGTAAATCTGGTGACCTGCTGGTAGTCGTCTTCTTGCTCACATAATGCAAGCGGCTCGCGCTTTGCTACTCCCGTCACGCTTCCTAACATTTCTTATGCGCTGCATCTGTTTCCATGTGTATATGCTCATGTACCCAACCCTATAGTTAAATGGATTTGTGACTTGTCCTATTACTTGAGGGCGTTTATGGGTGACGGAACCGACTATGCCCCGGGCGTTATGGTTATGGGCGGCTAACTTGTGATTGAACCCAACGACTTGGCCTTTCGCACGGCGCTGAGGGTACGCAACTGTGATGAGATTTTCCTGTCCAACTATGAGGAGTTGTCCAACGTGTTTGATATGGCCCCGGAAGGTAAGAACTCCATCCTGTTTCTCAACATCGAGCAGATTTTAGGCTATGTCATGGATGCCCGATTACCTTTGAATGAACAGTGCAGGAGGCCCATCACGACTGGCTGATTACAGCGTCCCTATCTGCCATGTTTCCAAGGAACCCTGCCACTTTAGCTGTTTTGCAAGGAATTCAGGCTCTGTTACCGGCTGCTGGCAGACGTAGTTTTGGCACACGAAGGCGGTGGGGATGCCGTTTCGCATATCCTTGTCCTCCAACAGTGGAATGTCGGGATATGAGTGCATATCCAGTGGGTTGTAGCCTGCCATGACCTTGTTGGGCAGGTAGATATCGTAGATACAGTCCATAAGGGCCTGGGTTGCTGCCTCATGAGGTGGCCCAATGACGGCTATCTCAGGAGGCGATGACAGGTAGAAGTCCAGGGCCGCCAACCAGTGCCCGGCGCCCTGTGGAATGCGACCAATGAACTCCTGGACAGACCTGAGCGAGGAAGAGGCCTTACGAGCGTAGGATGGATTTCCTGTGAAGACGCTCAGTCGCAGTAGTACGTCAGACGCCATGGAGCTACCGCTGGGCATAGCGCCGTCGCTGATGTCCCTTGGTCTTATTATCAGTTCCTCATGGTCAAGGCCGGTGTCGTAGAAGACTCCCTCTTCCTCATCCCAGAACAGTTCCAGCATCTGTTGTGCCAGGTTCTGGGCCTCTTTGAGCCAGGAGTAGTCGAAGGTGGCTTCATACAGCGAAATGAGGCCGTCCGCAAGGCAGGCGTAGTCCTCCAGATAGCCCTTGAGTTTGGCTTGGCCGTCCTTATACGTTCGTAGTAACCGCTGGCCGTCTCTCATGTTCTGTAGTATGAATGAAGCGTTTGCGATAGCCGCCTGTAGATAGTCGTCCCTGTGGAGTATTGCGGCACACCTTGCCATGCTGGAAAGCATGAGGCCGTTCCAGGATGTGAGGATTTTGGTGTCCTTTGCAGGTGGAACGCGTTGTCCCCTCGCCTCCAGAAGAAGTCCCGTGCCTCGCTCTACTATGGTCTCCAGCTCTACTGACTCCAACCCCAAATCTGCGGCAACCTCTGAAGCATCCTGTGGCCGGTACAGAATGCTCCGGCCCTCGAAGTTACCCTCATGAGTAACGTCGAAGTATCTCTGTATAACAACGGCGTCCTGGTTTCCCACTACCTTCTCAATTTCGACGGGTGTCCACACAAAATACTTGCCTTCCTCGCCCTCGCTGTCGGCATCCTGTGTGGAGTAGAAACCACCCTTGGAGTCGGTCATTTCCCTCAGGACGTAGTCAAGTGTCTCTTGGGCGATGTTGCGGTAGAAGGAATTTCCAGTAGCCTGATATCCATGGAGATATAAACGGCTCATGAGGGCGTTGTCATACAGCATCTTCTCGAAGTGAGGGACAAGCCAGAATTGGTCGGTGGAGTAGCGATGGAAGCCGCCGCCCAGATGGTCGTAGATACCGCCTCTGGCCATGCGTTCCAGGGTGGTCTCAAACATGCCAAGGGCCTGGGGGTCTTTGGTGCGGTGGTGATGCCGCAGGAGAAACTCCAGGGCCATTGGCTGTGGAAACTTGGGAGCTGTCCCAAGCCCCCCATGTTCAGGGTCGAAGCTTTCTTCGAGAACATTGTAGGCTTGCGAGAGTAAATTAGTGGTCAGCGGCTCCAGGCTCTGAGCGAACTTGCCAGCGGTCCTCAGCACGGAGGTTATCTGCTCCACTGACTGTGAGATGTCGTCGCGACGGGTCGAGTATGCTTCGGCCACGACTCCAAGCACATGCGGGAAACTGGGCATCCCGTGGCGTTCCTTCGGAGGAAAGTACGTCCCTCCGTAGAATGGTTCGCCATTGGGAGTGAGGAATACCGAGAGAGGCCAGCCTCCACGACCCGTCATGGCCTGGACGGCCATCATATAGATGGAGTCCACGTCAGGGCGCTCCTCCCTGTCCACCTTTATGCTGATGAACCGTTCATTCATCAGTCGTGCTATTTCGATGTCCTCAAATGACTCCCGTTCCATTACGTGGCACCAATGGCAGGCAGAATATCCTACGCTGAGGAAAATTGGTTTGTCTTCCTCGTGTGCTCTCTGTAGGGCTTCCTCTCCCCAGGGATACCAGTCCACAGGGTTACTGGCATGCTGAAGCAGGTAGGGACTGGTCTCGTTGACAAGGCGGTTGGTCATGTCCTCTCCATTCGGAGGCTTTTCTTGCAGTATAGGTCTTTTTATCCGCTCATCATTGTCTCAGATTTGACTGCGGGTTGAAATGGTTCTCGGTAAGAAATGAGAGACTGGCTGACCAATGCAGGAAAAGACTCCGATATTGCTGCCATGCCTCTTGAATAGCCTTTCACATGCACGATGTGATTTGTGTCTGAGGGTTGTTATTGGATAGATTTATGTATAGAATCCCCCGTACGTGTCCCTAAAGGGAGAATCATGGTAGTAATTGGATTAGCGGGCGGAATTGGTACAGGCAAAAGTGCGGTGTCGCGCATACTGGAGGAGCTTGGAGCGTTGGTGCTGGATGCGGACAAGTTTGGCCACGAAGTGTACCTACCTAACACAGATGGACTACGGGAAGTTGTTGCCGCGTTTGGCAAGGACGTCCTTTTACCAAGTGGAGAGGTAGACCGACGTGCGCTTGGCGGTAAAGTCTTCGGCAATCCGGAGGCAATGGGAAAGCTCAACGCTATCGCCTGGCCCCGAATACGTCAGAAGTTAGAGGACGGCATAGAGAAACAGAGGAGCGCTGGCACACAAGTTGTCGTGCTTGATGCCGCGGTCCTCATAGAGGCTGGATGGACGGACGCCGTCGACCAAGTATGGGTAGTCACGGCACCTGAAGCCCAGGTTGTACAGCGGATTCAAGCCCGTAATAACATTACTGAAGAGCAGGTGCGGGCCCGTATGGCTTCACAAATGTCCACCGAAGAAAGAGTGAAGCACGCGAATGTTGTTGTGGATAACGACGGCAACTTGGACGACCTGCGGTGCAAGATAGAGGCGTTGTGGAAAGATCACATAGTTAACAATGGCACTGTGGGGAGAAATAATGACTGAGCAAGCAACCTATACCTCCTACAGGACTGAGGAGTATCTGATCAAGGAAGAGCCTTTTTATCTGCCTGTGGCAGATGAGGTAGAGTTGTTTGAGGTAGCCTACTCTCAGCATTTGCCTATCTTGCTGAAGGGGCCAACTGGGACGGGAAAGACTCGCTTCGTCGAGTATATGTGCTATCGTCTTGGGCGTCCGCTCACCAAGATAACCAAGAGCAAGGGAGAAGGAAAGAGTCCCACCGGCAGCATTCCTCTGATGACCATAGCCTGCCATGAAGACCTCACGGCCAGCGATCTGGTTGGACGA
This sequence comes from Dehalococcoidia bacterium, assembly GCA_963581795.1. Classification (GTDB taxonomy): domain Bacteria; phylum Chloroflexota; class Dehalococcoidia; order Lucifugimonadales; family UBA2985; genus JASLXI01. The sequence continues at coordinate 10,478 of CAUZOU010000009.1, read as the reverse complement.
TACCTTCTTGAGGGTGATGAGACAAAATGGATGGACGGCCCTCTGGCCCGCGCAGTGAAGGTAGGAGCCATATGCTATTTGGATGAGGTGGTGGAGGCACGGAAGGATACCACCGTCCTGATTCATCCTCTCACAGACCATCGACGATTCCTCCCAATAGACAAGAGGGGCGAAATCATTGAGGCACACGAGGGCTTTCTACTGGTTCTATCCTACAACCCCGGTTATCAGAGTGCTCTCAAGGATCTGAAGCACAGCACACGACAGCGCTTTATGGCGTTGGAGTTCAGTGCGCCTCCGGCAGAGTTGGAGGCCAAGATAATTGAGCATGAGAGCGGAGCATCCACTGAAATATCTCTGGCACTCGCCAAGCTTGGAGAGAAGGTTCGCAACCTCAAGGATCACGGTCTACAAGAAGGTGTTGGCACTAGGCTACTGATATATGCCGGCAAGCTGATAAACAACGGTATAGCTCCTAGAAGGGCAGCCCAAGTGGCTGTAACCTGGGCACTTACGGACGATGTCCAGTTGCAGCGCAGCATTGATGAGGTAGTTCACTCCATCTTCGAATAGTTCCGGACAGATTGACCTGCCTCTGTAGAAATCTCGGTAGGATGCTCAGAACATATGGGGCTCACTGAAAATGTCTCTAGTCCCTGGCCGATTTATCTTAACCTAGGCTCAAGAGGCGAACTATCAATAAGGTGCAAGTAACTCTGGACTCCATAAGGGATTCCCTGACTGCCAACGGTCCCTTTACCACAGATAGTCCTGACGGCTATACCTCTCTGGCACCAGCCGGTGTGCTCGTGCTTGTTTATGTCAAGAACGGCGAAGTCTGCGTGCTTCTGAATAAGCGCACGGATCGCGTCGAGCATCATAAGGGAGAGGTATCCTTTCCGGGGGGTGCTCAAGACCTGGAGGATGTCACAATACTGGACACCGCTCTCAGGGAAGCCCATGAGGAGATGGGGATTAGAGGGGAAGATGTGGAGGTGCTGTGCAGGCTGGGACAAGTCTCAACCCGAAGCAATTTTCTGATTACTCCATTTGTGGGAACCATACGACCGTCCTATCCTTTCCTCGCAAGTACTATAGAAGTGGCGGAGGTTCTTGAGATGCCTCTGTCCATTCTTCTTAACCAGGCTAATTGGCGTGAACAAGCGCCTAATGGACAGAGTGGAGAACGTGCTTATGCCTATGGCGAACATCTAGTATGGGGCGCCACGGCCAGAATTCTAACCCAGTTTCTAGAGATCATAGCTCCAGACTTACGGTAGGTGTGTAGTGACCTTATCAACTTATAAGGAAGAGTTCCAGAGGTTGCCCGGCGAGATTGCGGAAGCCTTCAGCGAGGCATGGGATGCACTTGTCGAAGTGCTGACAGAGGAAGAGCTAGTGACCTGGGCCGACAACGGCCTGGCAATAGCTCAACGGCCAGGGCGCTCATGGGAAGCTGCCATAGAGTACTTCAAGGCAAGCCCGTCTATGGCGCAGAACCTCCCGTTTATCCATCTGAAACAGTGGGGGTACTGGGGCAATGCAATCGCCGAGGAATCCCCGATTGTGTCCAGGATATATTTCAAGGCCAGTCCACAGATAACCAAGTCACTTAAGCCATGGGACGTGCCTGAGTGGGCACAACTCGGCAAGAAACTCTACGGCAGAGGTAGTAGGTCAGGTGTGCTCAGCGCCCGCTACTTTGAAGTCAGCGGAGATATACTGGATGTCCTGTCCTTCAGCGAGCTTCAGCACTTGGTTGTTTTGGTGGAGTCTATTGCTGAGCGGTCCGTGGACGAGGCCGCAGCATTTCTCTCTTTATCCAGGGATATTTTGCCAGCCCTAAGAGAGGACACAAGGTCCTGCCTGTCATTAATTTCTATTCTAGTGAGGGAAGACTGGCAACAGGCGACGGCCTGTTTAGAGGTGGTGGAAGAAGCATTGTCACGAATTGAACGAGTAGAGCGCTCTAGGTTTCTCGCTCTGGCCGGACGGATTGCCGAGGGAGGCGATGCAAACATACCAGCATTCCTTCGAGAGAGTTCCGTAGCCCTGGGACAGGTGGAGGGATATACCCATGTCCACCTTCTGAACCTGGCAGACAACCTGTCCAGGATTAGCACAGGGCTTGTTCTGGATTACATCAAGGGGATCCCTCAGGTACTGCGTCGAGTAAGCATCAACCAACTGGAGGCATGGTACGAAACAGGGGTGTCGATGCTGACAGATAACCAGGAGGGAGCTGTAGCCTTCTTCAAAGGCGAGTCAGCCCGTTCTGAGGAGGTGCTTGAGAGACTCTCAATGGGGGTTGAACTGGTCCGCGTCAAAGAAATCATGCGGCTGTACTGTCGCGCGCTGTCGGCACTTGATGTGGAGATTGCTCCACAAGCCGAAGAGAACTCTCAAGGCAAGGGCTGGGTAGCCCTTGAGAAGATGATGGCAGAGGGGGCCACGGTTTACCTCCCTCCTGTGGCAGAGCGGTTCAATAACAAAGAAGAGAACTTCGACTGGTACAAGGTTGTGGCTACCCACCAGGTCGCACACCTGGAGTTCAGTAGTTTCCAGTTCTCCTTCGATACTCCGGCTACTCAATTTTCAGATATGCGAAGCCAGCTTGTCCTGCCGATACCGGAGGTTGATCCCGATGAGGAGCAGAATGTGGCGGAGGGCGAGCAGGCCGTCGGCTTGGCGGATATACAGCGGTTCTTTGCCATATTTGTGGATGGCGTTCTGGCCAGGGACATATTTACTGCTGTTGAGGATTGCCGTCTGGATCACAGGGTCAAGATAGAATATCCCGGCATACGTAAAGCATACACGAATGTTCAGAGGCAATCGCTTGAAGACCGCCCATCAATAGATGACCTGCCAGCAAAGGAAGCCATGGTAGAACTCCTGATACGCTTCAGCCTTCAACAGGGCAGGGAGTTGATGGTATCTGAAAAGTACTCCCAATGGGCAAAGGCGCTCTGGGATATAGTGAAGCCGCTGTCCAATCCTCAGGCATTGGTTGAGGACAGCGCTGAAGCCACCATACGCCTGTATCAGATTATCTCTCAGGTCCACAACGTGGATATGCCGGAGCAAGAGTTGGAGCAGGGAGATTCCCAGGATGAGGAGTCCGGCGGGGAAGAGATGGACGAGGAACAGTTGGAGAATATGCTCAAAGACTTGATGGATTCCCAGTCATCTGCAGAAGGCGATGAAGAACAGACATATCAGTCTCCGCCACAGGTGGACTACAGGGGTGACTTCAAGCCTGAGTTGATGCAGGTGATTTCCCTGTTGCGGGAATCTCAGAAGAAGCGGGGAACCAAGGGAGATACCATATCCAAAGGGGAGATGGAAAAGCTCCTGTCGGAGGCTAACCAACCCATCAGCCAAGCTGACGTAACGGACACAAAACACCAGGGAATGTTCACAATAGACATGATTAAAGAAGTGGGTTCCAAAGGGACTCCACAAGGGGCCATTCGCCAGAGCAATTTCTCATACGACCCTGGCTTCGGCGAAGAGGAGCAGGGTGGCCCACTGGATATCAAGGAGCCAGCATCCTTCCTTTACGATGAGTGGGACTATCGGATGTCCGATTACAGATCGCGCTGGTGCCTGTTGCGTGAGAAAGAGATGGCGGAAGGTGATTCATCTTACTTCAGCACAACGCTTGATAGTTATGCCGCTCTTGCATCACAGATAAGGCGCCAGTTTGAGTTGATGGTTCCACAGGGACTGCAGAAGATGAAGAGGCAACAGGACGGTGATGAGCTTGAACTCGACGCCGTAATTGAAGCTATAGTTGATAAGCGCTCCGGGACTTCTCCATCTGAGAAAGTGTATCTGCGACGTAACAAGATACAGCGAGATGTGGCAGTGGTATTCCTACTGGACATGAGTGCTTCCACAGCTGAGGCTATAGACGAGTCTAGACGTCTGGCCGATGAGTGGGATGCACCGGACGATCCACTGGAATATATGTTTTGGCTGCGCAGCCGCCGTGGTGAGGGCGTGAGACGGAGCTACAAACGTATAGTAGACGTGGAGAAGGAAAGCATTGTCCTAATCATTCATGCTCTTGAGGCCATCGGCGATACGTATGGTATCTACGGCTTTTCCGGATATGGCCGTGAGAATGTGGACTTCTTTGTTATCAAGGATATTAAAGAGCCTCTATCGGAGAAGGTCAAGCGCCGCATAGATAAGGTAGCACCTCTACAGGCCACCCGTATGGGACCGGCAATTCGTCACGCAGTAAACAAGCTGGACGGTTTGGAAGCCCGTACCAAGTTTCTCGTTCTCATCAGCGACGGTCGACCTCAGGACAGAGGGTACAGCCGGGAGGGCGTTGAGAAAGAGTACGCCATTCACGACACAAGAGTTGCACTACTTGAGGCTCGCAGAAAAGGGATTACGCCCTTCTGTCTCACGGTAGATAAGGAAGGGCATGATTACCTGAGGGCTATGTGTCAGGACATGGGGTATGAGGTGCTGGCTGACATACACTCTCTGCCAAGGCGTTTGCCCACCCTGTACCGACGACTGACTGTGTAACGCAGGCGCAGGCTTACGCCCCGGCTTCTTGGTCTCGTTTGTCCTTCATCTGTTTCAGAAGGTTCCAGACCTGTATCAGTGTCTGCGTGGTTGCCCTCTGTTTGACGAGGGAGCGCTGTGAGGGGTACCTGCTACTGAAGTGCATGATGCCTCCAGGGTGGGCCAGCCCTATGTGTACAGTGCCAACAGGGTTACCTTCCATCTCACTAGGGCCGGATACACCGGTGATACCTATGCCAAGGTCTGCCCCCATCCTATCCCTGGCCGCTCTGGCCATATCCTGGGCTACCTGTGGACTGACCACACCGTAGTCCCGTATTAGGTCAGGGTCAACTCCTCCGGTAATTTTCATGTCGTTGGAATAGGCTACTACTCCGCCTTTAAAGTAACTGGAACTGCCTGGGACCTGGGTTATTGTGTGAGACAGAAATCCTCCTGTACAGGACTCCATGACGGCTAGTGTTAGCCCCTGCCGAATCAGTTCTTTACCAACCTGTTCCTCAAGAATCTGTTCGTCAACGCCCCAAATGTAGTCACCCAGAAGGCGCCTTAGCTCTGCCTCTAAGGGTGAGAGGAGCTTCTGGGCTTCTTCGTTGTTCTGTGCACTGACTCTTACCCGCACATCGACACCCTGTGCCTGGGCGTACATTCCAAGGTCGGCGTCCGGGAGATGAAAGAGGGGTGCAATCAACTCATTGAGGGCCGACTCACCCAGTCCATTGGTCTTGAAGCTTCTGGTAAGGATGACTGTCTCCGGAATAATACGATGCAGTTGATGCTGCACTTCAGCCTTCCACATTGGGTGCATTTCTCCAGGAGGGCCGGGCATGGCGACAATGATTTTCCCGTCCTTCTCCATCCACCACCCGGGAGCTGTGCCAATGGCGTTGAGAACTGTTCTCGCGGACGGGATGAGGTTGGCCTGCTTGATATTTGCATCCGGCATGGATGAGCCCCTCTGACGGAACACTTCTTTTAGGTGTTCCAAGGACTGATGGTCTACGTATAGGGATTCGCCTACAAGCTGTGCAATGGCTTCTCGAGTGAGGTCGTCATCTGTGGGGCCAAGGCCACCAGTGGTTAGCACAAGGTCGGAACGTTGCCACGCTTGCTGAAGGGTCTCCACCAGCATGCCTATGTCATCTTTGGTCTGGGAAACCCTCTGCAGCTCTATGCCCATGGGTGGCAGTTGGGCTGCAAGGTAAGGGGCGTTTGTATCTACCAATTCTCCCATGAGAATCTCAGTGCCAATGGAGATAATATCCGCTCTCACAATCGGTCTCAGTTTCCCGGAGCATCACCATTGAGATACGGAGGATTATCGGCCAAGGATTGAATGCCATCGACCCAATCGGCGTTTACGCTGAAAACATCTGGGAATGTGAAAGTGCCCCGTTGAGTCTGGACATAATATTTTGTCCCGTCTTCGGTAGGGCTGCCTATTAAGAAACGTGTTTGAGAAATCACGGTAAAGCCCTCTGCGTCGGGTTTCTCAGTTTGAAAGAAGAGGGAGATTGAAGGCACATCCAGCCCGTACTGTGCTAGGTCGAAAGGCTCGTATTCTACTAGGGCCTGCAAGGGTTGCTGAAGAGAAGCTAATAGCTGTGTTTCATCAACGAGGCTTTTATTCTCGTCATCGAAGCGCCATACAGACCCGTCGTTGTCCAGTGCTACGCCTGTCTCTCTGGTTAGCAACTCTATGCGTGTGATGTTTGATGGGTCTATGTTGTAATACCACTCTGGGTATGGGACATCTGTAATCAATCCCGTTATGATATCCGTCCAGCCGCTAAAGACGGTGAACACATCATCGAAGCCCTTCACCTGGGCGTATGTGCTCTCCCCATCTGGGCTTGTAAGTCCTAGGACTATGCCTATGGTCTGATCGCCCTTGAGTTCCAGATCGATGGTGGTCAGAGGAGAGTCAAGGCCGTAGGGTGCAAGGTCCGTAGGTTGCTCGTCCAACAGGCGTCGACTTTTGGGGCCGCTCAGGAGAAGAGCAATGCCTTCCCAACGCTCCGTTCCCACGGGCAGACCATCGGGCTCGTCTATGTGCCACTTATTATCCTCTCCAATGTAGAAGGCGGCCTCTTCCCCCTGGTCGGTGATGGATATACCCGTCATGTTACTTGTGCTCACGCTATAAAACCACGGGGGTTCATCCGGTACCTCGGGAGTCTTTCCGAGTTGGACGGAGAAAACATACCCTGCCACCATGGCAAGACACACGACCAGCATTATGGATGTGCGAATACTCACGGCGTCAGACTATCGCCTTCGCCACCAACTGATTCCCGCTAGGAGCACAATGCCCGTTGGCAGAAGAAACCAGCTGGAATAGCGGATGAAATCAAACTCTTTCTGGTCGATGATAAGCAATCGGAACGCCTGCGGCTTGGAGCGTATGGAAATCAGATCATACTTCTCTGCCAGCCAGTCCACAGCATTCAGGAAAAAATCGCTGTTATTCAAAGCATAATAAAATTGGTTAGAAGCAAAATCGGAGTCTCCGAATACCACTATGGAGGTTGGCTTGCGTTCCTCTCCTGGGACTACTGGAACGGGCTCTTCTCCAACGGTGGCAATAGCCTCTACGGCCATGACTATTGGAAATGGACCAAAGATGTCGTTATCCCCTGAGCAATCGTTTACGTCGCTCTCAGTAGTAATACAACTGGCCACGGATGTTATGGCAATTGGTGTGAGAGTTATGTTCCGTTCGTCCGGATTGGGAGGTAGTCCCTCCGGTGCTCTCACTATGATATCCAATATACCGGTAGCTTCTGTGAAGAAAGTATCGTCTAGGGGCTTGGTAATGGGATGATCAAGGTTGTATGAACCGCGTCGTATTATCGGACTTCTGGTGTCGCTGATGGTGGAACTCACTATATCCACAATGTTGCCCTGCGGCAGTTCCAATCCCCATTTGTTCATGAGCTTGTTCATCTGAGTGTTGACTGCGTCGTCTAGAAGGAACATGGCTCTTCCTCCATCTTTCAGGTAACGCTCTATCTTGTCTCGTTCATCTTGTAGGATACTGTTGCGCGGCCCGGCAAGTATCAGGACCGCTGCGTCCGCTGGTATAGTCTCTACCTGCTTCAGGTTGAGGCTTCGTACCAAGTAGTTGTCTCCTAGTAGTCCGGCACGTGCCAAACCAAAACCATCACTCTCTTCGTTCGAGTCCTCCAACCTCCGTTCTCCATGCCCGGTGGTGAAGTACACAACCTTCTGTTCTTGACCTGTGGAGATCAGTATGGCGCTCACAAGGTCCTGCTCCGCGAGCGCTAACTCCTCTCCGAAAAAGAGTGGTGTCAGCAGATATGGGTTGAGATCAGAGTCCGGGATCTTGAAGACAATGGTGGGGTAATCTTGAACTCCATCTCGACGGGCCTGGGAAGGAGTCAAATCAGGGTCTACAAATTCAAAAGTGAAATTGCGGTTCCGTCTATTAAACTCGAAGAAGAAGTCATCGGCCCGTCTCCTGATCTGTTCTTGGCGTGCGTCTTTCGGACTGGAATAGACGATGGCCTTCAGGGGCTCAGTGAGGTCATCCAGCACTTTTATAGTCTGAGGTGCCAGTGTGAACTGCCTGGTGGCAGTTACGTCAAATCGAAAGGCATTCTCAAGGGATATAAATCCGACTAGGCCTAGTATGGCTGTTAGTGCAATCACCATTACCAGGGTGTTGGCGGCGTATCTTCCTGTGCGGGCTGTAACAACATTTCTAACCGTGGGAAGGTGCGTTACAGTGGACGTGAGCAACATTAGCAGAGCCAGCGAGACCATTACTTGGGCAGGGCCACGTAATTCACTGACTGTTAACCACACCACAAGACCACCCGCCAAGATAACCGCTCCAGCCAGAGATAGTATGGGGCCCGCATCGACCGTCCAAGACTTTAGACGTTCAAAGCTGAACCCGCTCCCTGAGTTCTCTTTTACGCGCTGCTCTCTGCGGTGGTCACTCCCCATATTATCTCCACCTCCTTGATTCAAGCGACCTGACAGTGAGGAAAAGCATGAAGGTGGTGAAGATAATGTAGAAGATAATGTCGTGCGTATCTATCACACCCCTGGCAAAGCTCTCAAGGTGGGTGGTAATGGATATCTCAAGGACTAATTCTGTGAAGATGCCTCCTACATAAGTAGAGGCAAGGTCTATTATCGACAGCAAAAGGAGTATGCCCATGGCGACTACTGCTGCCACAATCTGGTTGCCGGAGAGGGATGACGCGAATAGCCCCACGGACAGGGTAGCCATACCGAAGAGGATGATGCCCAGATAGCCGCTCAATATTGGGCCGGTATCCGGAGTTGCAAACCACATTAGGAGAACTACCAGATAGACCGTGGGAATCAAGAGAGATATTAGACTAGCCATTGAGGCCAGGAATTTCCCCATGACAATCTCGTAATCGCGTACAGGGGATGTCATGAGAAGCTCCAGCGTGCCCATTTTCTGCTCCTCGGCAAGAAGCCTCATGGTTATGATGGGGGAGAGCAGGGTGAAGATGAATGTGGTGGGGATAATATAACCGCGTACGGTAGCTTCTGGCAGTACTCCGCTAATGCTGGTTACAAAGTAGTAGGCAGCCAGAGCTGCGTATACCGCCATGACAATGTAGGCCATTGGAGAGGCAAAATACGTCCTGGTTTCCTTCCACGCTATGACCAAAGTATTTTTCATGTCGTGTCTGATTCCGTAGCCGTTAGGCGCAGGAAAATCTCCTCAAGGCTCATCTGGATGGGTTGCAGTCTAAGGAGACCCCAACCTCTATCATGCACTAAGTTTGATATCTGTTCCCTGAGATCCGCCCCGCTGGATGTCTCTATGTTGTAGATGCCTACATCTTCCCTATCTGTTCTAGTCACTTCTTGAACGCCGGGAATATCTCTGAGAGCCGACATCACCTGTGCAGAAGGTCCTCTGATATCCGCTTCTATGCGTTCAGTGCCCCTGAGACGCTCGGACAGGTTATCAGGCCGGTCCATGGCTACAACCTGGCCTTCGTGGATGATAATTACACGCTCGCAGACCATGCTGACCTCGGGGAGTATGTGAGTGCTGAGAATAATGGTATGTTCCCCTCCGAAACTCTTGATGAGATTGCGTGTCTCCACCACTTGAATGGGATCAATGCCGATGGTGGGTTCATCCATTATTAGTACCTCTGGTTCGTGGAGAACTGCCTGTGCAATCCCCACTCGCTGACGGAACCCTTTGGACAGCTTACCTATGAGCGACGACCTGTACTCTCCAAGCCGGCATATATCAATAACCTCGCTAATACGCCGAGTGCGCCACTGCCTGTCCATGCCCCTAAGCTGCCCCATAAAGTCCAGGTATTCCAAAATGCTCATATCTGTGTATAGGGGCACAGTCTCAGGAAGATATCCTATGTGACGACGTACCTCCAAGGACTGGTCTATCACGTCGAATCCCGCAATTTTCACGGTGCCTGAGGTGGGTGGCATAAACCCCGTGAGAACCCGCATGGTGGTTGTTTTTCCGGCGGCATTCGGCCCCAGGAATCCCAGGATCTCACCCTTGTTAACGGTGAAGCTTAGGTTCTCCACAGCAGGGAAGTCGCCGTAATACTTGGTGAGGTTGGTGACCTCTATCATTGGAGTTGTGGTTGTATCTTGCATGGCTTATCGTCCCCGGTGTGTCCGTCATATAGGGTATCTAGCCTCGGGCAGTTCGCATTGGTGGATTATATATGCATTCGTGTTCCAGCTTCAAGGGGGGTTGGGGTTGTTAGGAATGATTGTTAAGTCTTTATGAAGGCTCAGGCCATCTTAAGCAGGGTATTAGGCCAGGCGGTTATGAAACCTACACAGGCAAGTTAGTCACTCAGCACTTGATATGGCTTAGCTTGGATTGACAGTCCTAGCACGCTGATTGTATGTGCGACTGGCACATAGGTATT
>CAUZOU010000008.1:0-28685 GCA_963581795.1 Dehalococcoidia bacterium | reverse complement strand
AAACAAGCCCATACATACTATGGCAAAGGCTGTGACCAATTTATGACTATAGCGCGACAACCAAATGCTGGCTGGAAGCGAGCCTAGGACAAAAGATAGGAACATGGAGGACCCGAGGAATCCAGCCTCGATCTGAAGAAGCGATAGATCCTGGGTCATCTGCGGCAACATGATGCCAAGAGAGAAACCCATTAGAGGGATAGACAGGTCCACGGCCCAAACTCCACTCAGCGCCACTCAGCCATGATGTCGTCGGAGCTCAGCGGACAAGATTGTCAGCTTCAATATGATGCCTCCATCGGATGATCTTTTAAAAACCCATGGCCTGAACTTTAGTGATAGCCCTTACCTCTATAACTCTGACATTCCGCCGACAAGCATGGTGGTGACGACCGGCTTCACCTACGCCAATCGTGGTCGCATTCATGAAATTGCCTCATCTCTTCAACCGACCAATGTAACTAGGGCCGTAGATGTGCATGCGATATATGTCCTGGTGGTCAAGAGGAACGCCTTCAATTGATATTAGAAGGTAGTTCGACTGATCACTAATACTGCTCTGACAGGGTCAATGTTGATTCCCAACTCCAAGCACGTTGACAAGTTTTATTTTAATAGACGCACCATTGACATCCCCAGTCCCGCTTACGATAATCCATTTATTCCGCGGTATCAGGAGGATCAATGGCAACAATCAGGTCAGCACACGCCATCTGGACTGGTGACCTTCGCACAGGCAACGGCATAGTCAGCGCTACGACGTCCAAGTCATTTAATGACCTCCCTGTGTCATGGAAGGCCCGGACAGAGGAATCGGGAGGTTCAACAAGCCCAGAGGAACTTGTGGCCGCTGCACACGCTAGCTGCTTCTCGATGGCCTTATCAGCAGGCCTCGGCGGCAGCGGGACGCCTCCAACCAAGCTAGATGTCGACGCCACAGTCACATTCGACCAGGTGGAAGGCCATTGGAAAGTTACTTCCAGCGCGCTCAAAGTCGTTGGGGCAGTTCCCGGACTCGACGCCGCTGGCTTCCAGACCGCAGCCGAGGCAGCGAAGGATGGTTGCCCAATCTCGCAAATGATGACTGGCAACGTAACGCTAACTGTCGAAGCAACTCTGTCCTAGATTCCACACACGTGCCGATGAGGGATTGCAACGCTATCGTGTTCGTCTGGGCATGGATAGCTACAGCCTGTGCAAGTTGGCTGAGTGAGCAAAAAGCATGGAAGCGTAAACTCGCCAAAGGGGCACGTTTGGCAAGAACCGCAATTGGATAGAAGCTTGGGTGCCTCGGTTGGCGTCGATATAGGGACCGCGGGTGCGGCCTAATCTTCATTGCTCCGAACTGCACTGTGTGGAATACCGATCATCGCTCTTGCCGAGAAGCATCCACTTAAAACATGCTCATTCTGGTCTATGATAAGAAGCACTTGCACGAAAATGCCTACACGTCTAGATGATCATCTGGCCACTCCATGCCAAGACAGAGAAGTTTGGAATCAGCGTAGCCGACCACCTGTGCGTCGTACATAGCCCCGTACAAACAGCGATCCACTCCAGACAATTCACGGTTCACAGCCGTCTCAAATACTGCCCTGGCTGGCGCTACAGCAGATGAACTATCCCAGCATTGCCGTCCAGAGAGAGCATCTGGCCATCTTGAATTATGCGGGTGGCAACTTTGGTGCCCATAACCGCTGGTAACCTGTACTCGCGGGCAACGATTGCCCCGTGGGAAAGTACACCTCCGGCATCAGTGACGAGGCCACCAATCACGGGGAAAATAGGCGTCCAGGGAGGTGACGTAGAGCGGCAGACTAGGATGTCACCAGGCTGAACCCTCCAAAAGTCCTCAGGGCTTTCAACAATACGAGCAATACCGACGACTTGACCAGGTGAGCCGGCGGCGCCTCGCAAGAGTGAAGGTCGCTCCTCGGTAAGTGGAACAGAGACTGCGCGTACGAACTTGGACGACTCAGAGTTGTCTGAGAGAATTTCATCAGAGGGAGCCTTGCCTAGGAATTGTGGTGGGGTGATACGCATGAATCTGGCCCGCTCGTCTCTACGGCTCTGGGCAACCCCCTTGAGATCAGCGTGCTGAGGATCGGATAATGCCTCCTTCAGTTCCTCCAATGTGAGGTAGAAGACATCCTGGTCTGAGTCAATTACGTTTTCCTGAGCCAAGTGAAGGCCACACTCTACCAAGACGCGGCGGATTTGGGATCCGCTAGCCTGCTCTATGTAAAAGGCATGATCCTCTCGGATTGGCCAGACATTCTGGCAAATGCTCAGGATGTCTAGGAATTCGTCTTTGAGTGGAACGTTATCAAGAACGCGATCCACGGCTTGCCGTACTAGCTGATCACGCTCCTGTGACATGAGTTTGAAGGTCTCCTTCTCTGGATCCAAGTTGCGGTGTAGGAGCCCTTTGATGGTGAGAAGCACAAAGTCCGGTTGCTCCAGCCACGTAGGCTCGGAGAAGTCGAGTACATTCGAGCGATGCCCGTAAGTATCTAGGAAGGCTTGGAGGTGGGTCAAGAAGATTCGGCCATCATCGGTTTCCTTGAGCGGCAATAGGATATCGATCCCTAAGTTAGCCGCATCGAAAGCGGAGGCCACATTTGCGGTATCTCTGGCGCGATTGGCAAGCTGGCGAAGTTCTCTGTCTACTTCTAGGCTTTTGTTATCGAAGCCCTGAAGTAGACGATAGGGCTCGGCCTCATCCGTGGATCCTGTAATGATTTCGTAGATTGGGACGAGGAAGCTCGTACACGTGAACACTGGCCCAACGGCTTGGCCGTGGATACGCCAGTGGTTTTGGTAGTACTCCAGGAAGGAGTCCAGATGCTTCAGAAGTTGATTGTGAGTAACGCCCGTGAGTTCTGTAGCCTTCATGGCTTCGATCTCACGGATAAGTGTTGGAAGTAACTCCTCGTCCCATAGTCGACGTGCGTCTCTCAGTGTATCTAATTTCTTCCTTCGCTCCTCGACATCCATTGGAACGGCTCGCTGATGTGTTCGAACACTATATGAAAATCCGTTTATCACGCGCCGCATTGGCCTAGCGGACGCCGAACCTGGAGAAGAGGCAGGGGCAGGGCGAAAGCTCCTGAGGGCATTGACTGCAATTGTAAGCGGCGTGTTGGGAATAGGAGTATGGACGTCATCCCATACCCAAGTGAACTCCCGCTCTTCGGGACTCTCCCACTTGAAATGGAAGTCGGATGGTTCTATGTAAGTCGATTCCTGCATTAGAGTGATATATCTGGTCTTAACCAGCCTCATTCTAGTCGATAGATGAGATTTAGTCGAGGAAACAGCGGGATTCTATGCTAAGTATTTCCGAAGGGAATTGACAGTTCAGTGCCGAATATCGTAGGCGGTAACTAGATTGCATGCACCTCCGTTTGAGTCATTGGAAAAGCCGTGGGGCGCTCCTTCGTATATATGAAGCTCAACTGACGATTGTACTGTCTAAGGACCTGCAGGCTCGATCCGCTTCCACAGTCACCGTAGAACGCCATCACAGTGGTCTCTTTGCTCCGGTGGGTTAGGTAGCCCATCGTAGTAGACCTATCGCCACTGCAACGGCATGGTTCCTTATCGCCGTTGAAAAAACTAGGCCACACAAATGCAGTAACCGATGCATCCAAACTTCAGACCCCTAGCGCAAGATTGTCTCCTTTTACTGTGTTACTCATTGCATTGGTGTGTGGGGAGTGGTATGACTGCACGCTTCAACTAGCGTGTTAATTCATCACAGTCACATCGCCATCAGGGCTTCTGATTTCTCTTTGGCCTTATCAAACCTCTCTGCATCGAGGAGACCTGTATTGCCAAGCAAATACAAAAGGAACGTATCCAGTTGCTGGTTCATCGGCATCCGCTCGTCCTTGGGTAGCTGCTCGTCACAAGCCCTATGAACGGTCTTGCCGACGATTCCATCCCAATCGGTGGTTATCAGAGCCATGTCAGCCCTCGCAATAATACTGCCGCAATGGGCACAACTGAGACGAGGCAATATCTTGTCCTGTGCTCTATCCAGAAATAGCCCTTTAATCCGAGTCACGCCTTTCTCTTCCATCTCGCTCCTTCTATCCTTAGCGATATAGTTATCTTGTTAACACCCATGGCAATAGTGTTAACAACTCGGGGTGTGGTTGGGCCTTAAGAGTTGAACGAATCAAGAAGCACTCTGATAAGCTCGATATGACGCTCCTCTATCGCTTGGTCTTGTGTTCTCTGTTCTTGGGACACGTTTCTCCTTCTCTTCAGGGTACTCTACCCCTCCCAGGGAGCGTATGCCAAGTGCCCTAGGTGCGGAGGGTCTGGCAGAATGCCGAGTGCGCCATGAAGATTCATGACAAATAGAAAAGAGGGGTATGGCTTAGCGGTTTGCAGACTGTAAGTGACCATGAGGCTGACAGTTCCAGGACTGCCAAAGGCCCTACCTTAGGAGATGGAGAATGATGGTATCCAAGAAACAGCTTGTAGCGAATAAGCGGAATGCTAAGAAGGGCGGTGTTAAGACTGCGGAGGGCAAGGCTGTAACCCGTCTCAATGCTCTGAAGCATGGCCTCCTTACTGATGAGATACTGCTCACCAACGAGAATGAAGAGGCTCTAACCGGGTTAGAGGAGAGGCTGGTGGCTGAGCTTCAACCACAAGGAGAGCTTGAGGGGATCCTCGTGGACCGCATAGTGTCAAGCGTGTGGAGGCTCAAGAGATCTCAATCTAACGTATGAATACGTGGTAAAGCTCACGTCGATTGGAGATTCCGGAGAGAGATTGGTATTTAGTATGGGCTGGATTCTTACACCATTACGGCAACACCGGACTTTCCGGAATTTAGGCTGCAGCTACTCATAGCGAGGAAGGTACACAATCTTATAAATAAGTAGCGGCGACTGACTGAGATATATCTATATGTCCCCTGTTCTAAGAACCAGATCCATAACGTCGGCTTCATTTTCGAACTCTCAATGTTTCTCCTAGTGGTGACCCACGATACCTTGCTATTCGGGTCTGATACGTCTGTGTCAGCTGACCTGGAGTTGATAGTAAGGGAGATCGCCAGATTGCATATAGGTCATATAGGTGTACAAGGTTCGCCGTAAGACCTTTAACATTAGGCATGCCTCGAAGATCTTAAACCATTCCGAGTATGGGCTACTACGCTCTATTGCTCACTCCTTCCAAGAAAATAAGAGCGAGCAATAGATATCTCAACGAAAGTCTCAATCTTCTGGTGTGGGAAAATTATGATTGGTGGGCCAGCCTGGATTCGAACCAGGGACCTCAGTCTTATCAGGACTGCGCTCTAACCAACTGAGCTACTGGCCCCACTAAACAAACGACGCGCGCTACGAGGATAAACTAATCCCCTGTGAAACGCACCACGTAGTATGATACTTTTGGGGTAAGAAGGGTGTCAAGGAAGTTCTGGAAAGAAGCATACCGTGATTGACCGAATGCCAAGTGGGTTGCATTGACCTGTTGGTCTGCAATGGTTAGAATAGAAACATAAATACTTGGGCATTAGATGTCCTAAGAAGGTTGGAACCATATGCCACTGACCATCAGTATATCGGACAAAGCGGCCAAGAAAGCCAAAGAGTTCGCAAATAAGGACAACCTTGGGGACTTCGGGCTTCGGGTGGGAGTAAAGGGCGGCGGTTGTTCTGGTCTTACATATACCCTTTCCATAGACCATGAACCTCAGCCAAATGATAAGGTTATTGAGGAAAACGGCATCAAGCTCTTCATCGACAAAAAGAGTTACGTTTTCCTAGCAGGCACGGTCTTGGAGTACGGCGACGACCTGAATGGCAGGGGCTTCGCTTTCAACAACCCCAACGCCAAAACCACCTGCGGCTGCGGCACCTCCTTCTCCGTATAGAGGATCGCCACCCAAGTACCACATTTACACGACGCTGGCCGTCTGGGAAGATCATGTTTTCGGACGGGTTGTCTGTTTCAGCAAGATTATGCAAGAGATTGTTCTGAATAGAATCACTCCCCTCAACGAAGCGCAGAAGAGAGCCAACGCTGTCTTCGCCGACAAAGATGGCTGGACACTGCCTCAGAGCTTCAGCACCACATTGGAAGAGTACCGTGCCATACGTGAGGGAGCAGCCCTAGTCGACCGGTCTTACTACGGGCGTCTTAGGATAGGTGGAAATGACGCCCTAGACCTCCTCAACCGCCTCTCAAGCAACAAGGTCATAGACATGCCCAGTGGAGAGGGAGTCTCGACAGTCCTCACCACAAACAAGGGCCGCATTATAGACCTGTTGCTAGTGATGAACATGGGAGAAGACCTGCTCGTCATCACCAGCCCGCAGACCCCTTCAAAGGTAGTAGAGTGGCTTGACCTCTACACCTTCGGTGAGGATGTAACCGTTGAAGACGTAACCGAAGAGACTGCGCTGATATCTCTGATGGGACCGAAGGCTGGCAAAATCCTTGGAACAGCAGCCGCAGAAGCATTGCCACTCTATGGCGTAGCAGAAGTGACCATTGGAGACATTCAACTCCCTGTCATAAGGACCGATGTCCTTGGTATTGCCAGCTATGATCTGCTGACCACCAGGCCACAGGCGGAAAAAGTATGGGCCGCTCTCGCGCAGGCAGGGGCAGTTGCTGTGGGGGAAGAAGCCCTTGAGACGGTTCGTGTTGAGCAGGGAGTGCCACGCTATGGACGTGAGATGGGAGAGGAGTTCAATCCTCTTGAAGCAGGCCTTAACTCCTCCATCAGTTACGTTAAAGGCTGCTACATAGGCCAGGAGGTGGTCCTTCGGCTGAACACTTATGACAAGGTGCAGAAGCATCTTATGGCCATTGCCTTTGAAGAGGACAGCCCGGCGATTGCAACGCACATGGAAATCGAAGGCAAGGACGCTGGAATTCTCACCTCGGTTGTGGATTCTCCCATACTCGGATACGCTCTGGCACTGGGATATATACGTACCAGCTACGCGGAGCCGGGCAGGGAAGTTGACGTGAGAATCGGTGACAGGCTGACCAAGGGCAAGGTACTTGAGTTGCCTGTGAAAAAGGCCTAACTGGTTCCCTCAGGGCTTATTCACAACAGCCCCTGCAACGAGATTCCTCCGTCTACAACAAGCACCTGTCCTCGTATCATTTCCGCCCCATCGCTACACAGGAAAGCCACCACACGCGCCATGTCTTCAGACGTGACCAGGCGTCCCGCCGGGGTGCGTTCGAGAGAATCACCGATCATCTCTTCGCGGTTCTTAAAGTGTTTCAAAGCGTCGGTATCCACAACACCGCCTGCGACCGCGTTGACCGCGATGCCAAGAGACGCAAACTCCACCGCAAGATAGCGAGTCAGGGCCTCAAGTCCAGCCTTGGATACGCCAACGGCCAGATAGTTGGGAAGAACAAGGTGCGAGCCAAGGCTGGTTATATTTATGATGCGGCCTCCACTGGGCATAATGGCTGCCGCCTCCTTGGCACATAGCCACGGAGCCCTGGTGTTTATGTCCAGGGTCCAATCCCAGTGTTTGGTCTCCAGTTCAAGCGCTGTTCTCTGCACGCCTGAGGCAGCATTATTCACCAGTATGTCCAGCCGCCCGAACTCTTTTTCGACGCGCTGGAACATCTCATGTATCCTGTCCGGCTCCCCAAGGTGTGCCCTCAATGGAAGTGCGGATACTCCAAGTACGCGGATGTCGGCGGCGGTTGCGTTGGCTTCCTTAGCATTGCGGGCATAGTTAACGATGACACTAGCACCCTGCTTAGCCAATTCCAGCGATATGGTACGACCTATTCCTCTGGAACCGCCTGTGACGAGGGCTATTTTTCCGTTGAGGGACATAACAGACTCACAGATTGCCGGAAAATCCTCAAAGCTCTATGCCACCATCCACCCGTATAACTTCGCCGGTTATGTAGTTGGCTTCTTCGCTGGCAAGATAGCCGACCATGTTGGCCACGTCATCCACTGTACCAAACCGATTCTGAGGGATTCGTGAAAATATCAACTCTTTGAATTCCGGGGATAGATCGGCCACTATCTCAGTGGCAATATAACCCGGAGCTACTGAATTAACGGTGATGTTACGGGAAGCCACCTCTTTGGCAATACTCCTTGAAAAGGCTATCACGCCAGCCTTGGAAGCGGCATAGTTGGATTGGCCGGGATTGCCTTCCAGGCCAACCACAGATACAACGCTGATCACACGGCCCCATCGTTTGCGCACCATGAATCTGAGGACTTCTTTGGTGCAGTTGTACGTACCCTTGAGGTTGGTACTGATAACCTCATCCCACACCTCTTCCGTCATCCGCATCAGCAGACCGTCGTGGATGACGCCTGCGTTATTCACAAGGATGTCGACGCCGCCCCATGAGTCCACAATCCGTTTGACCATATCCTCTACCTCGGCTCTCTGGGCCACATCGGCGGCCACGGCCATAGCCTCTCCGCCCATCTCGGCAACCGCGTCCACCACCCACTTGGCAGCCTCTTCGTTCGACTTGTAGTTGACGGCTATCTTTGCGCCGTCCCTAGCCAGTCTGAGTGCAACAGCTCTGCCTATTCCCCTTGAACCGCCGGTTATGAGGGCTACTTTCCCATCTATGGTCAAGCTATTTCTCCTGCTCATTCTTCACATTAGGCACATTCAGGCGCACACGTGCTAGCTCACTGCGCATCAAGTCCACTAGGCCGCCCTCGAGAGCTATATAAGCGCTGTAGATAGCGGCTGTGACGGAGGCGGCTTTGGACCTGCCATGACCCACTATGCCAACGCCATTCAAGCCAAGAAGAGGGCCACCACCTCTATACTCCACGTAGTTGGTGAGGTTGGACAACTCTCCAAGTAGTTCCCCCGCCATTTTCTCCGCACCCTTCGGTGTCCTCGCCTTGAGGTAGTCCACCACGGCCATTCCCAGTCCCTCGGCGAATTTCATAAGTATATTGCCCACAAAGCCATCGCAGACCACAACGTCGGCCTTCCCCAGTGGAATATCTACACCTTCCACGTTTCCTATGAAGTTCAGTCCGCTCCGGCGCAAAAGCTGTGATGCCTCTCTGACCTGTCGGTTACCCTTTCCTTCTTCCGAACCCACGCTCAGCAGGGCAACACTCGGATTATCAATGCCAAGAAAGACCTTGGCAAACACGGAACCAAGGACACCATAGTTAACCAGCTGTGCAGGACGACTATCTATGCTGGCTCCCAAATCTACAAGTATAGTCCTAGGAGCCAGGCCTAGAAATGGCCCCCCCAAAGCAGGCCTATCAATCCCTTCCAAGTTTCCAAGGGCAACAACACCAGCTGCCATAGCTGCCCCGGTGGAGCCCATTGTAACGTAGGCATCGGCTTTACCAGCCTTAACCAGTCCAGCTGCCACAATGATGGAGGCCTTTGGTTTGGAGCGGAGAGCCTCCAGCGGATGCTCGTCCTCCGTTATCACTCCCTGGGACGGAATGATCTGAAGAGTGTCAGGGACGGGCGAGGGTAAATTCATTCCTATTGCTTCATGGTCTCCCACCAGCAACACTTTCACATCGCCCCTGGCTGCTGCATCCACAGCCCCGCGGACTATCTCGGCAGGGGCGTGGTCGCCGCCCATGGCGTCCACTGCTATGCGATATCTGGGTTTTTCTTTCGCGTTGGTCACTGTGTTATATCTTCACTGTTTTGATTTGGCACAGTAACCCATGCCTCTCCGTTTATCACCTCTTCGCCGCGCTCATTACGGCACCCTATGAGGCATGTTAGATGAAGATTGCCGTCCTCTTCAACCAGATTCGTGACTTCTCCGAAGGTAGCCACACGATCTCCGGGATATACCGGAGCGCGAAAACGTGTCTTGAGGCCTCCGGTCTCCAGCCAGTAACGTCCAAAGCTCTGGTCCATC
Organism: Dehalococcoidia bacterium; assembly: GCA_963581795.1. Lineage (GTDB taxonomy): Bacteria > Chloroflexota > Dehalococcoidia > Lucifugimonadales > UBA2985 > JASLXI01. Next base: position 18,794 of record CAUZOU010000008.1, on the reverse strand, counting down.
ATCTCAGATACATAGGCGAGTACCAACATACCGTGTGCCACAACACGCCCAAAGTGAGTGGAGGCAGCAAACGCAGGGTCTTGATGGAGTGGGTTTTGGTCGCCACTGGCGTCTGCATACATCTTGATATCTTCCTGAATCACTATCTTGCTTATGGAGGGAAGAACATCGCCGAGTCTCATTGACCGGTATCTCCTACCGAATCTTCTGGTATGACCACGGTGCTCCTTCCCTGGAGTACCTGACGCTCATCTCCGTCGATGCCCTTGTAGTCCACCGTTACAAATCGCCAGCCCTTCCAGACAGCGTTCTGTGCAAGTATTGCTCGGAAGACGATGACTTCGTCGGACGTGATTGATCTAAAGACAGTTGTTGCCTGGGCAGAGTGAATGGCCCCAGGAGGAAGTTGTATCTCTATCAGGATGCCCCTCAGACCAAAAGCCGCAAGGGCTGTGAGAGGAACAAGATTCTGCTTGCTAAAGAGATCATTCGACTCCCCAGCAGCCTGGAGATATAGAGCCACTTCCTCGGAATTAAGCTGGAACCGTACGGGACCGAACTCGTATCCCACCTTGAACTCAGTGATATGTGAAGTGTTTTCCATTTGTAGAGAGTAATAAAACAATCGCAACTGGCTTGATTATACGAGTGGTAGAAGGCCAAATCAAGATGCGTGGATCTCCGACATGCCCACTTTCTTATGGAACATCCATATCGGACTCCTAACAAGGCGCGATACGGGCATGCGTTTCATGTGTATGCAGGCCTGCAAAGACCTCTGAGCGGCGATCAGACAGTCCATTTCCACCGTAGTATTTCCATCTAGGGTCTCGTCATAATTGGGCTATATATAGTGCTTCACACACGAATGCCCTGTGATTCAACTTGACATTTCCGAGAGGATTACATAGGATGCTGACTGGCTAAAATAAGCCATGGGAACTGGAATGTGCTAACTGGACTTTTCTATTTTTTAGGTATTTGTATCCGGGCTGTTAACGACTTCTTGGGGAAGAACGGACCCCAGCTAGCCGCTGCTATATCCTACTATGCCCTGTTTTCCCTGTTCCCGCTGGCTCTGGCGATCATCTTCGGGCTGAGTTTCTTTCTGGGGCCAAATTCCATCGAAGACTTGGCCCAGCGCGCCGCAGAGCAGGCCCCAGTCTCCAAAAAGACTGTCAGCGATGTTCTTACCGGCACACTCACCAGCAGAAGCCTTGCCGGGTCCGCTGGTATTCTGGGTCTGTTGTGGGCAGGAACAGCCGTCTTCGGTGCCATACGTAAGGGTGTCAACGCCACTTGGGGAATAACAAGGCCAAGGCCGTTTCTTCAGGAACGCCTCATAGATATCTCCCTCATGCTGGGAGCCGCCATCCTGATGATAGTGTCCATTTCATCCACGGCAATCCTTGCCTACCTGAGAGAAATACTGGAGTTCATAACCAGAGAAACCGCCATCAACGGCGATCTCATTTGGGATAGACTGGCTTCTCTGATTCCTCCGGCCCTGTCGTTCCTTGTCTTCACAAGTATCTACTGGTTCCTTCCCAACACGAAGGTCAAGCTAAGGAATGTCTTGCCGGGATCTGTTGCCGCTACGCTCACATTTGAGTTTATCAAAAACGCGTTTGTGTGGTATGTGAGCAGCTATTCGGTGTACTCCAACGTATACGGCTCAGTTGGCAGCATAGTCGCTTTGCTCACGTGGGTGTACGTATCGGCAATAATCCTTCTCTTCGGTTCACTCATAACCTATCGCTATACCACCTTCAACTCTGCCAAAGAGAGGCAACTGGAAGACATTGTGGAAATAGCTAAGGCCAACCTGGGACCTGTAAGCCGGGAGTAGGAACTATGATAGCCTGCCGCTTTCGCAGGTTCCAAGGCAATCCATTGTGGGCCATTTCAACAGTATTGGTTATCTTACGACTGCTAAGAAAGTTTTACCAAAGTACGCCATTGCATGGAAAACATATCTCGTGGCTTGTTATTTCGATTGTCATTCTACCACTCACGACTCTGGCGTGTACCACTGGGGTTGACCCCACCGGCACACCAAGCGCAACCCCATCAGCAACTGCTACGTCAACGATGTCTGTACCAAACGCCGCAGGGTCTTTTCTGCCGTCCGTATCCAATGTGGTGGCAGATGTGAAACCCTCGGTTGTATCCATTGCCGTCAGGACACCGATTAGGCAGTGCGATTTTTTCTATGGTTGCGAAACTGTGGAGCAGAACAGCGCCGGAACCGGAGTCATCTTTGACGCTGAAGGCCTGATAGTAACCAACAATCACGTAATAGAGGGCGCAACTAGGATAACCGTTTTCCTGGTGGACGAACGCACCTTTGAGGCGGATCTAATCGGTCGCGACCCGACCTCAGACCTAGCGGTCATCAAGATTCCAAAGGGTGACTACAATGCTGTGGATTTCGCAGACCCGGAGAAGCTGAGGGTAGGAGACTGGGTTATAGCCATAGGCAACGCCCTTGATTTACACGGAGGGCCCACCGTGACACTTGGCATCGTTGGTGCCCTTGACAGGGTCGTTGACACCGAGGACTCACGTCTCTTCGACATGATTCAGACCGATGCCGCCATCAACCCTGGCAATAGCGGTGGGCCACTGGTCAACTTGAACGGTAAGGTAGTTGGGATAAACACGGCAAGGACTCAACGAGGAGAAGGAATCGGGTTCGCCGTGAGCACCTTCACTGTAGCACCTGTGGTGGAATCCATCCTTGAGCACGGTCGTGTCATATTTGCCTGGCTTGGTGTTGGGGTCAGGGAGATGACACCAATCATCGCCTCTCAAGAAAGTATCTCGGTCAGCCGCGGAGTCCTGATAGACAGCGTTGACAACGGAGGACCAGCTCTACTTTCTGGCATCCGCACAGGAGACGTAATCATCGCATTCGATGGAACGGATGTGAACACTGTCAAACAGCTTCAGAGGGCGATACGTGGATACGATATTGGTCACGAGACCGAGGTAACGATAGTGCGCGGTAACGATACCAAGAGCTATCAGGTGACGCTGGAAGAGCAGCCCAGAGGACTTTAGGGCAGAGTTGCCAACCAGTCAATTTGCGAACCGCTCGGGCTGAACCGTGCTACACCCCTCCCACGTCTCCGTTTCCACCGAACTCATGGTTGCTGAACACACCCACATCACGTCCATGGTGCACTCATCTCTGGAGACCCCAACCACGGCCACTATCTCCTCGTCTATGTATTCTATGAGTTCCTGGATTGACTCATTGGTGAAACTCTCATCTATGCATAGGTTGGCGTGAATCACGGCGAGAGACAGGTGAAGTCAAGGCAACCTATAGGCTCGTTCTCGTCAAGGACAGTATATACCTCAGAGTATGGTGTGCGACATTCCCGTTGAAAGCCATAGTCAGCCATGTGTGTTCTCCATATCTAGGTTCCTGTTCCGGCAACACCTTGAACAATTTGAGCACTTCAGTGTTCCGAGTTTACACACTTGTTTGCGCATGTACCACTAAGCCGCGCCTGCGGCTCTAGCTCCGCACCTGGCCCGTGCCAAGGACGATCCACTTGTATGACGTCAACTCCCTGAGACCCATCGGGCCGCGGGCGTGCATCTTATTTGTGCTGATTGCGACCTCCGCGCCTAAGCCAAACTGGCTCCCATCGGTGAAACGAGTGCTAGCGTTTACAAACACAGCGGCGGCGTCCACATCGTCCAGGAACCGCATGGCCTTAGAGTAGTCCTCGGTGATAATCGCCTCAGAGTGGCCTGAGCCGTACTGCTCAATGTGTTCCAGTGCTTCGTCCAGAGAGTCCACCACCTTCACCGCGGCTGTGAGTGAGAGAAACTCCATACCCCAGTCCTCCTCGGTGGCTGACTTCAGGTTCAACACCTCAGAAGGGCCGAGAATCCTAAGCGCACGTAGATCGCAGTGCATCTCCACTCCTGCCTTAGCCCATTCCTTTGCTATGGCTGGCAGATATCTTGGTGCCACCTCAGAGTGCACCAGAAGCGTGTCCAGCGCATTACAGACAGTGGGCCGCTGCACCTTGGCGTTGTAGGCGATGGCCACAGCATTCTCCACGTTAGCGTCTTTGTCCACATAGGTATGGCACACGCCGACACCTCCGGTGATAACCGGCATCCTGGCGTTTTCGCCAACGAAACGGATGAAGTCGGCACCGCCGCGGGGTATCATCAGGTCTATGTATTCCTTCAGGGACAACATGCGCTCCACCATCGCTCTGTCCGGCGAGTCAATGAACTGCACCGCGTCCTGGGGCACACCCGCCCCGGCTATGGAGTCCCGCACCACCCTGGCCAGCACCGTGTTGGAGTGGATGGCTTCGCTGCCCCCACGCATGATAACGGCGTTCCCTGACTTGAGACACAGGACAGAAATATCCACGGTTATGTTTGGGCGGCTCTCGTATATGGCGCCGATGACACCCAAAGGCACACGACGTCGGCCTATCTGAAGGCCGTTTGGCATGATGCGCTGTTCGAAGGTCTCCCCTATAGGGTCCGGCAGAGCGGCCACAGCCAGTACATCGGTGGCCATGCCTTCCAACCGGGATGTGTTCAGCAAGAGACGGTCCAGCAAGGCCTCGCTGAGTCCCTTCTTCCTGCCTGCCTGGATGTCCTTGGCATTGGCCGAAAGTATCTCCGCTTCACGGCTCTTGATGTCTTCCGCGATGTTCGACAGCGCCTGGTCCTTGACTCTGGTCGACAGACGCGCCAGCTTCTTGGCCGCGTCGCGGGCTAATTTCCCCTTGGTGGTCAACTCATATATGGCTGTGCTCATGGCATCAATCTCTGTTTGGTAAGCACCCAATCATGGGGCACATTGGTATTCATCATCGTATCTACAACAATACCATATTATTGCGGTGGAGCACTTCTTCGCCGTACTCGTAGCCAAGGGCCTCCCGTATCTTGTCGGAACGCAGGCCCTTGATTGCCGCCACGTCAACGGCACCATAGCTAGCAATGCCGCACGCCACCCTCTCCCCTTCCTGCCCTACCACCAATATGATGTCGCCTCGCTTAAAGTCACCGTTCACTTCCCTTATACCCGCGGGCAGCAGACTGCCGTGATTTCTGCGAAGCGCATCGGCGGCCCCTGCATCCACAACTATGCGACCACGCGTCGAGAGGCCGCTTAGCATCCACCGCTTGCGACTCTCCACCTTGTTGCCAGTTGGAGCAAAGAAGGTGCCGACTGACTCTCCGTATACCAAGCGTGGCAGGACTCCCTGTTCTCTGCCGTTGACCAGGGCAACAGCTACGCCTGAGGCCGCGGCCAGTTTTATGGCCTCCAGCTTAGCCTGCATACCACCGCGGCTCCTTGAGCTGTGGTTGGCCCCGGCCAGGGACTCTATGGCCTCGTCAACACGCTCTACATTAGAAATGAGTTTTGCGTCCGGGTCCTCGTGAGGATCGGCGGTGTGAAGCCCGTCGATATCGCTGAGGATGATAAGGAGGTCGGCATCCACCAGATTGGCGACCATCGCCGAAAGGTTGTCGTTGTCGCCAAATACTTCAACCCCTATCTCCTCCACAGCCACCACGTCGTTCTCGTTAATTATTGGTATGACCCTCAAGTCCAGCAGGGCCGACAGGGTGTTCCTCACGTTGAGGTACCCCTCACGATCCGTAATGTTCTCTCTGGACAGAAGTGCTTGGGCAACGGTTATGCTGTGCTTCTCGAAAAGCTGAGCGTATGTGTGCATGAGACGGCTCTGCCCCACAGCCGCCAGCACCTGACGAAATGGAATGTCCTCACGTTCCCTGGCAGTGTCCAGCAGGTGCCCGCCAGCCGCAATGGCACCGGAGGTCACCAGCAGCACCTCCATGCCGCGACTGTGCAGGTCGGCTATCTGCGCGACCAGCGAAGTCATCAGATTGTAATCGAGTTCATCGCTGCCTCCGGTGAGGACGTTGGTCCCCGCCTTGACGACGATGCGCCGATAGCCGTCTTGTTCTTGTGTATTACTAGCCATCTCTACAGTTTCAGCCATCTCTACAGCTTTTGGCTGATTATATCAGTAGCAGGGTACGCCCTGCACCCATAAAGGCATCCGCTGTAAAGAACTACGGATTCTTTTCCTACGGGAAGGATTTTTGCAAGTTCGTTGAAAATCCATACGGATACCCCAGCCACGTAACATTTCAATAAGCCAGATGTCCCATTGTAATGTGTTAATATTGCCACATTTTGCACAGGAAGAGGAGTGTTCCAACATGAACAAGGAACAGTATCTCGTCGCTCTGCACAGCGGTGTTGCAGAGTTCTATGAGATGTGGGAGCAGAACACCAACGCCGGCATAGATATATCCGAGACTGACCTTTAGGGTGCGACATGCGTGATGTCATCATGATAGGCTTTGACGACGACGCCCAGATTTGCCTGTACCCATGCCTTTTCAACAGCGTAAGGCGGTACATAGGCGAGATGGAACACTTCCTTGATGTACTAAACCAGAACGTAAACTGAGACATCCATTACGAACTGGTGCCCAAAGCAAAAGTCAGATAACTCCCCGGTCGCTTGTCTACAGCCCACGCGGTCCGGTGGATGCCATGTAGGAACTCCAGTTGCGCTTGGTCTCTTCGATGTGATCGCCGCCGAACTTCTCCAGCATGGCATCTGCGAGGGTCAGTGCCACCATGGCCTCGCCGATGACAGCGCAGGTTGGTACAAATGTAATATCGCTGCGCTCGAAGTGAGCGCGCTCAACAAACCCGCCGGTGGTCAACTCCACAGTCTCCAACCCGTTCATTATTGTTGCAATTGGCTTCACGATAGCACGTACAACCAGTGGCTCGCCGGTGGTCATACCGCCCTCAAGGCCACCTGAGTTATTACTACGACGGGGCCAGGGACGCATCAATCTTTCATCTGAACCACGTTCCCACTCTTCCAAGGGCTTGACAACATCGTGCACCTGAGAACCCCGCATGTCCGCCTGAACAAAACCCGCGCCGAACTCCACTCCCTTGACTGCGTTGATACTCATCACCGCGGCCGCCAGCTTGCTGGTCAGCTTGCGATCCCACTGGATATGGCTACCAAGACCTATCGGTGCGCCCGTGGCAACCACTTCTATGATACCGCCAACGCTGTCGCCAGCCTCGCGCGCAGCGTCGATTTCTGTGATCATACGCTCCGCAGCTTCCGGGTCGGCACAGCGAACCGCAGCCATTTTGGAAGCATCTGTGTTCTCGCGATGGTATGGTGTCGCTTCCAACGCGTCCCAGTCAACGCTATCAGAGGTCTTTGCGTGAATTCCTCCGATACACAGCACATGGCCATGCACTTCAATGCCGAACTCTTCAAGGAACCGTTGAGCAAGCGCACCCGCAGCCACCCGCGCAGCGCTTTCTCTCGCACTGGACCGTTCTAGGATGTTGCGAGCATCGGTCTGCATATATTTCACAATACCAGGTGTGTCAGCGTGGCCCGGCCTCATATTAATAATTGACTCAAAAGGGACATCGGAGGGAGCAACGCTCATCTCATCTATCCAGGGCACGCCATCCGGGCCCTTGCCTGTAGTGAAGTCCCTGTTCACTACGAGCATGGATATGGGCGAACCCATTGTTACGCCGTGCCTGACTCCCGCGAGAATCTCAGCGCGGTCTTTCTCAATCAGCATACGACCGCCACGGCCGTAGCCAACCTGCCGACGGGCCATGTGACGCTCTATGAACTCTTCCGTGATTGGGAGATTCGCGGGAATCCCTTCCACAATAACGGTGAGGTTTTTGCCGTGGGACTCTCCCGCTGTAAGAAATCGTAACATCAATTAACTCCTCGCAAATTCTTGTGCTTTTTAGGATTGTTCATAGTTTCTGCCAACCAGGTACTAGCGAACAACCGACTCCATCAACTCCCAAGCAACTATCTAGCCGTAAGGGCCTTTTCGGCAGTCTCGAACATCACTTTGACAGGGGCCTCTTTGCCAGTCCACAGTTCAAAGGCCGCGGCTCCCTGGTACACCAGCATTGGCAGACCACTCAGCACCTGCGCCTCGGCTTTCGCCGCCTCACGCATGAGCGGAGTTTCCCTTGGATTGTATACTAGGTCGCAGACCAAAGCACCAGAAGGTATCATATCAGACATAAGGGGAGTCTCACCCTGCCCTTCTCCTCCGCTCATGCCAATTGATGTGCAGTTGACTATGAGCTGGCTACCCGCGGCCACCGAACCCAATGAATCGGATTTCAATTCAATCGTCTCGGCGAGTGTCAGGGTGAATTGCAGGCTTTCCACCAAGGATGCTGCCCGCTCCAAGGTGCGATTGGCGACGACCAGGGATTTTGCCTCGGCTCCGACCAATGCTACAACAACGGCCCTGGCAGCCCCTCCTGCCCCAAAAACTAAGACGTTATTACCTTTCGGATCGAAGCCAGATTCCTCTTTAAGTGCTTTCAAGAAACCCTTGGCATCGGTGTTATGGCCGACAAGTGTACCTTCGCGGTTCTCAATGGTGTTAACTGCCCCAATGAGACGCGCCTCCTCGTCCAATTCGTCGATGAAAGCCATCACGGCCTGTTTGTGCGGCACTGTGACGTTGGCGCCCATAACATCGGAGGCACGCAGTCCTGACACGACACTGGACAACGACGAAACATCCACGTCCATCGCCTCATACCGCACATCCAAAGCATAATGGTCTAGGGCAGCCTGTTGAAAAGCGGGCGAGACGGAGTGACCAACTGGATGGCCTATTAGAAAGATGCGCTTAGTCATTGCAGTACGCCCTACTGGAAATCATAGCTATCAATGCGAGACGAGTATAGCAGTCGAGGGACATTTCAGGCAAGGCAATCAGGCAGAGCGAGTCCTGCACACATTAGACACTGTGACGGTTGTGTTCAGAGTCCAGGTATGCCCGTAGTATCACCGCAGCCGATGCCGAGTCACGCAAGCCCTTTTCCCGAGAAGGCTGATGTCCGCCTTCTCGAAGAAGGCGCTCGGCCTCCGCGGTGGAAAACCGCTCGTCCTGAGAATACACCGGAACGGGCGACTCTTTGGTGAGGTCCAGGATGAACCGCCGTATCAGACGGGCCTGATGCTCCAACCTGCCGTTGAGGGATATTGGCAACCCAACCACGACAGCCCTAACCTCGTGTTCTCCCGTCAAACGTACCACGGCCTTGAGGTCGTCTTCAAGGGTGATCCGTTTAATCGCTGGCAGAGGGCTGACGATAATACCTGTACCGTCGGCTACGGCAACACCGATACGGCTCCCGCCTACGTCCAGCCCCAGTATTCTTCTTAGGTTTAAGGCTTCTCCCTCCACCGCCTCACCTCCTCCTCGGCCGCGCTCAGAGCTTCCTTGAGCTTGCCCATCTCACGACCTCCGGCCTGGGCCATCTCAGGACGACCACCCCCTCCCCCACCCATAGCCTTGGCCGCTTCCTTCACCACGTTACCGGAATGGAATCCCTGCTCAACTATGTCCGCTGTTGCCATAATCATCATGGAGGGTCGTTGCTCCAAGACGGTACCGAGGACAACAACACCGCTTTTTATGTCGTTCTTAAGCCAATCGCCAGCCTCACGCAGGAAATCAGCATTGGAGACCTTCAGTTCGCCTGCAACGACGTTCACACCCGCAACCTGCTTCCGGGGTAGCTCAGCCACCTGACGTTTGAGCAGTTCGCGCTCAAGGGTTTCTGCTCGCTTCTGTGTCTGTTCAATGTCCGTCAACAGGCCTTCAACCCTAGACACCAGTTCGTCCGTGGGAACCTGCAATTTTTGTGCAATGTCCTCCAGAGAGATCGAGTGCTGAGACAAAAGAGTCTCAGCGGCACGGCCGGTCACAGCCTCAATACGACGCAGGCCGGAGCCGATGCTACTCTCGGATACGATGTGACAGTAGCCGATGTCCCCCGTGCGGTGCACGTGTGTACCACCGCAGACCTCAAGGCTGAATGGAGCACCATTGGCGACCTCATTGGCGACCTCAACGACACGCACCTGGTCGCCATACCTGTCGCCGAAAAAGGCCAGTGCGCCCTGAGAAACGGCCTGTCGGTATGTGGTCTCCTGGGAGTTCACCGCCAAGTTCTCCCGTATCTTCTCGTTGGTAAGACGCTGTACCTCCCTCAGTTCATCCGCAGTGGGCTGGCTGACGTGAGTGAAGTCGAAGCGCAGGCGGTCGGGTGTCACCAGTGAGCCGTGCTGACGGACGTGTGAGCCAAGGACCTGACGCAATGCGGCGTGGAGCATATGGGTGGCGGTGTGGTTGCAGGCCGTGTCCTGCCGACGATTGGTATTCACCACGGAGTCGACGGTATCGCCGAGGGATATGGTGCCATTTATCACCGTACACTGATGAACAATGAGTCCTGCAACAGGGGACTGAGTGTCCTCAACGCGCAGGGCTACCCCCTGCCCCACTATCTCACCTGCGTCGCCCATCTGGCCGCCCATCTCGGAGTAGAATGAGGTCTCTCTTAAAATTATCTCTACTTTTTCGCCAGTGGTGGCCTGGTTTACAGGCTGACCCTCAGCAAGCAACCCGACCACTACCGACGTTGCGGTAAGTGCCTCATAGCCAAGGAAAGTGGTTGAGCCGATACCCAACTCCTGATAAACCCGCGCCGCATCGAAGTCCCCACCAAAGTGGCTGGCAGAGCGTGCCCGTTCCCTCTGGGCCTCCATTTCTTCCTCGAAGCCCTCCATGTCTATACCTTCTAGACCATTCTCTCTTGCTATTTCTTCAGTCAATTCGGGAGGAAAGCCGTAGGTGTCATGTAGCTCAAAAACTAGCTTACCAGGTACAACCGATTTAAGGGCGTATATAGCCCCTCCAAGTCTTTCAATGCCACGCTCCAGCGTTACCCCAAACCGCTCCTCCTCCAACCACATTACATTCAGAATGAACTCTTGGCGCTCCGCAAGGTCTGGATACTGGTGTTTCATACGCTCTATAACGAGTGTTACTACTTCGGACATAAAGGGTTCGTCCAACCCCAGCTTCTTCGCATACCGTATGGCACGGCGGATGATTTTCCGCAATACGTAGTCACGGCCATCGTTACCTGGCACAACACCATCGCTTATGAGGAACGCTGCACTCCGGGAGTGTTCAGCGACAACGCGCATTGCATAGTCGGTGTCCTTGTCCTTGCCGTACTGCTTTCCACAGAGTTCGGCGACCTTTTGTACAAGAGCATGGAAGATATCCGTGTCGTAGATGTTACGTTTGCCCTGTAGGATAACGGCGCACCGTTCAAGGCCCATGCCGGTATCTATATTGGGCGCAGGCAGAGGGGTACGAGTGCGGTCTTGAGCCTGGTAGAACTGCATGAACACAAGGTTCCACAGCTCCACGAAGCGTTCGCACTTCTGGCCGGTGACCGCAACTATGTTCTCACAGTTGGGGCCGCAGTCAGCTTGTCGGCAACCGAGAGCATCGCCAAAGTCGTAGTGAATCTCGCTGCACGGGCCGCATGGGCCTTCGTTGCCAGCCGGGCCCCAGAAATTATCCGCCTCGCCAAAGCTACGTATGCGCTCTTCCGGAATCCCCGTTTCAGTCCAGTAGCCAAGTGCCTCGTCGTCGCCCACGAACACCGTCGCCCACAGTCGTTCTCTTTCAAGCTCCAGTTTACCTGTCACAAACTCCCACGCGTTGGTGATCGCCTCTTTCTTGAAATAGTCGCCTACACTGAAGTTGCCCAGCATTTCGAAGAATGAGAGGTGGGTGGAGTCGCCTACGAATTCGACATCGGTCACACGCAAGCACTTCTGCGCCGAGGTCATGCGAGGGCCCGGGGGGGTCATCTCCCCCGTGAAGTACGGCTTGAACTGCACCATGCCTGCGTTGGTCAGGAGCAGTGTTGGGTCGGCCGCGGGTATCAGAGATGAGCTTGGTATGCGCAGATGTTCCTTGCTCTCAAAGAAGCGAAGAAAAGCCTCTCTTATCTCGTCGCCGGTCAAAGTTTTCATCTTTTTTGTCTAGAAGCCTACCCAAGGTTCAAGACTGAACCTAGCTAGGATTTTAGGTTAAGGCCATAGGGGTGTCAATGCGAGCTGTAGGCGCTCATCACTGAAACAGGTGAAGAATCTCACCTGCACCGCGTGACGAAATCACCTGTTTCAGTGATGGCACAGCGTGTGCATTCCCAGATAATGAGGGTAAGGAGCAAATCAGCGACATCAGATAACCATAAGGTTTCGTCCGGTCAAGGTAGGAGGTACCTGAAGTGGCTGGAGTAGCAGTGGTTCTGGTGGTATTTGCTGGGCTATTTACCATAGCAATAGCGGCTGTGATATGGCTTCTTATCCATACGGTAGGTTCTTTCCCGAGAAGGCAAAGAAGGCTGAGGCAAAGTACTGGGGGGCATAGCTAAGGCCCACGTATAGCGGCGTAACGCCAAACACTCTCACCACCCGATTTACCGCCTCAGGCAGATTAGTCATTTATAGGAGCCTGGCTCATCTTTGATGAAACGCCGATACAACCCTGGCACCTACAAAAAGGGTGGATGTCCCAAATGAATCGGGACATCCACCCTTTAGCGGAGACTAATCTGCTTGGGAGTTACGCTGCCTGCTTGCCTTCATCTGCAGGCTTCACGGTGACCTTGACTTCCTTGGGTCTGATCTCATCAGCCTTAGGAATCGTAAGAGTAAAGACTCCCTCGCCATATGTGGCTTCTATCTCGTCCGTCTTCAATCCCTTGGGAAGCGTAAGCGTGCGGCTGAATGTGCCATACCTCTGCTCCCTAATGAGATAGCTCCTCTCGTCAACCTCATCCTCGCCCTTGACCTCTCCCTTTATCGTCAGGATATTACCTGTGACGGTAACATCCACATCCTCCGGTCTGACCCCGGGAATCGCTACTTTCACCACTAGGCTGTCCTGGGTGTGATAGGCATCCACCCTCGGAATATCACTGCCACGATAAACTGCCCTTGGCTCGTATGGATGGGTTAATCCGTTCCCGAAGTGGCCGATTGCCTCTCGTACGCCTGTAAACTCCCTAAATGGCTCCCAACGTCGTATCACCATACTCTTGAACCCCTTTCGATTTCTTGTAAACATATTTCCAGGTGCCGTCACACGACCGAATTGCTTCCATTACAAGTGTAGCTTCCTTGTTATCCTATTGTCAACTTTCCTCATTTTTAGTCAAAAGTTTCATTGACAATAATGGCTGAGCATCCTATAATTATCGTCGGAAGAACTTATCCTCGGGAGACATTGAAACGACAGCTAAGAACTACTACGATGTGCTTGGAATAAAGCGTGGCGCTTCGGAAAAGGAAATCCGCCAGGCGTTCCGTCGCTTGGCGCGCAAGCATCACCCAGACGTTAACCCTGGGGACAAGGCCGCAGAGGCCGCCTTTAAGAACGTGAACCAGGCCCACGAGGTGCTGTCCAACCCGGATAATCGGCAGAAGTACGACCGCTATGGAGAAAACTGGAGGCACGCCGACCAGTTCACTCAGAGCCGTGGCGGACGCAGAACGGGCAATTTCACATGGGGCAACGGCGGAGACCAGTTTTCCGGAATTGGGTCATCAAACATGGACGATGTCTTTGGAAATTTCTTTGGTGGGCGCGGTTCCGGACCAACCACCAACACGTCGCGCCGACCGGTGAGACTTGAGCGGCCGGTTGAAGTGACACTGGAGGAGGCTTCCTCAGGCACAACAAGGGTGGTCCAAATTGGCAACGGTCTCCAGGTGGGAGGCCGACGCTTGGAGGTCAAGATACCAGCGGGTGTGGACAACGGCTCCCGCATTAGGGTGGGTGTCGAAGGCACAGGCCCAGGAGATGACCTAGACCTTGTGGTGTCGGTACGGCCTCATCCACATTTCGAGAGGAAGGGAGTTGACCTGTACGCTAAGGTGAATGTGTCCGTAGCGGACGCTGTGCTTGGCGGAGAGGTTGAGGTACCAACGCTCACGGACAAGATACTACTGAAGATCCCGCCTGAGACCCAAAACGGACGCTCATTTCGTCTATCAGGAAAGGGCATGCCGCGCCTTGATTCGCCTCAGACCAGAGGCAGCATATACGTCATAGCCCAGATTAGCATACCCTCCAATGTATCTGAGAGGGAAAGGGAACTGTTCCAAGAGCTTCGCTCCATTCGCGAGGATAAGGAGTAATTATGGTTGGGTTTAAGAGTCAGACCTGGGACGATAATGACCCCTGTTTCGTGATAAGCGTAGTGGCACGGATGCTGCGGGTACATTCCCAGACCCTGCGCTACTACGAGAGAGAGGGTCTCCTTGAACCGGCTCGTTCAAGTGGCAACATTCGTCTTTACTCTCAGCGGGATATAGAGAAGCTGCGGCGCATCAAATCGCTCACCGAAGACCTCGGCCTCAACCTAGCCGGCGTGCAAGTGGTGATGCAGATGATGGACCGCATGTCCAAGATGGAACAGGAGATAAAACGGCTCACTCAAAAGCTGGCTCAGGTGCAATCGTAGCATTCACAGTAGTATGACAATAGAAACGGCCCAGGGACATAGCTTACCAGCCAAACAACATCTGAACAACAAAAGTGGACAAGCTGATACTGGTTGATGCCGCTGGCCTGGGAAGAGAGATCACCTAGATGGTTAGATTGGTAAGTCTGCCACTGGTGGATGAGATAATCGAGAACCCCTTGCCCAGAGGAACACGGGCATCCCTCAAGAACATATTCTATGCCAAGAGCCTCATTCAAGACGCCGTCCTGCGTGAGGCACCCCAAACGAAGATGTTACCCGAGACGAAACAAGCAACACTCAAGATGGTCCGAGGAGAGGTTGACTTGCACGGCATCCACAGAAAACGGATAATGACAAAATATTTACAGCACCTGGACATCCACGTACTAATAGCCTAGGTGCTGAGGACAGGATAATACCCGTCCAACATGCCCACAGCGCTACTAAAATCGCGCCAAAAGTGAAGCTCCGCGTCTTATAATCAGTGCGGCCATTGGCCTCAGATAGAGAAAAGCGTGGAATTCAACCAACTAGGCCCTTGATTTTCTGGAGGAAGAGTAGATGATACCTGACAGTTTATACGGGCACTTTGAGTCCAAGAATGTATAAGGAGAAGGTGTCGTCCCGCGGGCCTTGGAACAACGAGCGCCTGCTAAAGACCCTTTCCATAGTTTTTGTACTCGCATTAATCGTTGTTGCGATTTTTCTCAGCGACAAGCTCCCGCATTATCAATCTATCGGGTACATTGGTGTGGTCGTACTCAGTTTTGTGAGCAGTGCCTCAATCCTTGTCCCGGTACCAGGTATCGCCGCTGTATGCGCGGGTCCAAGTCTTGGACTATTCCCGTTGTGGGTGGCAATTCTTGCGTCGATAGCCGAATCCGTGGGGGAGATGTCGGGCTACTTGTTAGGGTTCAGTGGCCGAGGGTTTGCGGAGAACAACAGATTCTATCCACGTATAGAGCGCTGGATGCAACGACGCGGGTGGATAGCCCTGCTAGCGGCATCGTCAATCCCCAATCCGCTGTTTGATCTTATAGGAATAGCAGCGGGGACACTAAAGTATCCGGTGTTGCAATTTCTTGTGTCGGTGTGGGTGGGAAAACTGATAAAGTCCTCCACCATCGTCTATGCCTGTTTCTATGGAATAGAATGGGCGCTAAGAGTCATCGGGTTGAACTAAATCACAGAACCGCTGTGTAAACGTTAGTGCTTGACACGGCAGAAAATTGTTCTATGGTCGGAAGAAGCCGGAGGCAAAGAGAAACACACCTACAGACTTCGTGGCATCCGCCCGGACAACTCGTATATGGCTCCCACGGCCATATCTTCATCGTCTCAACGTAAGTTGATGCGCCGAAGAGTTTCCATGTCGGTACGGGAAATGACCTGGTAGGCCAAAGTTCCGCGCCGCGTGCCATTGCCATTGCCATTGCCATTGCCATTGAGGAAGGACAATACAGACAGGATTAGGTCAATAAGACTATTTTGCATGTGCTGTTCCTTGTTTCTATAGACCAGTTATACGGTGAAGGCAGAATCATTGCAACAAAACACTCGAGAGACTCTGCCTAAAACATTGACCTGAGCACTATGGATTCATCCCTACCAGGGCCGGTGGAAACGATATCTATAGGGCAACCCATAAGCTCTTCAATCCGCTTCACGTAGTTTGCCGCCTCCTGTGGAAGATCGACGAACCTGCGCACACTGGCCGTAGGTTGTTCCCATCCTGGTAGCTCTTCATACACTGGCTCACATGCCTCCAACACCGCTGCGGTTGTGGGAAAGCCATCGATAATCTCACCATTCAAACGATATGCCACACACACCTTGATTGGTGAAATGCCATCTAGCACATCCAACCGTGTTAGTACGCCCGACGTTACATCGTTGATTACAACAGAGTATCTGGCGGCCACAGCGTCAAACCAGCCGCAACGTCTAGGCCGTCCCGTGGTGGTGCCGTATTCCCATGCCCGGTTCCGTATGAAGTCCCCTATTTCATCATGCAATTCCGTGGGGAGCGGGCCAGATCCGACCCTGGTGGTGTAAGCCTTGTACACGCCGGCTATCTCTTTGATATGTCTGGGACTGATGCCAAGACCAGTGCACGCCCCTCCGACAGTTGACGAGGATGAGGTAACGTAGGGATAGGTACCGTGGTCCAAGTCCAGCATAGCGCCCTGTGCCCCCTCAAGAATTATGCACTGGCCGACGGCCAGTGCCTCCTGCAATATGGGTTCCACAGGTCTGATGAATGGCTTGAGTTCCCTACCCCATCTCAGGCATTTTTCGTAGGTATCTTCCAAGGAAATGGGTTCTCCGCCGTATATCTTCGTTATTATGGCATTCTTCTGTTCCAGCACAAAGCTGAGCCTAGATAGAAGCTCCTTCTCATCCAAGAGGTCAGCCATTCTTAGGCCGATCCTCGCGGCTTTGTCCATGTAGGCAGGACCAATCCCCATGCCAGTGGTGCCTATGGCTTTTCCGCCCTCCGCACGCATGCTCTCTTCAAGAGTATCGAGCAATGTGTGATACGGCATGATTACGTGAGTCCTATCGCTGATAAACAACTGGCCCATCGGCACGGATCTTGATTGAAGGCCGGAAAGTTCTGCAAGAAATGAGTCAGGATTTACCACAACGCCGTTGCCGATGATACAGGTGCTCTCAGGCCTGAGAATTCCCACAGGGATGAGGTGGAACTTAAACTCACCAGCGTCCGTAATAACGGTATGGCCTGCATTGTTGCCACCGTTGAAACGAGCGATTATGTGTGCCTTCTCGGAAAGAAAGTCTACTACTTTCCCCTTCCCCTCATCGCCCCACTGGCCTCCGATTATGGCATAAGCAGGCATATTATACCCTCTGTGGAATATAGACTTATGGCAAACTCTGGAAGTATAGCAAACGGTAAGCTACTTGGAAAGAGAGCCTGCACTCATACGAATATTGAGGCACAAGCCCTGCTCTCAGCGTGGCCACTTGCCTTCAAGACTCCATGTTATTCTCCATCTGTTGAATCTCCTGCTCCACTTCCTGCAACCGACGGTAGTCCTCTTCAAAAAGCTTGTAGCATCTTTCCAGGTAGAGCTGTGCAAGCATGGCCGCAGATGCCGCAGGCATCTCAGTAGTCTGTATTAACCTTGGTATCCAATAATGTTCTGGCAGATACCTGGCGAGAGTGGATATCTCGTCCTCGGTTTCTTTCATCAAGCGTGGGTCGGAACCCTCAGCGGCGAATCGCAGTTTACCAACCAGCTTGGAGAGTTCGCTCAACTTGTCCGGTTCTCCCATCAGTTCATAGATGAGTTCATTCACTGTGGATGCTTGAGGCAGAACCAATGTCTCCAAGGACTGCTCCCACAGGCGTGCGTATTCCTGTTGCAAATCGCTCACCACTTGAATCAGTCCCATGGGGTCGTTGGAATCGCCCGTGCCTCCGTCGATAAGATCGTCGCCCCTCGTTTCCGCCAGATGCCTGAGATGGTCAAGGCTATCGATTTTCTCAGGAAGAGGAGGAAAGGCAAATCCAGCCATGTCCTGAGAGGTCATGCCCTGCATCTGGTTGGCAAACATAGGAGGAATGTATTTTGACACGTCCACTTTTATTGGCAAAGCGATTATGTAGGTCGCCAGCACCGATTCCGGGTCATACTTCTCGCGAAAGTATGCCAAGGCATGCCCTTTGGGAGCCTCTCGCGCTCCACGTTCAAAGTACAGGTCCAAAATTAGCCTCTCAACCTTAGTCTCGCACATCATTATACTACTAAAGCAAGACACAACACTCGCATCTTAATTTCAGGGCATTCCGGAAACGCAAACGGTCTTTCACGCTGCAAGACCGTTGATGGGATGTGCTAGAATGGGATAGCTGTAAAACGAGGGTCTGTATAGACCATTGCAAGCACCAATCCAGTATACAACGACAAACAGAACTACAGGGAGGATGTAAGATGCAGCAATTCACCGAACCCAGAGAGCGCCTACTGCTAGGGGCAGGTCCCAGCAACGTCAGTCCCAGAGTCATAAGGGCTATGACCCTGCCCCTCATGGGCTATTTGGACCCAACGTTTCTTAAGGTGATGGACGAGGTGACCGCACTGCTGCGTCAGATGTTCCGCACATCCAATGAGTTCACTCTGGCTGTCTCTGGAACTGGTACGTCAGGAATGGAAGCATCTCTGGTGAATATGCTTGAACCGGGCGATACCGCTGTTATCGGCACCCACGGTCTCTTTGGACAGCGTCTGGCGGACATCGCTTCCCGCTGCGGCGCAAATGTGATCACAGTACCAGCGGAGTGGGGCCAGACCCTTGACCACGCCGC
>CAUZOU010000007.1:0-29618 GCA_963581795.1 Dehalococcoidia bacterium | reverse complement strand
CAATATAACGAGTTTGCCGTCCTGGTAGTCCTTGATCGCTTCTTCTACGGTCGATAAAGCCATAATCGCCCTCCAATGGCGCAAAACTGATTGGGTTCGTTAATTAAAATGCCACTGGAACTATCCAGGCTATGCACGTGATGACAGTAACTTCTCCACGTATTTAGCCAGGATATCCACTTCCAGATTTATCACATCACCAGGCTCACGATGACCCAGATTGGTATGTTCCAGAGTGTATGTTACCACAGAAACAACAAAGGTAGAGTCGTCACATTCCATCACCGTGAGGCTGATGCCGTCGACGGATATGAAACCCTTCTCAACCACGTACTTCATCACCTGAGGAGGTGCCTGGAATCTCATCAACAGAGCATCACCTTCTTGCATTGTTGATGCAAGGGTTCCCGTAGCATCAACGTGTCCCTGTGTCAGATGGCCACCCAAAGGAGTGTTGAGAGTGAGTGCCTTCTCCAGGTTCACCGGATTTCCCGGCATCAGCAGGCCCAGATTGGTACGCCTTAGGGTCTCGGGCATTGTGTCCACGGAGAAGTAACCCTCGCCGATGCCCTTCACGGTAAGACATGTCCCGTTAACGGAAACACTGTCACCCTCTTTGAGTCCCTCCAACGAGGTCGTAGCTTCAACGCTCATGGAGAAGTTATCGCTCTCTCGTAGACTTCCAAGCTCCTGTATGATTCCGGTGAACATGCTCCTTTACCTCACGTAGCCAGTCATCATGACGTCATCATCGATTATCTCCACCCGCGTTCGCTTCAGACGAATGGAGTCTACCATCGCCGCAACACCCACCCCTGCCACCGGTGATGGAGAGTCCATGCCACCCAGAATAACGGGCGATACAAAAACCACCACTTTGTCCACCAGCCCAAGGTCAAAAAAGGAGCCGAGAAGTGCGCCGCCGCCCTCTACCAGCAGACTGGTTATCTCACGCTTTCCCAGTGCTTTGAGAAGGGAGATCAGGTCAACTGAGCCATCCTCGGATGGCAGGGACAAGACCTGGGCACGAGCGGTGCTCAAGGCCTCTGTTCGGTCTTTCGTTGCATGGGCAGTTGCCACCAGCACAGGGCCTGGCTCATGAAATAGTTGCGCGTTCAGTGGCACGCGCGCAGAACTGTCCACAACTATCCGCAGAGGTTGTTTTGTTCTGGGGTTGCCCGCCTCATCCCTGACGGTCAACCTGGGATCGTCGCTGAGAACAGTACCTATCCCGACCATAATTGCATCGTTCCGCTGCCGCAGTTCTCCGGCGTGACAACGGGACTTCTCAGAGCTGATCCACTTGGATTCACCCGATGAAGCAGCTATTTTCCCGTCGAGGCTCATGGCAAATTTGGCAATCACAAATGGGGTGCCCGTGGTCACGAATTGTATATACGCCTCCGCCATCTCACTTGCCTCTTCACTGTACTCTCCCAGATGAATGTCGAGTCCCGCACCCTTCAACTCGGCCATACCTTCGCCGTTCACCAACGGGTTCGGGTCTATGATTGCCATGTGTACCTGAGCAATGCCAGACTGGATTATATCTCTGGTGCACGGAGGTGTCTTTCCAAAATGGCAACAGGGTTCAAGTGTGGTGTAGAGGGTAGCTCCCTTGGCCGATTCCCCCGCCTGACTCAGAGCGATGATCTCCGCATGAGCCTCGCCGGGGGGCAACGTGTGTCCTTCGCCCACTATGCGTCCGTCCTTCACAACCACAGCTCCGACGGGTGGGTTCGGACTGGAAAGGCCCAAAGCCTCCCGGGACAACTCCAGAGCGCGCTGCATGTATCCCATAGATGTTATTCGCTCTTCGTGAAGTCCTGGTGTATCTTGCTGGCGGTTGGCTCCATCTGTCCCTGATACTTGCTACCAAGCGCCGGGGAGCCGTACGGGTTCTCGGCCGGAGTGGTCAAACGTAAAAAGGATATCTGCCCGATCTTCATCCCAAAGTAGAGTGTAATGGGCAGATTGGCGACATTGCTCAACTCAAGTGTAAGGTGCCCGCTCCAACCGGGGTCTACATAGCCCGCGGTGGAGTGGATGAGAAGGCCCAGCCTGCCAAGAGAACTTTTTCCTTCCAGCCTGGCCACAATGTCCTCCGGAAGGGTGACCAATTCCTGAGTGCTACCCAGTACAAACTCTCCCGGGTGCAGAATAAATGGGACATCGTCGGGTATATCCTCAATCTCCGTCAGGTCTGGCATCTCTCTACGCACGTCTATAAAAGGCTGTCGAGTATTGCGAAATACCAGCAACCTGCGGTCCAGATGGAGGTCCACACTGGCAGGTTGTATGCACGAGGGGTCCAGGGGTTCAATAACGATTTTCCCCTTGTCCAGCTCTTCTTTGATGGTACGGTCGCTAAGGACCATATAATCCTCCCAAAACTGCCGAAACGGATTTACACACGGTTCTCCGAGAATTCTATCAGTCTCTCCCTGCTAGTGCAATTGAGCATGGTAAATTTTACAGCCACTTGCCTAACAGCCATTAGAGAATTCGGGCCACATGATTTATACTCTACCCAATATCAATCCAACATCCATATACACTGCGCCGCTGCGTATATTACATTAACACGGCAGTATCCCTGTGCAAGCGGACGCCTTGGAGTACAACATCTTGGAGGATACCGAGCTGACCACTTTGATCTGTACCGGTGATCAACAAGCCATCGCGGCTTTGTATTACAGGTATTCTTCGAAGGTGTCCTTGCCATGACCATCCTCGGTGACCGCCACGACGCAGGAAAGACACCCCACGTCGCTCTGTCGGTACTATTCATTCTAATGGTCACTCTGGCCTGTACGGCAGAATCACCAACCCCTTCGACCACACCACTGCCCGATGCTCAGTCCATCCTAGAGCGTTCCGGAGAGGCGATGGCGCTCCTGGACAGCTTTCGGTTCGACATGAGCCACAGGGACGGAGGGACACAGATAGCCGATGGACTGGTGGTCAAATCGGTGATTAGCAACGTGGTGAAACCAGGCAATCTGAAACTTTCCTGGGAAGGCACCTTCGGAGGATTCTTCGTCAGTGCGGACGTAATCACTGTGGACGGAGAGACCTATATGACCGACCCTCTCAGCGGTCGCTGGGGGCCTTTAACCGGTGATGTGAACCCCCTCGGATTCTTCGACCCATCCGTAGGCATAACCTCCATAATGAGCGACCTCACAAAGATATCGGTGTCAGGACTGGAAACCGTTGGCACCGCACAAATATACAGAATGAACGGCAAACTGCCCTCTCAGTCCTTGGCCGCGTTCCTTGGCACCGTGACTCCCGACCTGATGGTGGATACCGAAGCATGGATTGGAGTGGATGATATGTACCTTCATCAGGTAGTCTTCCACGGCATCATCATGACCGGGGACACAGAGAAAATCGAACGCACCATCAAACTATCAGACTTCAACCAGCCGATGACAATAGAGGCTCCACCGCTGGAATGAGGGCATAGAGCACCAGCCATGCTCACCACATTTTATGAAATCCATAAAAGTGATTGAGTGGCCCGTGGCCTTTACCCATTGCAAAGTTGTTTCGTATTGCCTCGGTAACGTACTCCTTGGCACGGGCCACCGCTTCCTCAACAGTCATGTCCTGTGCCAGCCCCGCGGCGATGGCCGAGGCGAAGGTACAGCCTGTGCCGTGTGTGTTTGCGGTATCCACTCTGACAGCCCCGAACTCTCTAAGCTCACAGCCGTCGTAGAAGACATCCACAGCGTCGCCCTGAAGATGCCCTCCCTTGACCACCGCGCTTTTTGCACCCATCGCAACAATGTCTCTGGCCGCCTTCCTTGCGTCCTCAAGGGACTCCACATCACGGTCAAGAAGCACCGCAGCCTCGGGCAGGTTGGGTGTCACCACCATAGCGAGGGGAATCAGGAGGTTTCTCAGTGCCTCTACCGCCGCCGCCTGAAGCAGACGGTCTCCCCCCTTTGCCACCATTACGGGGTCCACCACCAGGTTAAAGAAGCTGTACTCACTGGCCTTATCGGCCACCGCCTTAATAATAAGTGAGTTGGCCAGCATACCCGTCTTGACCGCATCAGCGCCTATATCGAAAATAATCGCGTCAATCTGAGCGCCCACCAGGTCGGGTGGCAGTTCCAGCACCGATGTCACGCCGAGCGTATTCTGGGCGGTGATTGCCGTTATAGCCGATGTCCCGTACACGCCAAGCGCGGCAAATGTCTTCAGATCGGCTTGGATTCCAGCTCCGCCACCCGAATCGGAGCCTGCTATGGTCATGACTCTTTTTACACTAGTCATAGAATTTCCTACTGCTCCAGGAGATCAGATGTAAAGGCCTGACCTTCGTCGACTTCCACGCTCAAAAGCCCTTCGTCCTTCATCCATTGGGCAAGGCTCTGCCACCGCTCTCGTGTCTGCCAGCCGAAGGTCGGTGCGCCTTCGGTCCACATGGGAGCCAGCAGACCGATACCTTTAGTCTCCAATACACTGTCGGTTTCCGGGTTGGCGGCTACAAGTATGTCCACTGCTCCCTGTGGATCTGTGATGGCATCTGTAAAGCCTCTGGCAGTTGCGCGGAGGAAACGCTGCACCACGTCGGGTTCATTGTCTACTGTGTCCTCGCTCGCCACCAGCACAAGTTCGTAGAAGTCCGGGACACCCCAGTCTTCCATCCTCAGGATGTTCAGATCAAAACCCTGAATTTCCATAACAATGGACTCATGTGTCCAGTATGCACCAACTATAGCGTCCACCTTCTTCCCTATGAGCGCCGGGGCCAAGTCAAAGCCAACGTTCACCAACGTCACATCGTCGAGGCTAATGCCGTCATACTCAAGCATGGCGGAGAACAGGGCCTCTTCGAAGGGAATGCCAGTGATACCAACCTTCTTTCCCGCGAGATCGCTCGGACGCGAGATGCCTGACTCCTCCAACACCATGACGGAGTTAAGTGGGTGCTGAACCATCGCGGCTATGGATTTCACGGGGACACCTTCCCCGCGTGCTAGCAGGACTTCGGCCTGATAGCTGACACCGAAATTGTCGCGCCCTGCACCAACGGTCTTGAGGACATCCTCAGGATTGGCAGGGACGAATATGTTTACCTCCAACCCCTCATCCAGGTAATATCCCTTTCCACGTGCCATATAGAAGCCAGCATGATTGGAGTTTGGGAACCAGTCCAGGGCCAGGCTCACCTCCGTCACAACGGGTGTCCCAATAGGGCCGGGAGCGTTGATAGCCGTTGTCTCCTCCGTCGCGCAAGCCGACAGTAACATGCCTACAATAAGCGTCAGAACTATAAATACAGTCCCTCTTTTCGAAAAATTGCTCATCCATTTTCCTCCGAGGTTAGTTTCTTTTCATGACCTTATCCCGCTTTTCCCATTGATACCAAGGCATTGCATAACGCTCTATCAGTACCACCAGAGCAAAGAGTGTTATGCCAATAACGGACAGAATGAATATGGAAGCGAATACTCGATCGGTGAGGAATTGTGATGCGGAACGCGTGATCAGATAACCAAGGCCTGCGCTGGCCCCAACCCATTCGCCTATGACTGCCCCTATGACGCTCAGGGCAATGGCCACTCTAACTCCCGAAAAAAGGAATGGGATCGAGGACGGCACCTGTACCTTGGTGAAAAGCTGCCACCTGTTTGCACCTAGGGTGCGCATCATGTTCAGCATATCTGGGTCGGCAGATTTAAGTCCGTCTACAGTATTGATAACTATGGGGAAAAATGAGATAAGTACCACCACAATTATTTTGGGCCAAATCCCGTAACCAATCCATATAAGGAGCAG
Organism: Dehalococcoidia bacterium; assembly: GCA_963581795.1. Lineage (GTDB taxonomy): Bacteria > Chloroflexota > Dehalococcoidia > Lucifugimonadales > UBA2985 > JASLXI01. Next base: position 23,822 of record CAUZOU010000007.1, on the reverse strand, counting down.
TGGCGCTATGACTATGACGGGCACAGTCTGTGATGCGATGACGAAGGGATACGCGGCCCGCTCCACCAACCTTGAATAAGCTATCGCGGCGGCTAGGCCTATCCCGACAACCAGGGCCAGTGCAAACCCCAAAAGCACTTCCTCCAACGTGACCAAGCTATGCCTGAGCAATAGGCTTCTGCTCTCGAATAGCTCGGCTCCGATGGATGATGGCGGTGGCAAAAGCCAGCGGGCAACGTTGAACAAACGCACGGCTCCCTCCCAGACTCCCAACACCGCGAAAATCAACGCCACCGGAAGTGCCCACTGGAGCATCGCGGAGACATAGTTTTTCGAGAGAACCCACAATGTCGCCCTCTGCGACGGCTCTTCGGCTTCCGAGTAAATAGCGATTGGATCTTCTCTCATGCTATCCCGCCCCGAACATCGTTTCCCCTCAAAGCGGCAATCACCGCCGCCTTCATCTTTACAAAGTCATCTTCAGTCACCATCCCGTATCGCCTGGGGCGTGGCAGGTCCACAGGTAGCACCAGCTTCACCCTACCGGGGCGTGCAGTGAACACGTACACCCTATCGGAAAGGAGAACGGCTTCCTCCACGTCATGAGTCACCATGATCACGGTCTTTCCCCAGGACTCCCATAGCTCAAGGAGCCACTCCTGCATATTGGCCCTTGTCAGGGCATCCAACGCTCCAAATGGCTCGTCCAGCAGAATGATCTCGTGGTCTGCCAACACAGTTCGCAGGAACGCTACCCTCTGGCGCATACCCCCGGAGAGGAGGGAAGGGTAATTCTTCTCAAAGCCCTTAAGCCCAAAATACTCCATGAGTTCTAGGGCTTGCCGTCTTATCTGCGACCTTGGTTTCCCACGAAGTTCCAGACCAAGAACCGCGTTGTCCAGCACGGTGCGCCACGGAAGAAGAAGGTCTTTCTGGTGCATGTACCCAATTGCCCCCAACCGTCGATCATTCCTCTGACCGTCGGTGCGTATATCGCCCTTGGTAGGCTCCTCCAGCCCTGCGATGATGTTGAGAAGCGTGCTCTTACCGCATCCGCTTGGGCCGATGAGGCTTATGAACTCTCCCTCACGTACGCTCAGGTCTATGCCGCGTAGCACAGTGAGCGCGTTTCTGTCGACGGAGAAGTCCTTGTCTATGCCATCCAACTCCATCTTCGGACCAGAGGAAGCTTGGGCTGCTGCGTACTCTGCACTAGAGGTCATCTTGACAATAATCGGCCAAAAACAAATGGTCGTCGGCTTATAGCGGACGACCATTCATTACTATCTTGGATATGGCTCTCTCCCTCCGCTGGCATTACCCAGGTCAGGTGCTCAGGGTCGCTCCGATCCGTCGGAGCCTCTCAGCCTAGCTCACCAAGCTCCCCTTTGGCCCTACTCTACTCTTTTGATTTTTCGTAAGTAGTGTGCCGTTAGTGTACCGTGGCTATTTGGGCTAGTCAAATACTTGCGAAGGGCTTGCCCTGCTAGTCCACCAACTGCTCAAGAAATTCCATGAAGCCCGGCCCTGTGTCCTCTCGTTGAAGGGCCAGTTCCACCGAAGCCTTGAGCAGGCCAAGAGGATTGCCAACGTCGTAGCGGAGCCCCTGAAGACGCAGGGCGTACATCTGCTGACTCTGTAGAAGAAGACCAAGGCCGTCGGTAAGCTGAATCTCCCCTATTGCTCCCGGCTTTACTTTTGTAAGGGTATCGAATATCTCAGGTGTGAGGATATAACGGCCCACAATGCCCAGATTCGATGGAGCATCCGCCAGTACTGGTTTTTCCACCGTACCGAGGACTCTGAAAACTCCCTCTGAAACGGGTTCCGGAACTATAACCCCGTAGCCATGTATCTGAGGGCCCTGCACTTCCTCCACAGCAACTACGCTGGCCTGGTACTGGTCAAAGACCTCGATAAGCTGAGAAAGCCCCCCCTTTTCCGCTACGATAATATCGTCAGGGAGCATCACGGCGAATGATTCATCTCCAACAGCCCCTGATGCACACAGAACGGCGTGCCCAAGCCCGAGTTGCTCAGGCTGCCGTACGTAGATCATCTCAACCATCTCGGAAAGACGCTTCACCTGAAAAAGGCGGTGGTCGTCGCCCTTTGCTGCCAGCAGGCCCTCCAGTTCAATATGACGGTCGAAGTAGTCAGCGATGGCTTCTTTGCCCTTGGCCGTGACGATTATGACCTGCTCAATGCCCGCGGCAACCGCTTCCTCGACGACGTACTGGATAGCCGCCCTGTCAACCAAGGGCAGCAGCTCTTTTGGCACCGCCTTGGTGATAGGGAGAAAGCGGGTACCAAGACCCGCGGCTGGTATAACGGCTTTCCGTACTTTCATCGTCACATCCTCCAGGAGGTCTTCGGCCTGATGGCTTTATTCAGACAGTACTCCAAGGCCGAAGGGTATGTGGGTATAGGAATCCCAATACATTATATACCCATGCACGTGATTACTTCTCACGTTCGCGACATATTCTGCTGAAGAGCTTGGTAAGGCCTTCGGCATTCCTGTCTCCGTAGCCAATAAGGCCATATCCATTTCCATGAGCAGGTCGACATTAGACATTATATATGCTAGCTCTGCTGGAGGGTCCCACTAAGAAGTTTACTCCAATAGGTCCCTACCGGAAGCGAACTATTGGAGGGCTAGAGAGTTCCCATGTGAACTGTGCTCCGAGGGCTCGAGTAGCCAGACACAGCAGCAGCCATAGTTCGTTCCACGAACCCCACAATGCTTTACCTTTGTTCAACAAGACTGCTGTCATGGTTGAACTGGACATACAGTAGCCATGCTTCTTCATAGCGTTCTTGGCTTTCCTCCCCGTAAACTGTTAGGGTGTTATGAAGCAAGGTTAGTCCACATTGTCCTTCGGCGTAGAGACTGGGCACTGTCACACACCCGTCGCACCAATCTAGAGGTGATGTCTAAGGCGAATACTGCAATAAACCCATTCGCTCGGCCAGGAGTGAGCTTGTCCAGTAAACGCATACTATCCTCATACAACTTTCTCTAGAACCTAGCCAAGTACTGCATATATTATGTGGACTGGAATACGGAGTAGCGCCAAAGCCATGGAACTATTGGCAGCATCCCAAACCTTACGCCTCGGCGATTGCCTCTCTCAGATTTATGTCTCCAGTGTACAAGGCCTTGCCTATGATGGCCGCCTCCACACCTATCTCAGCCAGTTTTTTAAGGTGCTCTAACGAGGACACCCCCCCGGAAGCTATTAGGGCAACACTGTGTTTTTCAATAATCTCATCGTAAGCCTGGAAGTTCGGCTCAGAGAGTGTCCCGTCACGGGAGATATCCGTGTACAGGAAGCGTTTCACTCCCAGTGCCGTCATCTGGTGGATGAGGTTCGGAACGGTGATGGAAGATGTCTCCCGCCACCCTCTTGTGGCAACCAGGTCGTCCTTTGCATCCACCCCAACCACTACGGCGTCCGCTCCGAAACGAATGCACGCCTGCTCCACTAGCGATGGATTCTCCACCGCACTGGTACCAAACACGATACGCTGGACTCCCATGCCAATGATATTCTCGGCAGAACCCACATCCCGTATTCCCCCACCGACCTGAAGCGGCACATTTATGGCACCGCTCATTAGCCTGATCACTTCCAGGTTGGCCTGGGTCCCGGAGGCCGCACCATCCAGGTCCACAATGTGCACACGTGTAGCGCCCATCTCCTGCCATTGAAGAGCCACCGACAGTGGGTCGTCCGAATACACAGTTTCCTTGTCGTAGTCGCCCTGATAGAGGCGGACACATTTGCCGCCCCGCAAGTCAATGGATGGAATAACCTCCATGCTATCTCCCATTCACCATCGAATTTATGAAATTATCGTACAAGCGCAAACCAAGAGCGCCGCTCTTCTCGGGGTGGAACTGGGTGGCCACAACATTATCCATTGCCATGACGCTGGAGAAATTCAGGCCGTAGTCGGTGGTTCCGAGTACAAGGCTCTGGTCATCCGGAGCACCATAATAGCTATGTACAAAGTAGAAATAGGAACCGCTCTTGATCCCTTCGAACACAGGGTGGGAATAGTTAAGGGTGACGTTGTTCCATCCCATGTGCGGCCGCTTGACCTCCGATGGCAACAGCTTGGCCTTGCCGCGCGCCAATCCAAGGCATGGCGAAGGACCTTCCTCCGAGGAGTCTAGCAGCAATTGCAGTCCAAGGCAGACGCCAAAGAAAGGCACACCCTTTGCGGTCACCTCTCTTATGGATGCCACCAACCCTCTCTGGTTCAGTGCACGCATGGCGGACTCCGATGCACCCTGGCCAGGGAAAATTATAGCCCTGGCCTTGAGAATTTCTTCGGGGTCGTCCGTGATAATGGAGAAGTGGCCCAGCTTTTCTATGGCTTTGGCTACACTGCGCAAATTGCCCGCGCCGTAGTCCACGATTGTTACTGTTGTTTTCGTCATTCGGAATACCTTCTCAAGAAGTCCACAATAAACCCCTGCACACGGGGGCCGGAGTCGCCGGAGAGCATGTCCGTGCCGTGGGCATTACCATCCACAATCTGCCGTTCCTTGGGATCGGGTGCCGTCTGGTCGAACAGGTCGACACTCCTAGCGTAGAACACATCATCCCTGGCCGCCATAAAGAGCTTGGGAGCCGATATCACAGTCACATCTTCTCTGGCATCCAGCCCTTCGCTCATCGAAGGCGCAGAAAGGGTAACCACTCCATCAACGTCTTCCAAGGAAGCCACTTTCAGGGAGGCGGTTCCACCCATGCTCGCCCCTATCAGGAACACCTTAGAGACACCCTTGCTCCTCAGAAAATCGACGGCCGCTTGCACGTCCTTATCAATATTATCTAGGTCCACCTCACCCAGAGAGTCCCGGTAGCCCCTGAAATCGTATGCAATGACCTGATATCCCTTGTCTTTGAGCACACGCGCAAAGGGCCACCAGCTTTCTTGGTCCGCAGGGCGCATGTGACTCAACACCACTCCAACTTCGCCGGAGCCGAAGAGATGACCCGATAGCTGAATGCCATCCTCTGTATTGAATGATACCTTGGTAGCACCCCCGCCCGGTCCGAGGTTGGAACTGCACCCGGGAAGAAGCAGGAACAGAGCTACCGTTAATATGCTAAGTTGTTTCACTGGTAAGAACTTCAAATGGAAGGTCTCTATCCTCATAGCGGGCCATCACAAATATTAGGTCGGCCAGCCTGTTTATGTATTTCAAAACATTGGGGTTGCCAAGGAGTTCATGCTCTTTGAGTTCCACGACCCTCCGCTCCGCACGCCTCAGAATGCTACGACTCAAGTCCAGCGCACCGGACGCCGCCGACGCTCCGGGGATGATGAATGCCATTGGCAGGGTTATCTCCTGGTTGAGATGGTCAATCAGACTCTCCAGTTGATCAACCATCTCCTGCGTCACGACGCTGAAGTGCTTTTGCAGTTTGGAGTACTCCCCGGGGTCGGTTGCCAGCTCGGCCCCCACCGTGAAGAGGTCTCGCTGTATCGTTTTGATGGAGTCCTTCAGGTTCTCACTCTTCACCAGAGAGCGGGCCAGCCCAAGCGCGGAAACGGCCTCGTCCACCGTCCCGTAGGCCTCACAGCGCAGGTCAGCCTTCGAGACCCGCCCTCCATAGAGCAGTCCTGTTTCCCCTTCATCTCCGTGCCTGGTATATATCTTCGGCAAGCTATACCTCCACGTGAGAATTATAGCACATGGCCTGCAGCGATAGCCTTGAGAGTTGCTCATAGTTCAAAGGGAGACTTAGCTTGATGAACACGGAAAATAACACCCCATGCGTGGAGTTGGTTGATGAAGGCTAGGGGAATGTTGTACTGGAAACAATATATTCGCTGCGATACCCGCTGTCACGCGGCTTGCCTCAAGCAGTTGGCGAACCCCAGAATTCGCTGGCACAGGCCCGTCTATTGGGATAGTGAAGACTTCATTCTTATGACATATATAGACGGAAGCGTGGAATTCTACTCTGATGGGTAGCGGCTGATAATGAGGACTGAGAGATAGATAGAGCCGTAACCGAATGCACACACAGTTATGCTATACTTGGGCGTTACTTGGGCGTTCAATAAGGAAAGGAGCCGCTTTGTTCAGAGTCGACGGAAGGTCAAACGACCAGCCACGCAAGGTGGAAATAACACCCTCATACTTGGTATTCCCTGAAGGCTCAGCCCTAATCGAGATGGGAGAGACCAAGGTAATATGCACCGCCTCTCTGGAGGAGCGGGTGCCTCCTTTCATGCGTGGACATGGAAAGGGATGGGTAACCGCTGAGTACAGCATGCTGCCACGTGCAACTCTGACCCGGAGAGCACGAGAGAGCGAAGCAGGCAAGGTGGCAGGCCGTACCCAGGAAATACAGCGTCTAATAGGCCGATCCCTCAGGGCAGTAGTGGATATGAAGGCGCTTGGGGAACGCACACTCGTCATGGACTGTGACGTGCTGCAAGCCGATGGCGGCACACGCACCGCAGCCATTACAGGCTCGTACATAGCACTATACCAGGCGCTACTTCATATGGTGAAGATGGGCGCAATCCCGGCCATACCTCTCAAAAGCGCGGTCGCCGCGATCAGTGTAGGGGTAGTGAACGGAGAGGCCATCCTCGACCTCTGTTACGACGAAGACTCCCGTGCAGATGTTGACTTCAACGTAGTGATGACAAGGGAGGGCGACTTCATAGAAGTGCAGGGCACAGCCGAGGTCAATCCCTTCTCTAAGACGACAATGGATGAGATGCTGGCCCTCGCTGATAAGGGCATTCGTGGCTTGGTGGAAGCTCAGGATCGGGTCATACACGAACTATAGAGTCAGTCTCTACGGCCGTTTGCATCTGAAAATGCTTCGCGCCTCAGCGACGTCTGTCTTGCCGCTGGCACTGGCCATCCCACTGCTATCGCCCGACCCCACCATCGTGAGAGCCACCATTGGCTTTGTGTTTGGCATTGCCGCCGTCAACATCACATTCCTGATCAACCGCCAGGGAATGGATATTGGCAACGTAACGCTGGGCGCACTCATCGGTCTCATGGTCGGCTTTCCGCACGTGTTTGTAGCCCTAATGCTTGCAGTGGTCAGTGGCAAACTGATAGCAAACCTGCTCCTGATGTTGCGCATCAAGGGACGAAAAGAAGCCACCCCCTTTGGCCCCTTCATGGCTGCGGGAGCCTTCGTTGCACTGCTTTGTGGACAGACCATCATGGACTGGTATCCTCCGACACTATAGGTTCGTTTTTAATAAGCCATATTCTTGTCAGGGGGGAAAGAAATGCCATTTACAAAGCTGAAAGATGTCGAGCTTTACATCGAGGAAGCGACAGAAGGCTACTCCATTCGCTGAAAATCCGGGTGTACACCTCTATTATCGGATTCTCTGAACTATCGGGCTCCACCAATAGGAGAGAAATGTTACTAGAAGGAATCAGTGGAAATAGTAGTTGATTAGTCAACTCTTTGTACTCCCTTATCCAATATGCCAATAAAGATTGGAGTGAGAATCAAAATATAGACTTCAATGGTCACTGCCTCGAGTGATTCCATGCTAGTCGTCTGCAGCCTCCTGCCACCATACCATTATGCCGTCATCCTGCTGACATTATACTGGTGTGACTATGCCACAGCCCATCGGCAGTTCCAGGAGAGTCCTAAAATTCAATTAAATCCGGAACACGTTCCCATCTACAAACCGCACCAGGGAAAGTGAATTGTTTCAAAAACAATCAAAACCGCGGCGACTAATACTTACGCAATCCTGCGTTTGCGATTCGACAAATAATCCACCAACACATACTCGCCAAGGTTGCCGGGGCTTGAGTAGAAGGCCCTCCCCTTGTTGATGCGCATCATCTTGTCCACAAAGTCCACCAGGTAGACGCTGCTCTCCAGCATGAATGTGTTTATGGTTATCCCCTCCTGAGTGCACCGCCACACCTCCTTCAGCGTTTCCTGGATGGTGCGATAGGTGGGTGGATAGCTGAAGTAGGCGTTGTCGCCCTCAATGTGAATCGTCGGCTCACCGTCGGTGACCATGAGAATCTGCCTTGTGCCTCCCTTGTCCTTGGCAAGAAGCTTACGGGACAGCATGAGAGCGTGCTGCATATTAGTGCCGGAACGCCAGTCGTTCCAGGAGATCTGTGGAAGCTCGTCCTCCTTGATCTCGATGGCGTAGTCTGAGAACCCAACGATGTAGAACTTGTCCCTCGGGAACTGGCTACGTATGAGGGTAGAAAGGGCCATCGCCACCTTCTTCGCAGCTAGAAAACTTCCGTACATGCCCATGGAACGGCTCTGGTCAAGCAGAAGGACGGTGGATGCCTGGCCCAGGTGCTCCGTGCGATGAATCTCAAAGTCCGAGGGTGTTATCTTCACAGGGAGGCCGCTGCCGTCTCTGAGCAGCGCGTTCCTGACTGTCCGTTCCAGGTGAATATCGAAGGGGTCGCCAAATTCATAAGTTTTGGTCTCTCCGGAGTGCTCTCCTCCGGCCCCTCTTAAATATAGCTGGTGCTGACCCAGACGGTCGCGCTTGAGCTGTGAAAAAACGTCCTTCATAGCCTTCTGGCCTATCTTACGAATGCCCTTGGGTGTTAGCTCTAGGCGGTCTCCCTTCCTAGTCACGTACCCGGCCTCCTCCAACATCTTGTTGATGCGCTGAAGCTGTTCAATGTTGCGTCGAGCGTCTTCGCCAAGCAACTCCTCTACTTCTGTGAGGTCTATGTCATCGATGTTGCCGCTACGGGTCGTTTCCTGTATCTGATGCTCCAGTTCATCCAGGCTCTGAAGCTCTTCCATAAGCTCCATGGCCTCGTCGTACGTTAGGGAGTCCTCGCCCATGAACGGGTACTGGTTTGCCATGTCGTCAGGGGGGTAGAGATGGTTCATGGCTTCGGCCAGTTTGGCCATTTCGCTCATGGTTTCAGAGTCTAGCGCGTTCTCCATAAGCTCTTGAAGTTCCTGTCTCATCTCAGGCGCCATGCTGTCCATCATGGACTGCACCTGTCCCATCTGTTGCTGTATACTCTCCATCAACTCTTCGAGGCTCTGCGGCTGGTCAGGCCCAAAGATTTCGCCGTAGTTTTCCATGAACTCCTCAAAGTCAGGCTCCAAGCCCTGCATCTGGTCCTGCAACATCTGGTTGAGGTCTTGAAGCATCTCACGCATGGCCGCCATATCCTCAGGGCCCATGCTCTGTAACTGCTGTCGAATGTCTTGGAAGGTGTTTTCCAACACCCTTTGCTTGAGCAAGTCCATCAGTTCATGGAACTGTCTCTGGGCCTCCGGATCCATGAAGTCGTATTCGTTAAGCTCCTTGACGGCCCCGCCCAGGTTGTGTGGCAGGTCGTCCAGACGTTCCTTGTTCTTAGCGGCGCGGTCTTCCAGAAGCTTCATCAGTTTTCCCTCACACGCTGCATCCTCAGGAGAGGACTGAGCCTGCTGTTCCCTTGCCTCTTCCAGTCGACGGTCTATACCCTGTCGCTCTGTGTCAGTAATCTGCTGCAGTCGCTCCTTGAGATCATCCAGAACGGAGTCTAAATTGTACCGTTGAAGCTGCTCCTGACGCCGCTTCTTCAGCTGTTCCAGCATATCCCGCAAACCCTGCATGCGCTGGCCGGACTGGTCCTGCATACCACGTTGGAAGAGGGTACGCAGTGACCTCCTCAAATCACCGTGGTTCATGAGGTCTTCGGCCATCTCACCCATGATATCTTCTTCAGATGGCTCAAAGATTTCCTGAGTCCCGTCCCACTGAGAGTATCTATATACGTTCACTGACATGATGAGGAATCCTCCGTTAATGCTAGCGCTCGTGGTGACTGAGTGATTGTTGGAGTTATGGTCAATGATACTATAGGCTACATTTGGTATTCAACGTGGTCATATTCACGGTTCCCTTCATGATATATAATGCCCTTGCAATGCTGACCTGACCTTGGCATAAAAGGACTGCTTCCCAGACTTCATGGACAGGAATTCCTTCGCACCTTCTTCCATACTTGAACAATATCTGGTTCCCATGGGCATCAATGCCGTGGCAGTGGTCTACTTCGCCGCTCTCCTGTTGCGGTTTTAAGGCCAGGTTTCATCGTTGAAGACTCCTATGCAACCATACTGCCCATTGCCGCCGCGTATGTGACAGCCAACTACTTCTTTGGCCTTATATAAGCGCGTGTGGAACTACGCCAGTTCATTCGGGTTTACAGCCATCATGGGCTCGGTTGTAGTAACCGCCTTGCTCCTTACAGCAATCAACCTTCTCTGGTAGGGAGAGCGCCCTCTTCCACTGAGCATACCAATTTCCGGAGGCATATGCACCCTAGCCACCTTCTCCGCTGTGCGATACCGACAGCGTCTCATCACAGGGATTCTCTGGCGATGGAAAGTGATACCCAGGGATATGGAAATATAGTATCGATGATTGGGCCCTGCGAAGAAGGACAACTGCTAGCATGGCGTCTGAAGATACAAGCGGACGATTATCACGTTGTTGGTTTTCTTGATGACAACCCATTCAAACACGGCATGAACATCCACGGTGCTAATGTATTGGGTACCAGAGAAGATGTGGAAGCCCTTGCATCAAAGCACCAAGTAGAAACCATGATAGTAGCCATCAGCAAGATAGACGGAAAAGACATTCCAGAAATACTTGGGCTGTGCGAAAAGACCACTGCGAAGATCAAGATAGCTCCTGACCTTTTCTCCTTTATGTAGGAATATGGAGGTCAAACGTTAGTTAGAGATGTGTCTGTGGAGGACCTGCTGGCTATAAAGAGCATCCCTTTGGACAGCGATGTGTTGTGCCACGATCTCCTAGCCGGCAAATGGTGCTTGTGACGGGAGCGGCAGGGTCAATCGGTAGCGAGCTCTGCCGTCAGATAGTCAAATTTCAGCCATACATGCTGCTCATGCTGGACAATAATGAAACCGGGCTTAACGATTTCGCAAATAGAGCTGTTTTCACAGGGCAACGACACAGCACATAAGATACTTGTTAGCAACATTCTGATAAAACAACGGATGGAGACCCTCTGGGCTGCCAATAAGCCACAGATTGTCTTCCACTGCCTCCGCCACTGCGCCACATACAAACATGTGCCCCTCATGGAGAAGGTTCCATGCGAGGCGGTGGTGGTAAACCTGAAGGGAACCCAGATTCTTTCCGAACTCTCTCGAAAGTACGCGGTCTAGCGTTTCGTATTCATATCCACCGACAAAGCAGTGGAGCCGACCGGGGTTATGGGAACTACCAAACACTTTGCTGAGAGCCTTGTACTATCCACGCCATCTGATCAGACGTTCTCCTTCACAGCAGTACGCTTTGGCAATGTACTCAACAGTCTAGGCAGCGTGGTAGCGCTCTTTCTAAAGCAGATAGACCACGGTGTATCTGTAACGGTTACGGATAAAGATATGACCCGATTGCTCATGGACCTTTCAGAGGCAGAGACCCTGATCATCCAATCAGCTGCTTACATTCAGTGAGGAGACGTGTTCATGCTGAACATGGCCCAGCCCATTAAGATCTCGGATTGGACCACCAAGCTCACCAGGCTGAATGGTTTGCGTACTTGCGTATATGAGAGGATATCGCCATTGTGTTTACGGAAACAAGGCCGGGTGAAAAGCTCACGGAAAGTTTGGTGACTCCAAGGGAAGAGGTGGTACCAACCCCACACTCTTTCATATTTCGCCTCACTAGCCGGAACGGGATGAGTAGAGAAGCACTGCTGGAACAAACCGGAGAGTTAATATCACTGGCGGCATTTGAACGGGAAGATGAGCTGGCCGGCAGACGGCTTGACAAAGAGATTTAGAAACTTACGCATTGCTTCTGCCGCTATTCCCAAGCCGCATCACGGAACCACGGTAGGATTTCCTTCAAGCCCTCTTCCAGGGAGAATCCTGGTTCCCACCCGAGTTGCTGGCGGGCTTTTGTGTTATCCAAGTATATCTTGAATATTTCGCTGGGCTTAGCGGGGCCATAGAAAGCTTCTCCGTCGTACCCAGATGCCTCCTTAAGCAGTGAGAAAATCTGATTGATAGATACTCCCCTGCCAGTGCCTATGTTGAATGACTCACCGCTTCCCTTTTCCAGAGCTGCAACGCTGGCCGCCACAACATCGAGAACGTATACGAAGTCTCTCTCCTGTTCCCCGCTGCCGTTTATCACCACTGGCTTTCCCTGTAGCATTGCCTGAGAGAAAATTGCCACCACACCTGCCTCTCCATAGGGATCTTGTCTGGGGCCGTAGACATTGCTCAAACGTAGCACAGTGTAGTCCAGCCCATGAGATTTCCGGTATACGTGCAAGTACTTCTCCACCGCATATTTGGATACCCCATAGTGTGACAGGGGATCCACAGAGTGATTCTCATCACATGGCAAGTAGAGTGGCTCGCCGTAAATGGCACCACCACTGGATGTGTAAATCACCTTTTTGACACCGTACTTAACACAGTTCTGAAGAAGATTTAAAGAGCCGCGTACATTGGTGTTAGCATCGTTCATGGGATCCTGCATGGACACCTGCACGCTAATCTGGGCGGCATAGTGGCACACAAACTCGGGCTTTTCCTCCCGAAACACTTCTTCCAGCTCCGGTGAGGCTATATCCACGCGATGCAGGAGTACGCCCGAAGGAAGATTGGATTGGCGACCTGAGCGAAAGTCGTCTACGACCACCACGTGATGTCCCAGATCCAACAGTCTATCAACCACGTGGGAACCTATGAACCCTCCACCTCCGGTTACCAGGATTTTTGCAGCTGTCATAATATCTGTCTCGCATCTCCTAGCACCCAAGCATGAGTTGGGGTGCAAATTCTGTGCTTGAGATTTTTATGGGCTTATTGGAATTCTTATTGGCATTATAGTAGCATAGCATAGCGTCACTGATGCGGAAGGCCATGTGAGAAGTTGAAGAATGGGATTGCAAGGAGATCAGCACTTTAGACGCTGGCATCCCCGTTGCCAGCGTCTTGACTAAGTCTGCAACTTGTAGTACGATTGAGCTTGAATTGCGCCTGTAAGACTGCAGGGTTGGTTTAGTGTGCATTTGTCGGATTCCCGTTAGCGCATTATGTGAAGGTCTTAATGAGGCGAATTATATAGTAGTAGATATGGGCATCAGGAGGGCGCCATGCCGGGAATAAAAGAAGCCAGGGGATTCTTCTACAGTCTTCTCTTAATCGGAACCCTAGTAATAATCGCTTCCCTTTACTCTACAGTGTGGGCCGCCCCTTCATCTGGGGTATATACAGAGATTCCCCCACCTGTCGCTGTACCTGCAGGAGGCGCTATCAAGGCCTTTACTCCAGGTGCAGTCACTTCCGTGATCTCACCTGACAGTAGGATAACCATTACAATTCCTGCGAACTCCCCCAAGGAGGCAGGTTTCCTCTTGTACGCCCCGAAGGACCAGGGAGATGCCCCCGCCTCCGCACCTGCGGGTCTGGCATTCGGTAGCGCCCTATTCGACTTAACCGCTATGGATACAAACGGAGTCGTTGGAACAGGTACCACCTTCCAAGCTCCCATCCAGGTATCGGTACAATACACCGATGTCGATGTACAGGCAGCCGAGGGCAATCCTGGCAGACTGGTGCTTTACAAGTATGATACTGCGATGGCCAATTGGTCACCGCTTACCACGTCAGTTGATTTTGTGAACAAGACTGTGCAGACCAGTGTGAGTAGCCTCAGTTTCTTTGCGCTGTTGGGACAGCCACTCCCTCCCACTCCTACACCAACACCAACAGCCACGTTGAGGCCAGGACTACCTACGCCGACGCCAACCGATGCGCCGCCAACAGCTACCCTCTTGCCTCCAACGCCTGGCGATATAGCACCTGGCTCTGGCTTACTGATGGGACTGTTGATTGCTGCATTCATTATGATAGCGGCTGGTAGCTACTACCTGAGGCAGACAAAACAGAGCTAAATCCTCAAATAGGATTATCTGCGTAACGCCAAAGAGGGTTTCCTCAAGCCTTCTTTGGCGTTACTATTTACAGGCCATGATTTTGACTCGGGGAATCCCTCATAAACATCTTGTTGCCCTGTTCATCTTCCTCGTGGTCACAGTTCTATACCTTTTCACTCTGGCACCTTCCATAACTGAACGGCATATCGGCGCGGATGGTGCCGAGCTGGCGGCGAGCGCCTACACCCTAGGCGTGGCCCATCCAACTGGGTACCCCACTTACCTCATTTTGGCAAAAATCTTCTCTCTAGTGATCCCCTGGGGTGATATAGCTCATCGCGTCAATATACTGTCGGCCATCAGCGGTGCGGGAGCTGTGACGCTGGTGTACCTCACCTGCCACATGTTCATAGAGAGGACTTTCAGAGCTTCAGAGATTATCTCGTCCAGAGCCTCGGCGTCGGCCATCATTGCCGCAGCGGCGCTGGCATTCTCACCCATCCTCTGGTCTCAGTCCATCAAAGCAGAGGTATATTCACTAAATGCCCTTTTCACCGGTGGCGTTATATTCCTGACATTGTTGTGGTCTGAGAAACCCGGTGCCGGTTTCCGTCCGTTATTCGCAGCGACTCTCCTCCTAGGCCTTGGATTGGGAAATCATCTGACTCTGGTCTTTACAGGCCTTCCACTGGCCTACGTAATGGCAACACACCGAAGAGAGTTTACCCCTAGAGCCATCGCCACATTACTGGGGGCATTTCTTCTTGGATTGTCTGTGTACGCCTACCTTCCAATTCGTGCATCCGAAAATCCACCAATAAACTGGGGCGATGCCTCAACTCTGGAAGGTTTTCTATGGACTGTAACTGCAGTGCCATACCGCGGACTGGCCTTTGGGCTTCCCTTGGCACACATGCCTGCCCGGCTGTTAGAGTGGGCGGACATTCTGGCACAGCAGTTCAATGCCCTTGGATTGCTCTTGGGCATCATTGGGGTGTGGCGCCTGAGAATAAGTAGATTGCCCCTGCTGGTCTTTTGTGCACTCCTATTTCTGCCCTCAATAGTTTTTTCCTTCATGTACCTATCCGGAGGTGCCTCAGTGTACATGATACCTGCGTTCATGGTACTGGCTCTTTGGATCGGCGTGGGCTTCTACTGGATCAGTGATATCACAATTATTACCCTAGCCCCGAGGTTGAAGAGTTTGTTTCCATTACCTCAAACTCTTTTTCTAGTAGCGCTTCTTATGGTCCCAGGACTAAGCTTCAGCCTGAACTACGAAGGCATAAATCTGAGAGAGGATAACGAAAGCCTTGCCTACGTCCAGGGGCTATTCAAGGTGATGGAGCCAAATTCGGTGATCTTAGCAGATACAGATTATGAACTGTTTCCACTGTGGTATTACAGTTTGGTGGAAGAGAGAGACAAGGGAACAACCGTGATATCAACGCGCCTGACCCAGTTCGATTGGTACGTGCGGGGACAAAGCGAGAGGTATCCGGATATCGTCCCAACTGAGCTAACAACTGATTACACCAACCGCCTCATCCAGATTGTAGAGTTCAACATAGGAAAACGTCCCGTATACATCACCTCTGCGGCCGATTTTCTGCTGGCACACTTCTATGGCAGTCCAGAAGGCGACATCTACCGCCTTCTCAGTCGCAAGAAACCCCAGTAATCCTCGTCTGCTTCTATAGATGTTTGAAAGTCATGACAGCCCATATTCCGTCGCAAGTCCGAAAACATGGTGTGACCCTCTTCTGGTAGTCATGGGGTGGGTCACACCATGAACTGCCATAATATGCACGATTGAAACTCTTCGTTGTCAGGGACTCCCGTGGGGTCTCACGCCCCGGGCAGACAGATTGGATAATCATCTGCCTGCCTCTGCAGAAGCATCGGTCTAGAGAATTAGCTTGACTTTTATCGGTTGTCCTTATATAGTTCTCTGGTTGTAATCCCCCCTTACCAGATTTGAATTGGGCATTGTAGAAGGGTGTGGCCAACTGTGTTATCATTAGGGTAGCTTCCCTAAGGGGTGGTTGTGTTCTGTGTGTCAGAATGTATGCCCGAGTGGCGCAAGGGTAGCGCAGCCGATTTGTAATCGGCAGGCTAGTGGGTTCGAATCCCCTCTCGGGCTGTTATGTACTTAATAAGGAAAAAACTCGCCAGAAAGTATGTAGAGGGCTTGGATGCCCCTTCCAAGGGTGGTAAACTTAGCGTGTTCTGGAGGGGTGGGTGAGTGGCTAATACCACCAGACTGTAAATCTGGCGCCCGGAAGGGCTACGTAGGTTCGAATCCTACCCCCTCCACCAGTAGAGAATATAGAAAAATAAGGAACCAAGCTTAGCCCACATAGCTCAGAGGTAGAGCACGTTCTTGGTAAGAACGGGGTCACCGGTTCGACTCCGGTTGTGGGCTCCACGCAAAATGAAGGAGGAAACAGGGCATGGCAAAGAGGAAGTTTGAGAGAACAAAACCCCACCTAAACGTGGGAACAGTTGGGCACGTAGACCACGGAAAGACTACGCTTACTTCAGCAATAACTATGGTACTGAGTAAGCAGGGATTTGGCGACACCTCATATAGGAGTTTCGATTCCATTGACAACGCTCCAGAAGAGAAGGCGCGTGGTGTCACAATTGCCATTCAGCACGTGGAGTACGAAACAAGTGCTAGGCATTACGCCCACGTTGACTGCCCTGGTCACGCTGACTACATCAAGAATATGATTACCGGAGCCGCTCAGATGGACGGTGCGATTCTGGTGGTTAGCGCTCCGGATGGTCCGATGCCACAGACCCGTGAGCACATTCTCCTTGCCAGGCAGGTGCAGGTGCCCAGCATTGTGATTGCACTCAATAAGGTTGATGCAATGGATGATCCTGAATTGCTTGAGCTGGTGGAGATGGAGTTGAGGGAACTACTAACCAGCTACGGATTCCCAGGAGACGAGATTCCTATAGTCCGTGTGAGTGCTCTTAAAGCCCTTGAGGCAGATGGAGATCCTGACTCTGAATGGACCAAGGGAATCTTGGACCTAATGCAGGCGGTGGATGATTACATCCCTGTCCCGCAGCGTCCCAAAGAGTTGCCGTTCCTGATGCCAGTTGAAGATGTATTCGGCATTAAGGGAAGGGGAACTGTTGTGACGGGGCGTGTCGAGAGGGGTATGGTTAAAACTGGGGACGAGGTTGAGATAGTAGGATTCGGAGAAACCCCCCGAAAGATAGTTGTCACCGGTGTTGAGATGTTCCACAAGACCCTTGACGAGGGGGAACCTGGCGATGCGGTTGGCTGTCTCCTTAGGGGTATAGAGAGGGAAGAGATCGAAAGAGGCCAAGTATTAGCCAAGATAGGCTCTATGAAGGCCAAAACCGAGGCAGATGCCGAGGTGTATGTTCTGGGCAGAGATGAGGGAGGTCGTCACACTCCTTTCTTCAACGGCTACAAGCCACAGTTCTACATCCGCACAACCGACGTCACAGGTGAGATTCAACTACCCGAAGGGGTTGAGATGATCATGCCCGGTGATAACGTGAAAATGAGAATCAAACTTATCAGCCCCGTTGCTCTAGAGGAGCAGTTGCGTTTTGCCATCCGCGAGGGTGGCAGAACGGTAGGCTCAGGGGTTATTACTAAAGTAATAGATTAGAGGGAAATGGCTAAGCGAAGAGGCGACGTACGTCCCATAATAACCCTAGCATGCAGTGATTGCCGGGAGCGAAACTATACCACTGTGAAAAACCAGCGTAGCGACCCGCAACGCATGGAGCTTACCAAATATTGCCCACGCTGCCGCCAGCGCAGAGCGCACAGAGAGATAAGGTAGGTATAACCTTGGCTAGGGCTCCGGCTAAACGTACACTAATCTCCGAACCTGCTCGACGGGGACCTAGGTTCCAGTTCTTACGCGAGACACTCGGAGAATTGAGGAGGGTGGTGTGGCCAACCAGAGAGCAGGCTACACGACTCACGATACTCGTAATAATCATATCAGTGTTCGTTGGAGTACTCCTAGGAGTGGTAGATTTGGGATTTGGTAGACTATTCAGGTTTCTGGTGTAGGACTTAGGAGTCCGTTTTTATGGAACACGTATGAGCACTATAAGTGAACAAGAGGGACGTTGGTATATCATCCATACCTACTCCGGCCAGGAGGAACGGGTCAAGAAGAACCTTGACCAGCGTGTCGCCTCCATGGATGTCCATGACAAGATTTTCCAGGTGATAGTTCCCACCGAGGAAGAGATAGAGATCAAGGAAGGAAGACGGCGGTCGGTGCGCAGGAAAGTGTTCCCAGGGTATATTATGGTGCAAATGGCTATGGATGATAATAGCTGGCACGTGGTGCGAAATACCCCCGGAGTCACAGGATTCGTATCTGCAGAGGACGAGAAGGAACGAAGACCCAAGCCTGTTCCGCTGGAGGAACGGGAAGTCGAGCGAATCCTCAAACAGATGGAATCCGAGGCACCACGAGTGAAAGTTGGCTTTACCTTGGGCCAAAGCGTACGTATTACAGATGGTCCATTCACAGACTTCATCGGAGTTGTGGATCAGGTCATGTCAGATCGTGGTAAAGTCAACATTCTGGTCTCCTTCTTCGGAAGAGAGACGCCTGTGGAACTGGACTTCCTTCAGGTAGAGAAACTTTAGGAGATATGAATGGCTAAGAAGGTCAGATCAGTGGTCAAGCTTCAGATACCTGCAGGCAAGGCTACTCCCGCGCCCCCGGTTGGCCCGGCTCTTGGTCAGCACGGCGTGAACATTATGGCCTTTGTTAAGGAGTACAACGAGCAAACCTCCAGCAAAGAGGGCACCATTGTCCCTGTACATATAACCATATATGAAGACAGGTCATTCACCTTTGTCACCAAAACGCCTCCTGCATCTGACCTGATACGAAAATCAGCAGGCATTGGAAAAGGTAGCGCTTCGGCTCGTACTCAGTCCGTTGGCAGTGTATCCAAAGCGGAAGTACGGGAGATAGCTCAGATGAAACTCGTTGACCTGAATGCCCCCGATATAGAAGCAGCCGTGAAGATAATCGAGGGAACGGCCAAAAGTATGGGCGTTCAGGTAACGGAATAGTAAGGGGATATAGAAACCCATGGTAAAACACGGAAAACAGTACCTAGAATCCGTCAAGACTATAGAGCACGACAAAATCTACTCGCCAAACGAGGCAATGAACCTGGCCAAGGAAACAGCCAAAGCCAAGTTCGATGAGACTGTTGAGCTTCATTTACGCACCAGTTCTGACCCACGCCACGCGGATCAGTTGATAAGGGGAGTCGCACTCCTGCCGCATGGATTGGGCAAAGAGATACGGGTGCTAGTATTCGCCACAGGCGAAGCTGCCAACGCTGCCCGTCAGGCAGGCGCAGACTACGTGGGAGATGATGATCTGGTGGAGAAGATTGAGGGGGGCTGGCTAGACTTCGATGTCGCCATTGCCACACCTGATCTGATGGGGAAAATTGGCCGCTTGGGACGAGTACTTGGACGCCGTGGGTTGATGCCAAATCCCAGGACAGGAACAGTGGTACAGGCTCAGGATTTTGCCAGAGCAGTGCAAGAGGCCAAACAGGGAAGGGTCGAGTTCCGCTTGGACCGTACAGCTATAATCCATGTGGCAATAGGCAAGGTGAGCTTCGACACCGAGCAACTCCTTGAGAACATGAGTTCATTATTGGATACGGTGATGAGGGCACGTCCATCGGCAGTGAAGGGACAGTTCATCAAAACTGCGTATCTTACCACTACCATGGGACCCAGCATTAAGCTAGATGTTGCCAGGATATCAACAATGAGCAACTAGTAAGGTGTTGCCATAGAAAGCGGGTGGCCTACGGGCCTTAATGGATAAAACCGTCCCGCCGAGGCAGAATGTAAGGGATCGCTCAAGGTTACCACGAAAGTGGGGCTCCCCGATATTCTGACTCGAGGAGCCCTAATTGTTTATAGGAGCATTATGCCTACCCTCAAAAAAGAAGCTCAAATCGAAGAAATAAAAGGCAAGCTGGACCAGTGCACTATTGCCGTTGCAACCGGGTATCAGGGTATGTCGGCATCTGATATGACGAACCTCAGGGCTCAACTGAGGACGCAGGGAATAGAATACAGAGTTATCAAGAACACCCTGACATTGCGGGCCGCCAATGAGCTTGGCAAAGAAGGGATGAGTACTGTACTTAAGGGGCCAACGGCCATGGCCTTCGGCTACGGAGACGTGGTGTCAGTTGCCAAGGGAATCAACGGGTACATTACGACCTCTAGGTCGCCCCTGGTAATCCACGGAGCGGTGATGGGTAGTGACATTCTCACAGCGAATCAGGTTATTAACCTTGCTTCGCTGCCACCAAGGGACGAGTTGATAGCCAGATTGTTGGGCCAGATGCAAGCACCTATAACAGGACTGGTGACCGTGCTCAGTGCACCTCTGAGGGGTCTAGTTACCGTTCTGCAACGTGCAGCAGAACAGGCCACGGTACTACAACCCACGGAAGCTTCTGCTCCAACGGCTGAGGTGACTGTAGCTGAGACAGAAACGGAAGTTGCAACTGAGATTGAAACTGAAACCGAGGCTGTGGTCGAACAAGACTCTGATCCAACGGCTGAGGTTGAGACCGGAACCGAAGCTATAACCGAGGAGGACTCTGCTCCAACGGATGAGGTTGAGACCGAGGCAGAGGCAGCGGAAACGGAGGCGGAGGAGAGTCCCTAACTTAAACTTAAGCAGTTCATTACGATTTGTTGTATTACATTTGATTAGGAGAGAACAATGACAAAGGACGAGGTACTGGAAGCAGTTAAAGGTATGTCCGTGCTCGAATTGGCAGAACTTGTAAAGATGCTGGAAGATGAGTTCGGCGTCAGCGCTGCGGCACCGATTGCGATTGCAGTAGCACCATCTGCCGGAGCAGCAGATGCAGCAGCTGATGCAGATGAGAAGACTGAATTTGACGTCATTCTCAAGGAGATAGGCCCCAATAAGATTAACGTCATCAAGGGCGTACGAGAGGTTACTACACTTGGTCTCAAAGAGGCCAAAGACCTTGTGGAAGCAGCACCTCAGGCCGTGAAAGAAGGCATCTCCAAGGAAGATGCCGACGGAGTCAAGGCAAAGCTGGAAGAGGCTGGCGCTGTGGTAGTAATTCAGTAGTCGTCTGACTGCCACAAGCCCTCTCTTATGGGCATGAGAATTCATATAGGCTGTACGCTGCTGAAGTTGGTTCGGGTTCCTCGCCTTAGTAATGGGGGTTTGTCCATATGACCGCAGACAAGGGATTACCTGAATACTATGTGATGATTCGCGACCTCCCGGCAGCGGAGCGGTCACTTAATCGCTTTCGTAATGACGAGCAGTCTCACCTAAGCAACGCCAAACGCCCGGCCATCGTATTGCGCACTGGCACAACCTCCGAAAGCGTTCTCAACCTAAGTGGTCGATTCCTATCTCAGTTTGATGATCTGGTAGGGCTGTCTAGGGACAGCTATGATGAGTTGCAGCGCATTCACGGTCTTGGCAAGGCCAAGCCCGTCCTGCTCAAGGCATCTCGCATTGGTTCGACACCTTCTATCCCTACAGTCAAAAGAGAGCGCGAACATTCACTCCCCACAGGACTCTGCAAATCCCCTACAGAGTGAGATGCCATTCTTGTAGTAGGAACATCTTCGGGTGGTATTGCTCAACACTAGAAACCAAATACTGGCCATTCCTGAGGCGTACCTGGGCAACTTGAACTCAGCGGTCATTCATGCGGGAGAGGTGCTTCGGGACGCGGTGCGGTTCAATGCCACAGTGGTAATAGTTATTCACAACCACCCAATGGATGACCCCACGCCAAGCGATGAGAACGTCCAGGTCACTGAACAGCTTAATAGAGACAGGTAAATCCTGTACATTGAGGTTTTGGACCACTTGATGGTGGCACAGAACTGGTTCATTAGTCTGAAGGAGAAAGGCATGAAGTTTGAGTCTCTTCCATAAAAGGTTCTCTCGAGACCGGGCCCACAGCCTCACATGTAGCAGAGTAGAAACGCCGGAGATCAATCATGCCTGAGAAGATTTGCACCAAATGTAGTCAGATAAACCAGGCCAATGCCAACTACTGCTCGGCCTGTCGCGGCCAGGCATTTATGGATTGGCAGGCAGAACAATTGCCGACAACTTACCAAGCTGGTGGGGGAGTCGCAGATGCAGCCGTTCTCATCAGTGTAAGTCGCATCATGATGCTATCAGTGGTGACCGCTGGGCTATATTTTCTCTACTGGCTATTCATTACATGGAGGCAAATGCAGAATGAGACCAAAGGTGTCCACTATCCTGTGTGGCACGCTCTTACCATGCTCGTCCCATGTTACGGACTGTTCCGCCTCCACAAGCATGTAACAGTAATGAAGGAGTTGGCGTTGAGGTCTGGGATTGAAGTATCCTTCACTCCCAGCCTGGCTGTGGTGCTGGTAGTTCTCTACATCGCGCTTGGCTTAGTCTCAACAAATCTAGAAAACTTTGCAGGCTTATTAGCCCTCAACCTGATCCGGTTTTCGCTGATCGCTACCACAATGATCCTGTCCCAGGGCATCCTCAACTCCTATTGGAAGAAGGCTCTGGGAACACCCCTTCAGAACATGCCGATTGAGGCCGGTGAAAGAGCAATAATATTTGCAGGAGTTGCTTACTGGCTCTACGTATTCCTATGGGTCTTATAGACTTCGAAGCTACTATCTAGACCATCGCCAGGGAACGCGCTGAGCGCTAGGCCACACGGTCTGTCCTGTGACCTTAAGGTACAGGGCTATGGCCAGTATTCCTGTTACGAACCCCCCTATGTGCGCCCAATAGGCGACTCCCCCACCCGTTGACCCCAGTGACCCCAGGCCCTGAAAGAAGTTCTGCACAAAGAACCAGAACCCAAGGAGAAACAGGGCTGGCACCCTTATGACCATGATGAAGTACATAACAACCAGTGTATTTATTCGGTTATATGGGAACAGCAGGAGGTATGCTCCAAGGACTCCTGCTATGGCCCCGCTGGCCCCAATGGTGGGTACAGGACTGTCAATATTTATGACCACCTGTGCCAGGGTTGCGGCCACTCCACAGATTAGATAAAAAGCCAAGTACTTCACATGACCCAGTCTGTCCTCTATATTGACGCCGAAGACCCATAGGTAGAGCATGTTTCCTGCAAAATGCATGATGCCTCCGTGGATAAACATAGCCGTAAACACGGTAAGCCAAGCTGCATTTGCAGCTTCCATGGTGACCACCGTTCCCTGGCACACGAGATCTCCAAAAGTGTTGCGAAAGACCTGGCCGTCACAATACGAGCCAAACTCGCTCAGACCCTCCGTCAGCTTGGCTGGAATTAGGCCCCATTCGTAGTAAAACCTCGTCTGCCCAAAGTCCCCGAGTGTCAACTCGTACAGGAAAACCACCGCGTTAATCGCAATGAGTCCAATAGTCACATATTGTTGAGTGTGGCGCTGAACGCTCGGATCCGAAAGAGGAATCATGGAACTACACCATCCAAGGAGTTATGCTCAGATAACGCCTTTGGCTGACTGATATGGGTGCACATACAGTACTCCATAATTATTACCTATATTGTTCCTCTCAAAAGAGGCGCTAACATAATAGCATCAGCCCAGGCGTGAAGCGAGTGCAATAATTGTCACCTTAGCCTCTTTTGCATGCAAATTATTAACAGGGCGTGGGAAGGGATTTAGCATCTCAGCGTCATGATTGTATGCAATGCTGGCGATTGGCGAAGCCTGAAATTGGTACCTAGGAGTTTCACGCCCGAGCCTCAGTCTGGGACTCGGGATTATTTATGCGTAATTTTTGGTACCAATTACACATTCCGCCAG
>CAUZOU010000006.1:0-30760 GCA_963581795.1 Dehalococcoidia bacterium | reverse complement strand
CATCCTCGTAGGTTCCACGCCCACTCCCTCCACACCCGCCCCTGCACTCAGATTGCATCGGCAACCTGTTGAGGAATCTTGAGTAGGTAGGTAAGTGGTATTGTAACCAAGACAGTCACCAATGTGACTAGGATAGCGATGTCGTAAGTCCCGGTGGAGTCGAATATCCAGCCGTAAAACACAGGTCCTATCACGCCTGAACCCAAGAAGCCGATTTGCAACAGACCTTGGAGAGTACCAAACGCCCTAGCTCCGAATAACTTCATCATGAGGATTGGTCTTAAAGGTACGGTGCCACCGAATCCAATACCAAACGTGAGGGCAAAGACGACTGCGAGCCAGTACTGTTCCGGGCCGACTACGAGTAAGATCAGTAATCCAATAATCTGAAACGCTATGAGCACGCCAATAACCACTCTGGAGTCAAGGATATCCGCCAGGACACCGGAGCCAATGCGCCCGATGCCACTCAGAAAAAACATCAACCCTAAAACGCTCGCTGCCTGAGCGGCGCCATAGTTGAGGTCCTCCATAAGAGGAATAAGATGTACCATTAGGCCGCTGATTCCCACAAACATAAGTGCATATAGCGTCACGACAACCCAGAAAACCTGTGTCCTAACTGCCTGCGCCACCGTATACCCGTCGGTGGCTCCATCTAGAGGATGATCTTGGGCCTCAGTATTAAGTGCAGATACCGCCTCGAGCTTATCGCCGTCCGCAAGGTAGCCATATGGCTCCGGTCTTGCGCGCGCCACCATGGCTAGCGGAATACCCACTATCCACAACCCGACTCCAAGTACGATAGTCGCAATGCGCCAGCCTATCATTCCCTCTAGAACCGCAATGACGACCACGGACGGCCCTCCTAACACGGGGCCAAGCATAGCGATGCCCAAAGCTCTGCCTCGCAACCTCCGAAACCAATTGGCAACGGCGGCTACCCAAGATACCCCGTGGCTGGCTCCGGACATTCCAAACGAGGCGATCAAGAAAGCTATGTAAAAAGTGAATAACGAGTTGATGAATCCCAACATTATCATTCCCGCTCCACCGATTATGACCCCGAGCAGAATGACGACTCGTGGGCCCCAGCGATCAACCAGCACTCCTACTACAGGTGCCAACAACCCAGTTTCAACTGCGCGCAGGGAGAAAGCCCCAGAAGTGAGGGCTCGAGACCAGCCAAACTCTTGAAGTATCGGGAGGAAAAACACGTTGAAGCCAAGGCCGAAGGCCAGAGTCAGGTAAAAATTTAGCCCAATGCTGGCGGCAACGATATACCATCCGTAAAAGATTCTTGTCATTACTTGCACACCGCTTCGGTTCGGATAGTATAGCTCCGCCAGTTTAGTATAAGATACTCTTGGTAGCTTTCGTAAGGGTAACCACGAACACTGGCGGTTGGATCACCATGCCTTAGAGCATTCGCTGTTCGGATGGGTCGGAGATGTGGTTCGATATTACCGATCTACTTAACCAGCAAAGCAAGAGACTAGGCCATGCAACTGTTGCTATCACCATGGAGATATATGTTCACATCAGGCCAACAATGGAGAAGGACTACATCCAAAACTTCTCATTACATCCCACAAAAACATGGGTTTAACAGACAAATGGGGCTAATAATGGGGCTAATCTGTTGTGACCCTTGCACCACTGACATAGCGTTTGGGGTCATATCTGTGCCTGAGATAATGGTGGGCGATGAGGGACTCGAACCCCCGACTTCTTGCGTGTAAAGCAAGCGCTCTAACCAACTGAGCTAATCGCCCATTGCTTGACGTGGCTAAATGTGGCAACGACTGGATTCGAACCAGTGACCTAGGCCTTATGAAGACCCCGCTCTGCCGCTGAGCTACGTTGCCATCTGAGACCTTGTAGCAGACCGATTGTTCAGCCTGCTACGATTATAGTTTATCAGTCTGGCGTGTAAATTTGAAGGGTAGACAATCTCCACTAGCTCCGTAGCGTAGCGCCCGTCTCTTTTGCAAGGGTAGCCATAATTTCCTTCAGTGCCTGGCTCACCTCTTCACCTACGAGTGTGCGGTCCTGCAACTGAAACAGGACTCGGTAGGCTAGAGAGCGCATTCCGGTGGATATGCCGCTTCCTTCGTAGACATCGAAAAGTGTGGCACGGGCTACAATGGGACTTCTCTCGATTATCTTCTGTACACTGGCAGATGTAACGTCTATGTTCAAGACGAGAGCCAAGTCGCGGTAGGCACCAGGGTAGCGTGCAAGCGACTGGTATTGTGAAGTGCCAAATGGTCGGGCTTGCAGCAAGGCTGCCAGGTCAATCTCAAAGAGGGCAACGGGTGGTGTATCTATCTGGAACCGTTCCAAGACATGGGTATGCACCTCTCCCATCACTCCCAGTGTTGAGTCTCCAGCGGTTATAGCAGCACACCGCCCTGGCAGGAACATTGGGTCATCTGTTGGCTCAAAGCTGTATTGAATGTGAAGCTGGTCCAGGAAACTTTCAATGATGCCCTTGGCATCGAAGAAGTCCAGGCTCTCCTCGCCTCCAAACCAATTTTCCGACCAACGAGGCCCCGCGGCTATTCCAACTAGCGTCTCACTCTCAAGAGGTAAGTCTGCAGGATGGTCCGAAACCATGTCCTTTGGGCTGGGTATGTATGCCCGCCCAACCTCGAACAGCTTCATACCCTCTCGGATGTTGTTCTGGTTGTATGCCAGTGTGGAAAGTATGCTGCTGCGAAGGTTGGTTCGCAGGTACTCCTGTTCCTCGCTCATGGGGTTTGCTAGCTTAAGGGGCTGTACTCCGTTGCCCATTGCCTGAGTCTTTTCCAGGTTTGCCAGGCTGGTAAGAGAGTAGGAAATTACCTCTTGCATGCCGCAGGCCACCATCATGTCCTTGACATGTTCCCGCAACTCCCTATCTGGTTGGGGCTGGAAGGCAGGTATGGGCGTGGAAAGGGTGGTGGTCGGCAGGTTGTTGTAGCCTATGGTTCTGGCTACCTCTTCTATCAGGTCGTCTTCCTGGGCGATGTCGACGCGCCAGTAAGGTACGGTGACAACAATGGAGGAATCTTCTTGCTTACTGATGGAGAAACCAAGCGATGTCAGGATATCGTTTACGCGCTCCACGGAGACTTCGATGCCGAGCACCTTTTTTAGCCTGGCTAGGGTGAGACTGAGAGCTGGTCTCTCTCTAGGTTGTGGGTAGTCGTCCATTATACCCTTGCACACCTTCCCTCCCGCAATCTGAAGGATTAGCTGGGTGGCCCGTTTTAGGGCTATGGCTGCCAGTTCAGGCTGAATTCCCTTGTCAAAGCGGTACGATGACTCACTGCGAAGTCTCAAAGCCTGTGAAGTACGACGGGTATTGATGGCATCGAAGTTTGCGGATTCCAGAAGCACCGTGCTCGTGTCCTCGGTCATCTCAGTGTTGAGTCCGCCCATGATGCCTGCCAGAGCCACCGAGCGCTCAGCGTCGGCTATGACCAGCATGGGAGAATTGAGTTTACGTTCCACCTCGTCCAGTGTCACGAAAACCTCCTGATCGCGGGCGGGCTGGATTGTTATCTTGCGGCCTCTCAATGTGGTGTAATCGAACGCGTGGAGGGGCTGACCGTATTCCAGCATCACGTAGTTTGTCACATCAACCACGTTGCTTATGGGGCGTTGACCTGCCTTAATCAGCCTGTCCTGCATCCACAGTGGTGATGGTCCAATCTTGATGCCCTGGATCACGCTGGCGGTATACCGTGGGCACAGCTTGGCGTCGGCTATCTCCACGTTTATCATGTTCTCTATGGGGTCGCCATCTTCGGCGTAGGAAGAGTCAGGTTCTCTGACCGTCTTGCCGGTGAGTGCAGCGACCTCCCGTGCCACTCCAAGCACCGAGAGGCAGTCGGAGCGGTTGGGGGTTACTTCTATGTTGAAGATTACGTCGCCCATGTACTCTACCAGAAGCTTGCCAATGGGCGCATCCTCAGGCAATACCAGGATGCCGGATTGGTCGTCGCCAATACCAAGTTCCCGTTCGGAGCAGACCATTCCTGCCGATACAACACCTCTTATAGTGGCGGCTTGTAGGGTCTCAGTATCCCCTGTACGGGAGTCCACGAGGTTTGCCCCGACTTGGGCGAAGGCTATTCGCTGTCCCTGAGCGACGTTCGGTGCGCCACAGACTACGGTGATTTCCTCCTGTCCAAGGCTGACGGTTGCCAGTTGCAGGCGGTCTGCGTTGGGATGGGGTTCAATTCTGATAACGTGTCCAACGTAGACGTTGCCCCAGGTACCGCCTATGTCGTCGATTTCGCCCACCTCGTTGCCGGCCATCGTGAGGCGATGTGCAAGCTCAGCTGGTGTCAGGGCAATGTCTACGTACTCTCTGAGCCAGGATAAAGGAATTTTCATATCTAAAACTGCCCTAGGAATCTCAGGTCGTTGCTGTGAAATAGACGAATATCTTCTATGCCGTACTTTAGCATTGCTATGCGCTCCGCCCCCATACCGAAGGCAAAGCCGGTGTACTTGGAAGAATCGTAGCCAATGTTCTCTAGCACCTTTGGGTTAACCATGCCCGCTCCCATGATTTCTATCCAGCCTGTGCCCTTGCACACGCGGCAGCGCCCGCCTTCGCCGTTGCATGCAAAGCAGTCGATTGCCATCTCTGCGCCAGGCTCCACAAACGGGAAGTAGTCTACCCTGAACCGCACCTTGCGGTCTGTTCCGAAGAGCAACCGTGCGAACTCGTACAGTGTTCCCTTAAGGTCGGCAAAGGTGATACCCTCGTCCACTGCCAGTCCCTCAACCTGGTAGAACTGCGACTCGTGGGTGGCATCTGTGGCCTCATATCTGTAGCACTTGCCAGGTACCAGCACCCGTATTGGAGGCTCCTTGCTCTCCATAATACGAACCTGCATGGGCGATGTGTGTGTGCGAAGGAGCATTGGCCGTTCACCCTGCTCGTTCACGTGGTCTATCCACAGTGTGTCCCACATATCTCTGGCGGGGTGGTCTTTGGGAATGTTCAGCATTTCGAAGTTGTAGTGATCCCACTCCACTTCAGGACCTTCCACCACCTGGAACCCCATTGACACGAACGCGGCGCATATCTCCCGCAGTATCTGTGTGGTTGGATGGAGCCGTCCAAGGGGAACCGGCCTGCCTGGCAGAGTCACGTCGATGCGTCCTTGATCGGTTAGTGCTTGAAGTGAGGCCGTCTTTATGGCCTCTTCAGCCTCTGACAGGCTATCTTCAAGGACGGCCTTCACATTGTTGGCAACGGCACCCACGGTCTTGCGCTCGTCTGGGACAAGCGTGGCAAGTCCGCGGAGCACCTGGGTAAGTTCACCTCTCCGACCCAGATAAGCCACGCGCCACTGCTCAACAGCCTCCGGCGATAACGAGCCCTTCAGTTCGTCCAGGGCCTTGACCTGTAGCTTTTCAAGATTCCTCAGGAGGTTATTGGTAGTCATCAGACGAATTCTAGCCTTTCAGCGCTATCATTATATGTACCTCCTTTCTGAAGGGTCAAGGCGCAGTCTCTTGAAAAAAGCCATCTTGTTTATTATGTCTTTAAAGTACTCAGTCAAAGTGATCCAATGGCATTGATGTCATTCTGAGCCCTTCGCACACGCTAAGTACTGCACTTTAAATTCTTCGGTCACTTTGCTCCACCAGAATGACATCAATGCATATATATAAGCTTAACCTTCTGAGTAAGATATTCCCATAATCTTATTGCTACCGCAAGAATCCTGGAAAATCGCACAAGCAATGTCTTGGGATTCGTTTTGCATATATGCTTTAATGAAGATGCCTTATAGTTAACAACTTAATAGATATGGTATGGGTGCTCGAGAGGGCTTAAAGAAGGAAGCTGGTGAGAAGCCGGCTCTGTCCCGCAACTGTATGTCAGGAGGATAGCTTTCTGGCGAGCCAGGTCAACCGCCTACACTGATGGTCCAATTGCCTTCGAGGAAAGGTGCAGGCATAGATACATATGTTGAGTTAACCCTGTCCCTTCTGGTGGCAGGAGTTTTGTTACTCCTGCCCTATCCTCCTTGTTGGCCAGTGTGATTCGATTTGTTACTAGAAATACATGGGAGGCATAATATGAGTTACATTGCAGGAGCTTTGACTCGGGCGCGTCACTTCGATGTGCCAAGACCTGGGGTGCTTGGTTCGGTACTGGTACGAGAGATGGTGGCTCCCCTCGCGTTTATTCTGGCTATCTTGGCCACTAACTATGCTCTGGCTGGTGCGCCCAGCGTCAAATTTTTAGACCTGCTGGTCTTCGTAGCCGGCTATACGCTGGGATTCCGGCGCGGCGTCACCGTAGCCATTGGCGCTCGTTTGATATATGGGACCTTTAACCCTTGGGGTATAGCAGATCCTCTTCTTGTGGTCGCGATGATGATGTCGGAAATCGTGTTCTCACTGGCCGGCGCTTGGCTGCGCAGTATGGTATCTCCGCAGAGCATTCGATTCATACCTGGAAGGAAGAGCTTGCTGTTTGTTGCTGCGGCGGTAGTGTGTACCGTCACATACGATACACTGACTAACGCCTACACGGGTGTTGTTTGGTCCCAGATGGCCGGAGGCAAAGAGTACGGACGGTGGCTCATGATAGCGCTGTTCAATCCAGGTGCCCTGCTTTTTTCATCCGTACACGTGGGTAGCAATGTCGTCTTCTTCGGACTTTTCGGGCCTGTCATAGTCAAGATGGTCGAAAATGGAAAGTCGGTGTTTCGCTTGGGGCTATGAGACTTCGTAGGTTTCTTCCAGTCGTACTGGCGCTGATGGCGATTGGCTTGGTGCTCAATGCTGGATGCGAAGCTGAAAGTTCAACCGAGACGTTCTACTCAACGACGGTATCCACAATCCATGTCAGCGTCCTGATCCAACTCAGCGAGGTAGACATGCGATGGTTTCGCGACGTGGCAATCCCCAAGGGCACAAACGCCTATGAGATTGCCGAACGTGTAACAGAAGGCGACCTAGAGGCAACCTACTACGCCGCGTTCTTCTCCCACTTCGTTGAGGCCATGCTTGGAGTAGCAAACGAAGGTACCAACTACTGGCTCACTTTCTTGTGGAATGCAAATCAGGAGCAATGGGAGCCTCTCCCTGTTGGAGCAGACCTGTTCTCTCTGAAAGAAGGCCACGTATTGGCGTGGTCCTATACGGATACCAGTGTAGACTTGAGTCAGCTTCCCTCAGTGACGCCGTGAGGTAAGCTTCTATCTGGTGACTAGCAATGCTTACTCTTTTCGGCTCGTCTGCCGTAGCAACCATGTTTTTAGCGTACTGTATGGGATCGCGGTCCAAATGGTTTGTCCTGGTCTTCGCTGGGATGTGCGCGGCTACACCCCCTATAGTGCTCTGATGTAGGTGTATCCATAGGGGAGGCGGGATTGGCTTTGGTGACACACTGTAGTGGTTTTTCCGAAGGCATCGATAGGAAGTCTTTGACTAATGAGTGGCCTGGAAATTGCCTCTGTGCCCCAGGGAATTCCTGGGAACAGAGCCGTTGACGTGATTTACTAGACGTTCTAAGATATCTATTCACGGCATTCAGCACATTCTCGTTGTCTTGCATGGCCCATGGCTCAACAACATGAATCGCTATCAATGCAGGAGGAGTCAGACAAGTTGAAACGCACACCTCTCTTTCAGTCACACGTTTCCATGGGGGCACAGATGCTGCCCTTCGCTGGATGGGAGATGCCAATCCAGTATTCTGGGATCTTGGCCGAAGCTAGGGCAGTGCGGTTCGCGGCCGGCATCTTTGATGTGTCCCACATGGGGCGTGTGGAGATAACTGGCAGTGATGCTGCACAATTTATACATCGGCTAGTGACAGGGGACGTGCTGAAGATGCTTACTGGTCGCGCCAGATATACCATTATCTGCAACGAGGCAGGCGGTATCATAGATGACACCATTGTGTACAGGTTGGATGGAGAGCGCTTTTTGATGGTTCCCAACGCGTCCAATGCCGACGAGGTTCTAGACTGGCTCAATCACTGGAAAGATACCTGGGCATCTCGAATAGAACTTAATGTCATTACCGAAGAGACGGCATTGATTGCACTGCAAGGCCCCCTTGCAGAGGAGATTCTTCAGCCTATATGCTCCGTTGACATGTCAGATGTCCGGCCATTTCGCTGTGTGCAGGGCCAGGTGTCTGGTGTAAAGGCCATTATATGCAGGACAGGGTATACGGGCGAAAACGGCTTTGAGATTGTCCTCCCCGCGGAAGGTGCATCATCAATATGGCAAAGTTTCATGGACGGAGGGGCTATCCCATGCGGTCTTGGGGCCAGGGACGTTTTGAGGTTGGAGGCTGGCCTGCTGCTCCACGGATCTGACATGGACTCGTCGGTGACGCCACTGGAAGCAGGACTGGAACGTTACGTGAACTGGGATCAGGGCGACTTCATAGGTCTGCCTGCTTTATACGAGAGCAAGAGTAACGGGTTGTCCAGGGCGCTGGTTGGATTTCGGCTTGTGGAGAGGGGTGTGCCGCGGCACGGATACCCTATAGTGAACGGGCATGGGCCAATTGGGAACGTGACTAGCGGTACATACTCTCCAACCCTTGACATGGGTATAGGATTGGGCTATGTTTCCCTGGAGTTTTCCACCCTTGGCACCAGAATATCCATAGACATTCGAGGACGACTGGTGGAAGCAGAAGTGACGGCAATCCCTTTCTATTCTAGGAAGAGGTAATATGTATCCCACCGATAGAAGATATTCTCGCGATCACGAATGGGCGAAGGATGAAGATGACGGCACATTTCTCATTGGCATAACCGATTATGCCCAGGAGCACTTGGGCGATATCGTCTTCTTGGAACTTCCGCGTGTTGGAGCGACCATGAACCAGATGGAAAAGCTGGGGGAAGTGGAATCTGTGAAGTCGGTGTCTGACCTTTTGTTACCTATATCTGGAGAGATAGTGGAGGTAAATCAGGTTGCGGTGGATAGCCCAGAGATTGTGAACGAAGACCCATACGACCAGGGTTGGCTCGTACGTGTTAACCCGTCGCAGGCAGACGAGATGGATGGTCTGATGACGGCAGCCGACTACGAATCTTTTCTGGAATCCTTGGACTAGCGACCCATGCATCAGGCCCGCCTCTCATCTCCATACGTTCCCAACACCGACGGTGACCGCCAGGCCATGCTTCAGTGCATCGGTGTGGAATCTGTAGAAGCGCTTTTTGCCGATATACCTGTGGGTTACGTCCGTCCGTCCCTTGACCTTCCCTCTTCCCTTTCTGAGTTGGAACTACGCAGAGAGCTTCAGGCGTTATCTGACCTCAACTCGACTCCCGGCAGAGTGCCCTGTTTCCTCGGAGGCGGTGCTTATCATCACTATATTCCAGCGGTTGTGAACCACGTTATCAGCAGAGGCGAGTTGGCTACAGCGTATACACCGTATCAGCCTGAGGTGAGCCAAGGCACGTTACAGGCCATCTACGAGTTCCAGTCACTTGTGTGTCAGCTCATGGGGATGGAGGTAGCTAACTCTGGAATGTACGACGGAGCGACGGCACTCGCGGAGGCTGCCTTGATGGCATGCCGTGTCACGGGCAAGGGACGCATTGCAGTCCTTGATACTGTGTCACCCACGTATCTGTCTGTGATGAAAACATATACCGAGCCACAGGGCCTTGAGATTTACCAGGTAAATCCTGCGTCTCCTCACGTGGGGGTCGATACCGCATGCGTTGTGGTACAGCATCCAAACTCCTATGGCTACCTGGAAGAACTGGAAGCCCTTGGTAGGATGGCGCACGAGAAGAACGCCCTGCTGGTAGTCTCTACGGACGCAGTATTTTTGGGAATGTTCCGGTCTCCTGGTGGAAACGGAGCGGATATTGCAGTCGCAGAGGGGCAACCGCTGGGAGTCGCTCTGAGCTATGGCGGCCCGTACGTGGGGCTGTTCACCTGCAAAACCGAGTTTCTCAGGCAAATGCCAGGACGTATCGTCGGGAAGACAGTGGATACACATGGGAGGGACGGCTACGTCCTCACGCTACAGACCAGAGAACAGCACATACGACGGGAGCGGGCCACGTCCAACATTTGCACCAGCGAGGCACTGATTGGCACAGCCGTAGTAGCCTACCTGGCCTGCATGGGGAAGGTTGGATTGCGCCACATCGCTGAACTGACCTATCACAAGGCACACTATGCGGCGGCTCTCATTGGCAAGATTCCGGGCTACTCTCTTCCTATGGACGGGACGTTCTTCCAGGAGTTTGTGGTTCAGTGCACTGTTGAGCCAGGTGAGGTTAACCGACTGCTCTTACAGAACGGCATAATCGGCGGAGTGGATGTCAGCGAACGGATAACCAATGGCCTGCTCTTGTGTGTCACAGAAATGAACACCCGTCAGGAGATTGATGGGTTAGCTGAAGCCCTGGCGAGAATTGCTCAGAGCAGCAAATGATAGAAGAATACATGATAAACAATCAGCAACGTAACCGTCGACTGCTTATGGAGCGAAGTGCTCCTGGCAGGATGGGTACTGCGCTACCTCCCCTTGACGTGCCACTACAGCCTCTTCCTTCGGAGGAGCAGTTGAGGGGCGATCTGGAGCTTCCGGAGGTGAGCGAGGGCGAGGTGGTGAGGTACTTCACCAGCCTGAGCCAGATGAACTTCTCGGTTGACACCAACTACTATCCCCTTGGGAGCTGTACTATGAAGTACAACCCCAAGATCAACGACGAAGTGGCAGGGCTTCCAGGCTTCTCGCAGATTCACCCATTGCAGCCGGAGGAAACGGTGCAGGGTGCCTTGAAGCTCGCGTTTCAGCTTCAGGGGTTCCTGTCTGAGATAGTTGGCATGGAGGCCACCAGCCTTGCTACTATGGCAGGGGCCCAGGGAGAACTGGCCGGTATGCTTATGATACGGGCTTACCATCGCTCACGTGGAGACGGAGGTCGTAAGACTGTCCTCGTGCCCGATAGCGCCCACGGTACCAATCCGGCCTCGGCCGCCATGTGTGGCTTTCAGGTGATGAGCATACCATCCGATGCGAGGGGCAACATGGACCTCGACGCCCTCAAAGAAGCGTGCAACTCCGAGACAGTGGGCCTAATGCTCACACTGCCAAACACCCTGGGTCTCTTTGATACTAACATTCTGGAGATATGCCGCACGGTGCATAAGGCAGGGGGACTTGTATACGGCGATGGTGCCAACATGAATGCCATGCTTGGCCAGACAAAACTTGGAGAACTTGGTTTCGATGTTTTGCACATCAACCTTCACAAGACCTTCAGCACACCCCACGGAGGAGGAGGCCCCGGAGCAGGTCCCGTGTCAGCCAATTCCCTGCTGGCTCCGTTCTTAGCTTCACCCGTGATTGAGAAGGTGACTGACAGTGATAGCGATGAAGAGATTTATCGTCTAGCAGAGCCTGAGCAAAGCATCGGCAAGACAGCGGCCTTTCACGGCAACTTTGGAATGCTGGTCAGGGCATACACTTACATTCGTGGTCTCGGAGCCGAGGGTTTGAGGGAGATTAGCGAGAACGCCGTCATCAATGCCAACTATATACTCAATGCTCTGAAGGACGACTACCATCTTCCATACGACCGTTCATGCATGCATGAGGTGGTCTTTTCTGCCAAGACACAGAAGGCGGTCGGAGTAAGTGCCCTTGATGTTGCCAAGCGTCTCATAGACTACGGCATCCATCCTCCTACCATGTACTTCCCTCTGGTTGTTGAGGAAGCCTTGATGATCGAGCCAACGGAGACGGAGAGCAAGGAGACCCTAGACTACTTTATCCAGGTGATGAAAGACATTGCCAGGGAGGCAAATGAAGACGCACAGGTGTTGAAAGATGCACCTCACCACACACCCAACAGTCGTTTGGATGAAGCTAGGGCTGCACGCAGGCCAGACCTACGTTGGAAACCCCCAGAGAGTTAGTTACAACTCAAACTTGTATTCTGTGTCCCACACACGGTGCGTGTGAAGACCTTGGCTCGGATGTGAAGCCAGAAATAGAAGTAGATCAAACTCCACCGTTGTCAGGTGCATATTTGTACCGTCCCTAGACACCACCCGAGTCTCTGGATTGATGGTCAGATCGTCGAACCTCAGGGCCTCATTATCCCACCATCATCACATTGGTTTGTATTGGAGCTGTGTTGTTCCTAATATTCCATTCCCCATAGTAGGTGGCATATCTCAGTTGCCTAGTCTGCTTGCTACATAGCGGCGATTATTATAAATATACGTTGGTATGTCGGAATTGGATTGGATGTGTAATCATCTAGAAAGGTGTGCAGACGGGTTGATAATGGAGTCTAAGGACTACGTAAGTAAGTTGACAACGCCTGAGGCCTATGCTACATTGCCATCGAGCCTGCTATTATGGGAGAGGCGTTCTATTCTCTGTGCGAGAACCATCTTCCCCCCACATCCAATGGTATCCGATGACTGTCGTCGCGGCTCCATGCCGGCTCACTGGAAGGGGGTTGAGGTGCTTCAAGTGAGATTGGGAATCTGCCTCAGATCTGCGGAACAATGAAAGTGGTCTCTGCTGGAGAAAGAAGAAGCGCCCGATTTGTAGATCAGTGCGCCGACATGTTGCGAGATCGTCGGCTGATACTTGTAAGCAATAGGGGGCCAGTGGAATATCACCTTTCCCCTGAGGGTAACCTTCAGGCTCGTCGCGGCAGTGGTGGAGTGGTAACCGCTCTCAGCACCCTAACCAATTACGTTGACTTCACTTGGGTTGCAAGTGCCATGGGTGAAGGTGATCGTCGTGTTGCCCAGCAAGCAGAGGATGGAAGGATAAAGTCTCCTCTGCCGGGGCAGAGCCTCTATCTGAGGTACGTTGTAACACCAAGGCGTGTGTACCACAAATTCTACAACATATTCTGCAACCCACTTCTCTGGTTTCTTCAGCACTATATGTGGAGTTCTCCGTATACCCCTAACGTCGACGAATCCGTGTATGACGCCTGGGAAACGGGGTACATCCAGGTGAATCGGTCATTTGCCGGTGCAGTGGTGGAAGAGGCGAAGCATAGCGTGCTTCCTCCCTACGTTATGATTCACGATTACCACCTCTATCTTGCTCCCGGAATGGTACGCGAGTCTCTGCCGGAAGCCCTAATACAGCACTTCCTACACATTCCGTGGCCAGACCCCGCTTATTGGCAGATGATTCCCGCTTTTATGCGGACTGCCATCTGTGAAAGCCTCTGCGCCAGCGATATAGTAGGATTTCAAACGTCACGGGACGTACGCAGTTTCCTGCAGAGTTGCGAAATGT
The DNA here is from genome assembly GCA_963581795.1 of Dehalococcoidia bacterium. Classification (GTDB taxonomy): domain Bacteria; phylum Chloroflexota; class Dehalococcoidia; order Lucifugimonadales; family UBA2985; genus JASLXI01. The sequence continues at coordinate 17,475 of CAUZOU010000006.1, read as the reverse complement.
TCATAGATAAGGCCACGGTTGATCATACGAAATGTACGGTTACACTGAACGGGCGAGAAACCGCAGTTAGGTGCTATCCCATCTCCATAGATGTAGAAGAGTTGAAAGGGATTGCCTACTCCCCTAGGGCCCTGGAATACGAGAGAAAGCTCAAGCCTCTATTGGGTGAGAAGACCATCATTAGGGTGGACCGCGTGGAGCCAAGCAAGAACATTGTCAGGGGTTTCAGGGCCTATCGTCTTTTGCTGGAACGGAACAAGGATTTCATTGGGAAGGTTAAGTTCCTCGCATTTCTCGTACCGTCGAGGACTCACATAAGGCAATATCAGAGATACCTTCAGGAAGTGGATGACCTGGTCGCTGAGATAAATCAGGACTTTGCCACCGAGGACTGGCAACCCATAACCGTCTTCTACGAGAACAACTATATTCAGGCTATGGCTGCCATGAAGCTATACGATGTTCTTCTGGTAAACTCCATAATAGATGGTATGAACTTGGTGGCCAAAGAGGGCCCAGTGGTCAACACTCAGGGTGGTATAGTAGTTCTCTCCGAGACCGCAGGGGCATACGCTCAACTCCATGAAGGTGTTTTAGCTGTGGCTCCTGCTGATGTGGAAGGCACTGCTCAGGCCCTGTATCAGGCTCTAACAGCGTCCGTGGAAGACAGGGAGAAGCGTGCCAACCTGCTTGCTCAGAAGATAGAAGAAGAGGACGTAATCCACTGGATGGAGTCACAGATAGAGGACATGAAGGCCTTGGTCGGATAGCTGAGGTCGCCTAACCCCGGTATGTTTCGGCAATCATATGAAGCAACTCTTCAGTCTCGGTAACGCTCTCCAGAAATAGATCAGCCTCTTTCTCTATGTCAGGAGGGGTGTTTTGTCCAAGAATCCCCACAGCCAATCCATCACAAAAGCCCTCTGCCGTGAGATCGTGGAGCGCTTTAAAGGCGTCCACATCCGTTACGTCGTCACCCAGGCATAGCACGCCCTTAAGTCCGTACTCCATAACCAGTTGCCTCAGTGCTGTACCCTTGGTTATTCCCAAGGGGGGGCGGGCCTCCACTACCAGTTTGCCATCGGTTATCAGCAGTCCATTGGCCTCAGGGATGTGTCCTAGAGTGTCCATGATAGCCTCTCTAGCCATACTAGGTTCGGGACTTAGGCGATAGTGAATGCTGGCGGATACACCCTTGTCCTCCATAACCAGCCCTGGTACATCCATTTCGCGGCGCAGCCTATCCAAAAGGTCATGTATGGCCTGAGCGTATTCCTGGGCCTCTTCTTTGACCTCCAGCTTGCAGTCTAGCCATCTTTCCAGGCCGTGGTTGCCAACGTAAACCACACCATCGATGTCGAGCATATCCCTGGCTTTGAGGGACCCGCGTCCTGTGAGGACAGCCACCAGCGCCATGTTAGAGGTCAGCGCTTTCAGGGAATCGCGGCACAGGGATGAAATACTGGTCTCATCCGGGGTGGATGTAATCAGAGCAATTGTCCCGTCGATGTCGGTGATCAGACCGGCAGGGGACTTGTCCAATACTTCCTGGACCAGAGGGAAATGGTTGAGAGCGTATGGCTTACTGATAGATTCCCCTGAGACCGCTATCTTGAGAACTAAGTTTTTCCATTTGTGTAGCCATCTCTGATTGCCTGCGCTGGGAGATTTGGTTTCCTCGCCAGGAAGATAAACACGGTTCCTACCAGCAGGGAGACTATGAAGCTCACAAAAGCTATGTGATAGCTGTCGGTGATGTCAAAGACCAGCCCGGCATATATGGGCCCAACCAGTGTTGCAGGTATGAGGAATAGCTGCATGTAGCCCCTGATGGTGGCGTAATTCTTCCGCCCGAAGTACTCTCCAACGATGGAGAAGGAGAGAGGAATGGCACCCCCGTAGGCTATACCGTAAATCACCACGAATACCCATACCGTAGCCATCCCAGTGACATTGTCCAGGATAAGGATACCCAGCGCCTGTAACAGGTAAGTGGCGATGAATAGGTATCGTTTATCGATGAAGTCCCCTAGAATGCCGAAGCCAAGGCGCCCTATCATGCTGATGAAGACCATCCCCCCCAGGGCCGCACCGGCCTGGGTCAGAGGGATTCCAATATCAGTGAAGTAGGCAATTTCGTGGACTACTATTGAGGTCATGCTGATGGACCTGGCGCCAAAACCTAGTATCAGCATCCAAAAGGCGAAGGTGAGTATGGTCTCCTTGACAGAGAAGTTATACTCGGCCCACTCCACTTTCCCCGAAGACCGTCTCTCGCGCTCCAAGTTCGGGGATGTGCCGGTGGAGGCCATCTCACCGAAAATAGCTTGTTGTTCAGTGGTAATGACAGTAACTTCCTCGGGCTCCTCACCATCAGGAAGGTACCCGTACTGCTCAGGTTTATGCCTGAGAACCAGTGCCAGAGGGATGCAAATTAGGAATATACCCAATCCCCCCAGAAAGGCGCTGGGCCTCCAGCCGAAGCTATTCACCGCCCAGGCCAAGATAAACACAGTCGCACCGCTGCCCCCTGCACCCAGGGAATAGATGGCAAAGGCCCTGGACCGCTTCTTTATGAACCAGGCGTTGATGGCAGCCATGGCCGCGTGGCCAAAACCTGTGTTACGGCCTACGGACATGACTCCGGCGTACAGAAAGATAAAGACTATAAGTGCATTGACGTCCAAGGGTCCTATGGAAATCCCTTGGACCATGCTCATCATAAGGAAACCAGTTCCAAAAATTACTGCCCCAATAACGGCCAGCTTCCTAGGCCCGAACTTGTCCACCGCCCACCCTATTATCGGCCCTTCCAGACCGCCTTCCAGCCTGGCCAGAGAGATAACCGCGGCACCCGTCGCCCGGGACCACCCAAACTCACTCAACAGGGCCTTGTAGAAGATGGGAAAGCCGTAGAACCAGACCCCGGAACTGTAGACCATCATAAGTGCGGCTGCGGCCACAATGAACCAGCCATAGAAGATCCTGGGTCTTTTCCTCACCACGCTACTCTGACTCTTGTGGTTTCAGCCATATGTCAGTTCCTCTCCCAGCTTATCTGGGTTTAGGCTGATTGGATCATGCCGTCGAAAGGTCTCTTTCTACACGATCTGCGCTCGCTGGAGGTCTGGGCCGTCGCGCAAAGAAGAGAAAGACAACGCCCACCAGCATCGCCACGATGAAGCTGGTAAACGCTATGGTGTAGCTGTTGGTGGTGTCGTAAATCCATCCTGCGAAGATGGGCCCAGCCACAGTTGTTGGAACGTGGAAGAGCTGATTGAATCCCCGGATAGTGGCGTAGTTCTTCCGCCCGAAGTAATCGCCAACTATGGCCATGTATACGGGGATGGCTCCACCGTAGGAGATACCGTAGACTACAACGAATAACCACACTTGGGCCATGCTGGTGGCGGTCATCAGGATATAGATGCCCAGCGTCTGGAACAGAAGAGTGGCGATCATGATGTGACGCTTGTCGACGTAGTCTCCCAGGAAGCCAAAGCCCATGCGACCAATCAGGCTGATGGAGACCATCCCCCCCAGGGCTGCGCTGGCATGGATCAGTGGGATGTCCCGGACAGCAGTTAGATACACTATCTGGTGGACAACGATGGAGGTCATGGCGAAGGATCTAGCGGCGGTGCCCAGGATCAGCATCCAGAAGGAGAAGGTGCGGAGAGCCTCCTTCACCGTGAAGTCGTACTCCGACGTCACCTTCATCGAGGAGGGTCCATGATGCCTCCTTGACGCAGAGGATGTCTGCGGGGCGGTAGCGGCGTTAGACGTGGGGGTGGGGGTGCTTTCAGCATTGGGGTCTTCCCCATCGGGGAAATAGCCGTACTGCTCTGGCTTATGTCTCAGCAGCAGAGAGAGGGGGATAATGATCACAAAGATACCCACGCCGGCTAGGAAGGCGGCTGTCCGCCAGCCGAAGCTATCTACCAGATAACCTAGGAAGAATACTGTGAAGCCGCTACCACCTGCCCCCAAGGAGAAGATGGCGAAGGCTCGGGACCGTTTCTTGATGAACCAGGCATTGACGGCAGCCATACTGGCATGTCCGAAGCCAGTGTTATATCCGATAGACATCCACCCGGCGTATAACAGGGCAAAGGCTACGAAGGCGCTGATATGAATGAAGCCGATGTTGAAGGACGTGACCGAACCCATTACAATGAAGCCTAGACCAGTAACCACAGCGCCGATGACGGCCAACCTCCTTGGCCCAAACTTGTCCACCGCCCACCCGATAATTGGCCCTTCAATTCCCCCTTCCAGTCGGGAAAGGGAGATGACGGCGGCTCCCGCAGCAGCGGTCCAGCCAAAGTCGTCCAGCAGGGCCTTGAAGAAGATGGGGAAGCCGTAGAACCAGACGCCAGCGCCGTAGACGTTGATGCCGGCCGCGGCTAACACTATCCACCATCCATAGAAGATCCTGGGCTTGGGTCTCACCCTGGTAGGGACGTCTACATTGGCTTTTGGAGTTTCAGCCATATATCATGTCCTCCACACCTCTTGTTCTGGCTCCGTGCTACTTGATATGTCGGTATATCACAGTTAGGTCAGCGTAGGCATTTTGAGCAAGGACTAGTCGTAATCATCTTCTTCGTCGTCATCATCGTCATTCTGTTGAGGCGAGGCCCCGAATAAAGACAGCCTTGGTAATAACGCGTCGGCCTGGTCATGCTTGGCCTTACGTGGAGGCAGTCCGTCTATGGCATTTCGTATCTGGGCGGCATCTTCTAATTTCATGGTCCTCATGTCCACGACGATTCCTTGAACCCCAACGTCCTGAAGAACGACCATCTCGTTCTGGTTCAAGGTTTGCGTACGCACAAGAAGCAGGGGCTTGGAGGTCAGGTCCCTCATTGAGCGGATCTGCATAAGGTCTTTCACGGACAGGGGGGATGTCTCTTCCAGACCGGTAAGGAGCACAGCATCCACGGGTATCTCCTCAAGAGAGTGCCCCAACTCCTCCGGGAACCCCACGGGTATGGTTATCAACTTACCCAAATCTTCTTCAGCGAGTACCTCCACAGGAGTGTCTAGGGTGGAGAAGATAAAAAAATCTCCGCCTTCGCTTTTGAGGGCATCAAGGGAGTCGTTTGTCAGGGTATCCAGCCACAACCCCCATGGGCCGTCTCCTCCCATGTCCTTTGCCGCCTTGAGTTCTGGTTTTGCTACCTTGCTCGCGGCCACAATGTAGGAATCTACTTTAAGTTGAGCATTGGATATTGCTGGCTTTGTTCCAGATAGAGCTACGAGGACCAAAGAGGGAGCTTTATCCGCAGCACGGTTGGCTCCGAAACCCATTGGTATCGGTGTAATCGCGCCTACCTTCTCAAGGCGGTCTATCAGCTTGCTCATAAGGGTCTCCTAAAGGGTATTACCACCCCAGGCAAATCTAGACCATTCCAAAGCGATGCCTTGAAATGGCCGTTGAATCCTGCTGGGGCGTGCCAGCTTATTCTGGACGTGTCTGTGACTCTTGGAAGCCTAGTCGGAGGAGGGTAGCCTCCTCGCATCCTGCAGTGCCATCTCTTTGTCACAGCACAACACGGGGCCCTCACCAGCCTTGGTGCACAGGGCTACGGTGCCACACGTCTCACACTGATACCTTTTACCAAGCTCATTTGCCATGTTAAACCTCCGTCTCACCCTGGTCATCTAGGAGTAAAGGTGACTTCTTGGTATCTACTTTTGCTGTGCCGGCTCTCCGTGGCAGGACATTTCTCCATCGCCAGCTGTGGTAACGATGAATTCAGAGCCGCAAGTCTTGCAGAAATATCTCTTCCCTGACTGGTTTGCCAACTCTATCCTCCATAATTTATAACTTTCCGCTCATTATAGCTTTCGGGTTAGCCTTGGTCAACTAGTCAAATCGCGTTTTGAACAGGGATATACGTGTTTGGAACAATGTCATTGGATTTGACAGGGCAGACATGCAAAGGATTGGTCTGATATGATGGTTACGTATGACATCATCTGCCGAAAGCAAAGAGAACCTTCGTCGTCGCCTACCTCCTTGGTTTAAGGTGCCGATGCCTGGCGGGGCCAACTACATTGATGTGCAGAACCTGCTTCAGCAGGGCGAGTTACATACCGTCTGCGAAGAGGCCCATTGCCCCAACATTGGGGAGTGCTGGGAGAACCGCAGTGCGACTTTCATGGTCTTGGGCGACATCTGCACCCGTGCCTGTCGCTACTGCGCCGTGACCACAGGCAAACCACTGACCGTGGACATTGAGGAACCTCAACGTTTGGCCCGTACCGTCGAACGTCTTGGCCTGCGCTATTGCGTTATAACCTCGGTGGATCGCGACGACCTCCCTGATGGTGGAGCCTCCATCATTGCACAGTGCATCAGGCAGATTCGGCAAAAGTTGCCTGAGTGCCAGGTAGAAGTGCTGATCCCTGATTTCCAGGGGTCGAGACCGGCGCTGAATACCGTAATGCGTGCTGTTCCTGATGTCCTCAACCACAACATAGAGACCGTTGAGAGGGTCTTCCACTCGGTCCGTCCGCGAGGAGATTATAGGCAGTCCCTAGAGCTTCTGGCTACGGCTAGGGAGATAGCACCCAAGGCCGTTACAAAATCCGGGATGATGGTCGGCCTTGGCGAGGAGTGGGATGAAATAGTTCAGACCATGAAGGACCTCCGCTCCGTTGATTGCGACCTCCTTACCATAGGCCAGTACTTGAGACCATCTCCCAAACATATTCCCCTGGCTAGGTTTTACACTCCGGAGGAGTTCGAAGACTTGCGAAAAGAAGGGGAACGCCTCGGCTTTCGCCACGTTGCATCCGGACCTCTGGTACGCAGTTCCTACCACGCAGAGGAGCAGTTCGTCACCGCCAGCCGCTCCTGACGACAGCCATAGTTTTATGTCTCGGGCTGTTCCAGATATTCTTCTCCGCAACGCGACGGTAATTACGTTGGATCCAGTCATGCCACGCGCTTCCTGGGTAGCTATAGACCAGGGGAAGATAGTCGGCGTGGGTACGGGCGAGCCTACTGTTGCCGCAGGAGGCTTTACAAGAATCATCGATTGTCAGGGTGGTACGTTGATACCCGGCTTCAACGACGCTCACTGCCACGTGCTTGCAACCGCCGGTGCATTGCTCTCCGTCGACTGCAGTCCGGCGTCCGTATCCTCCATCGAAGAAATTCAGCAGAAACTGCGTGAGCGTTCCAGCTATGTCCCCAGGGATACCTGGATACGGGGGACGGGATACAACGAGTTTTACTTGCAGGAGAAGCGGCATCCCACACGCTGGGACCTTGACCAGGCGGCACCCGACCACCCTGTAAGGCTTCTTCATCGGTCAGGTCATGCGATGGTGCTCAACAGCAGGGCATTAGACCTTGCATCCATACATGGAGATGCACAGGACCCTCCCGGCGGCGTGATAGAACGGCAAGAGGGCACAGGGGCCCCCACAGGGCTTCTCTTGGAGATGAACGATTACCTTGATGGCGTAATACCGCCTTTGTCTCATGAGGAAATGGAGATTGGCGTCGGTCAATTCAATGAGCAATGCCTTGCCCTTGGCATCACTTCACTTCAAGATGCGACCCCTGGGAACAACCATGAACGTTGGAAGTTCTTTGACAGGCTTAAGGAACAGGGTTTGCTTACTCCGTCTGTGACTTTCATGATGGGAGCCAGCTACCTAACGCAATTCCTAGAAGAGGGCTTCACATTCGGCTATGGGCCACAAGGACTTCGGCTTGGTGCGGTAAAAATAATGCTCACAATGACAGCAGGATCGCTCAGGCCATCCAGGGATGAATTGCGCAGGCTGGTGAGAAAGGCGCACTTCGTCGGTTTTCAGGTTGCCATTCACGCCGTTGAGGCCGAGGTGGTGGAGGAGGCCGCAGACGCCATTAATTTTGCTATTGGAGACAACGTTATTAACGAACTTCGACATCGCATTGAACACTGTTCCGAGTGCCCGCCTCACCTCATAGAGAAACTGGTACGCAACGGAATAACGGTGGTCACACAGCCAGGATTCTTATACCACAACGGGGAGCGTTATCTGGCCGATGTCCCCGGCGACAGATTGCCATGGCTATACCCCATAGGTTCTATGATGGCATGGGGCATCCCGCTGGCCGCGTCCTCCGATGCCCCAGTCATTCCCATGAATCCCCTCACGGGAATATATGCAGCGGCGACCCGCAGGACAGAGTCTGGCGGCGCAGTCCTTCCAGATGAATTTGTGCGAGTGGAGGATGCTCTGTGCATGTATACGCTAGGAAGTGCATACGCGTCCTTTGAAGAACATATTATAGGCTCCGTTGAAGCGGGCAAACGGGCCGACCTAGTGCTTCTGGACAGAGACCCGATAGTTGTTGGCCTGGAAGGAATTAAAGACATACGTGTATTGATGACTATGGTGCGGGGTGAAGTGGTATTTGAGAGGTAAGCGGACAGCAATGGTTACTACCCTTTCGTATTGAAGTGGCCTATTTAAAGAGGGTATGCTTCACTGGTTCAGGTGTAGCTTTGGATCAACAGGATGAAGGGAAATGGCAACACTATGGAAATGAATGAGTATGCGGAGATTCAATTGGTGCAAGAAGCAGTAGAAAACTGGGAGAGCATGGACGAAGTGGAGGAAATAGGGACGCGTGAAATATTTATAGGCATAACCGAAGAGCGAGCGTTCCTCTCACGTATCATGTTCCGGGACATGGAGAGGCCGGTTTATATCGAGGTGCGTCTGCTCAGGGAGGAGACAGAGGAACAAGAAGGTGAAATGGAGTTTAAGTTTGAGAACGGACAGCCCGTAATCTGGCAATAACTTCCGACACTTTTGTGAGTTCGTGAAATGAGCGGTTCCAACAGTCTCTATTTAGACTAGTACCGCCGCTCCATGACGTACGATGCCAGAGTGTTCAGTGAGTGTTTGTAGGAGGAGTCAGGAAGTGAATCAAGTGCCTGTGTGGCTTTAGCGCAAAGGTCTGATGCCACGGCATAGGACTGGGGGATTATGTCCGAGTTCTGGATCATCTCAATGGCCTTTCTCAGACTTACTTCAGACTCTCTATTGTCGAAAAAGCTTTTGATGGGGTTGTCGTCCGGGTATTGCTCCATGAGCAATATAGACGGCAGGGTAATTGTCCCTTGAAGCAGGTCATTGCCAACCGGCTTGCCTATCTCCTCCTCGGTGCCCTGGAAATCCAGGATATCGTCTACAATCTGGAAAGCCATCCCCAGGTTATATCCGTAGGATTTCAGGGACTGCACAAGGCTCTCCGGCGCACCGCTCAGGACGGCTCCCGACTCTGCGGCGGTGGAGAATAGGGAAGCCGTTTTGTCGTAGATTCTCTGCCAGTAAGCCTCTCGCGAGATATCCCAGTTGAAGGCGGTGGATATCTCCGAAAGCTCGCCGCTGGATAGCTCCATGATGGTCTCGGAGAAGCGTCGTATGACCCTGACGTTGTTGGTATCGCACACCATTGTGGCCGACGTAGCGAACATGTAGTCGCCAAGCAGAACGGCCACGTTCTCGCCCCATTTGTTGCTGACCGTGGCTTTTCCACGGCGCACAGCGGAGTTGTCCACTGTGTCGTCGTGTATAAGGGTAGCTATGTGTAAAAGTTCCACAGAAGCGGCCATTATTATGGGGAGGTCGTTGTCGTGAGGATGGAACTTGGATGCCAGGATGGTGATGGCGGGACGGGTGCGTTTCCCCGGTGCTTCCAGAATATGACCGAGCAGATCTACGAGAAGCGAGGGCTCTGCCACAGAGCTCTCGCTTCCTATGGCGCTGAGTTTCTCCTCGACAGCTTTCAGCTCGTCCTGTATCTGTTCGTATAGGGAGGATGTGTTCAAAGTTTTCCTAAGTCGTCTGCTTTAGCTTACGCTCTGTTCAAGACGTTCCACCTCGGCGGTGGCCACATCATCGTCCAACTTTGAGAAGAGGGCTTCTGGTGAGTTCATCGTCTGTCCCGGAGGCAGAGCGTTCTGCGATGCTTCCCATCCCCATCCATTCTCAGAAAGGGCATTATGGAAGCCCAACATAGCATGCAATTTTTCAGAGCTGAACGGAAGGAATGGATAGAGAGCCGTTTTTAGGCAGTTGATGACAGACAGTACGACCCATAGGGTAGTGGCTGTGGCTTTGGGGTTCTCCTTCAAAGTCTTCCAGGGTTTCTTGCTGTCTAGGTAGCGGTTGGCCTCTTGGGCCATGGACATGGCGCCGGAGAGTGCGTTTCGGAAGTGGCACAGTGACAAGTTGTGGTCGATGTCCTGGAATAGCTGGTCCGACCTGGACAGGAAGTCTTGAGCAGACTGGTCCAACTCTTCCGGCTGGGGTATGCGCCCGTCGAAGTTGCGATAGGTGAATGTTAGCACGCGGTGCACTAGGTTGCCGTAGGTGGCCACCAACTCGTCGTTGTTGCGACGTACGAAGTCTCCCCAGGAGAAGTCAGAGTCGCTTGTCTCCGGCATGGTCGCGGACAGGTGGTATCGAAGTGGGTCTGGGTCGTAATTGTCAAGGTAGTCGGTTATCCATACGGCCCAGTTGCGGCTGGTGGATAGCTGTTTTCCCTCCAGTGTTACAAACTCGTTTGCAGGCACGTCGTACGGGAGGTTGAGTCCGCCGTAGCCCATAAGCATGGCAGGCCATATGATGGTGTGGAATACGATGTTGTCCTTGCCCATGAAGTAGTAGCTCCTGGTATTCTCCTGCCAGAAGGGCATCCATGCATCCGGCTGTCCCTGTGTGCTTGCCCACTCTTTGGAGGCTGACAAATACCCTATGACTGCCTCAAACCACACGTACATCCGTTTCTTATCGTATCCGGTGACAGGCACAGGTACGCCCCAGTCCAGGTCTCTGGTTATGGCCCTGTCCTTCAGCCCGTCCTCCAGGTAACGCCGTGTGAAGTTGAGCGCGTTTGATCTCCAGTGCTTCTGCTTATTGACCCATGCTAGCAAAGGCTTCTGAAACGCGCTGAGTTTGAAGAAGAAGTGTTCCGAGTCCCGTATCTCCGGAGTGTCACCTGAGATACGACATTGTATGTCTATCAAGTCTTCCGGGTTCATAGGCTTGCCGCAGTTGTCACACTGGTCCCCTCGTGTGTCTAGGTTGCCGCAGTTTGGGCAGGTGCCCTTCAGGTAGCGGTCTGGCAGGAACCGTCGGCATGTGTGGCAGTAGGGTAGAGGAGTCGTAGCGGTGTAAATGTACTTCTTGTCTTGGAGAGCTTTGAAAATATCCTGAGCCGTCTCCCTGTGGTTCTCTGTCCCGGTGTTTGTGAACAGGTTGAAGGATATGCCAAGGCGCTCCCAGGATTGAAGGAAGTCCTGATGGTATCGCGATACGATCTCCTGTGGAGAGACACCTTCCTGCTCGGCACGCAGGGTGATGGGTGTGCCGTGCTGGTCGCTGCCTGAGACCATGAGCACCTGGTTTCCCTTCAGGCGATGGTAACGGGCGAAGATGTCTGCGGCTAGGTAACACCCTGCGATGTGTCCCATATGGAGAGGGCCGTTGGCATAGGGCCAGGCCACACCGATGAGTATGCGTTCGGACATTAGTCCTCTGACATTCGGAGCGAATTTTGGGTACATTGTAGCATAGTGTGTGAGATGGCATACAGCACGCCATCTGTATGCCATCCTGATCAGGTTCTAGTCTCTGGTATCCCCTTTAAGTCGCAGCCACATCTGATAGATAGCCCTGCGCGCCAGGCCTGTTTCATCGGCTGTTTGCTCTCTGGCTTCTCGACTGGATACACCCTGCTGAAGGAGTGAACGAAGTATTTCCTCGGCCTCCATAGGCGAAGGCGCATCCAATTTTGGGCTGCCGCTTATGACCAGAGTGAATTCCCCACGTGGCATGGCAAAGTGCTCCAGGCACTGGGATACAGTGCCGCGGAACACCTCTTCGTAGAGTTTGGTGGCTTCCCGTACAACGGCCATCGGCCTATTGCCAAGAACTGCATATAGGTCAGTCAGCGTCCGCTGCAGACGGTGTGGCGCTTCAAATATGACTATGGCGTGCGACAGTCTGGACACGGATTGCAGCAGTCTATGTTTCTCACTCTTCTTGCGTGGGAGGAACCCAAGGAAGAGGAAGTGGTCAGCTGGGATGCCAGATGCCGCTAGGGCCGTTACCACAGCGGATGGCCCCGGCAGAGAGACCACAGGGATACCCATGTCTATGGTTGCTTGAACCAGTTCAAGTCCCGGATCGCTTATTCCTGGTGTGCCAGCGTCTGAGACAAGGGCTACGTCGCCATCTTCCAGTGCCGAGATAATAGCGGGTATCTTCTGAACCCTGTTGTGGTCGTGGTAACTGGTGAGCGGGGTATGAATCTCATAGTGTGTGAGGAGCTTGCGCGTGGTGCGGGTGTCCTCGGCGGCGATGAGTCTTGCCGCTTTCAGAACACGTATGGCCCTGAAGGTGATGTCCTCAAGGTTGCCTATGGGCGTGGCTACTATGTAGAGAGAAGGCACTGGTTTTCCTTAATGAAAAACGATTGCGCAGGCGAGGTTCATTCTACACGATGACGCTTGAAATATGCACTCCAGAAAAGAAGGGCCCCGAGTACATCTATGGTTGCAGTGATGGCGGACTAAAGCGGCGAGATTATTTCGGTTATGTTAAGGGGCGGTTCGATAATCCTACCGCTCCAGGGTGAGGATTGCGAGGAATGCTTCCTGGGGGATCTCCACGTTACCCACACGCTTCATCCGTTTCTTCCCCTCGGCCTGCTTCTCCAGCAACTTCCTTTTGCGTGTTATGTCGCCGCCGTAACATTTTGCCAGAACGTTTTTACGTAGAGCACGTACTGTCTCTCTGGCGATGATCCTGTTTCCAACTGCCGCTTGTAACGGCACCTCAAAGAGCTGGCGTGGTATCAACGTCTTTAGCTTCTCCACCAGGGCCTTTCCCTGCTGTTGAGCCTTGTCACGGTGGAGAATTAGTGATAAGGCATCCACAGGCTGGTTGTTCACCAGCAGGTCCAGTTTCACGAGGGGTGATGGCTGATAGCCCTGAAAGGAGTAGTCCATGGAAGCATATCCCTGGGTGCGTGACTTGAGCTGGTCGTTGAAGTCCATGAGCACCTCGGATAGTGGTGCATGGTATTCCAGAAGCACTCTGGCATCCGAGGATGAGATGCCATTTTCTTGGGAGGCACCTCCTTGCAGGTACTCCATGCGACGGAACTCCCCACGGCGCGTCGTAATCAACTCCATGATTGTTCCTATGAAACGGGCGGGCGATACGATGCTCAGGGCAAGCAGTGGCTCCTTCGTCTCGACTATCCGCTGGGTTGGTGGCAGTTTGGCAGGGCTATCCACAATTATCTCAGTGCCATTGTCCATGACCACTTGGTAGGCGACACTTGGCGCTGTTATCAACAGGTTCAGGCCGTATTCCCTCTCCAAACGCTCCTGGACTATCTCCATGTGAAGGAGTCCCAAAAAGCCGCAACGGAACCCGAATCCCAAGGCGGCGCTTGTTTCAGGCTCGTAGCTGAGAGCAGAGTCGTTCAGTTGCAGTTTCTCCAGTGCGGTCCGCAGAGACAGGTATTCGTCACCGTCAGCGGGGTACAGACCGGCGAATACCATTGGCTTTAGCGGTTGATATCCTGGTAGGGGTTCTGAAGCTGGCTTATCGGTAAGAGTGATGGTGTCTCCCACTCTGCACTCACCGACATTCTTTAGGCCGGTGGCTACGTATCCAACCTCCCCAGCATAGAGTCGCTTAGCTTGAGTTAGGCGCGGCAGAAAGTTTCCCACCTCTAATATGTCGCCCTTGTACCCTGTGGACATCATCTGTAGCTGTGACCCTCTCCCGATGGAGCCGTCGAAAAGCCGCACATATGCAACCACACCTTTATAGGGATCGTAGGCAGAATCGAAGACAAGGGCTCTCAGGGAGTCGGAAGTGCTATTGGGTGTAGGCACTCTCTGGACAATTGCATCGAGGAGTTGGTTTACGCCTGCCCCGTCTTTGGCAGAAACGAAGAGGATTTCATCTTCGCTAAAACCAAATGCCTGCTGCATCTCCTGTGAGACACGCTGGGGCTGGGCTACAGGTAGGTCTATCTTGTTAACCACAGGTATGATGGTCATATCACGCTCAAGTGCCAGATAAACGTTGGCCAGTGTCTGGGCCTGAATACCCTGGCTGGCGTCTACTACCAAGATGGCCCCTTCGCAGGCGGCCAGTGCCCTCGACACCTCATAGCCGAAGTCCACATGCCCGGGAGTGTCAATGAGATTGAGCTGGTAATCTACATCTTCGGAGCGGTAAGACATCTTAACCGCCTTACCCTTGATTGTGATCCCACGCTCCCGTTCAAGTTCCATCTGATCCATGAACTGCTCCATCATTTCCCTAGAGCTAATGGTCCCTGTGACCTCCAGCATGCGGTCTGCCAGGGTGGATTTGCCGTGGTCTATGTGGGCGATAATGCAGAAGTTGCGAATGTGGCTGGTATCCATGCTGGATTCATCCTAGCATAGCGTGTCTTTGAAAGACAGTGTAGTCTAGGTAAGCTAGGCACAGATGCTTATCTGTTACCAAACAAAAAACGAGGGGGTGGGAAGTAATCTACTCCCCACCCCCTCGTTGTACTATCCTCTAATGAAGGCGGCGGACTATACCCGAATACAGGAGACCCAATGGTTGGGAGAAACTTCTCTCAACTCTGGAACACCACGCTCGTTGGTAAGGCCAGCTGTTACTGTTCCGGTGCAATCGTCAATTGATATGGGACACCTGGGATTGAATACGCATCCGGGAGGGGGACGGAGTGGGCTTGGTACGTCTCCCGTGAGAGTTATGCGTTCCCGCGTGGCTTCCACAACAGGGTCTGGAATTGGCACAGCAGATAGCAAAGCCTTTGTGTATGGATGCAGCGGGTTCTCGTACAATTCGTTGCGGTCGGCGATTTCGGCGATCTTACCAAGGTACATCACAACTATTCGGTCACTTATGTGGCGCACAACCGAGAGATCGTGGGCGACGAAGAGGTAAGTCAACCCGAACTGTTCCTGGAGCTCTTCCAGGAGGTTAACAAGCTGGGCTTGAATGGACACGTCCAAGGCGGATACAGGCTCATCACAGGCTATGAAGCTGGGCCTTACTGCCAGGGCCCTGGCTACACCAATGCGCTGCCTTTGTCCACCGCTGAACTCATGAGGGAACCTAGAGGCCATGTAGGGGCTCAAACCGACCGTGCTGAGCAACTCAGCCACCTGGTCCTTGTACTCCGAACGACTCTTGGTCATCTTATGAACCACCAGAGGCTCTCCGATGATGTTCCCGCAGTTCATGCGAGGGTTTAGGGATCCGTACGGATCCTGGAAGATCATCTGCATCTTGCGGCGCATTAGACGCAACTCTTTGCCTTTGCTTAGTGCAAGGTCTGTTCCTTCAAACAAAACTGTCCCAGATGTGGGACGATACAACTGAAGAATTGTGCGTGCCGCGGTTGTCTTGCCACAACCGCTCTCGCCAACCATTCCCAGGGTTTCTCCCTTTCGGATAAAGAAGCTTATGTCGTCCACGGCCTTGACATCAGCTACATGTCTCTGGATTACTATACCCTTACGGACAGGGAAATACTTCACCAGATTTCTAACGTCGAGCAGAATATTGTCGTCTTGCATATTTCCCCCTATTTCCGTGCCTGAGCACCGAGTTGATCAGATACCCAACAAGCTGCGGTGTGGCCATCGGAGACCTCCACCAGCGGAGGGATCTCAGTCGCACACCGATCTACTGCAAACTTACACCTTGCCCTGAAGCTGCATCCCACTGGCAACTCGATAAGATCTGGAGGCAGGCCTTCAATGGGTTCCAATAGTTCCTTGCGTGGCTCGTCAAGTCGTGGTACTGAGGCCAGCAGACCTATGGTGTAGGGATGTCTTGGGTTCCCATAGATTTCTTTAGCGGTGCCTCTCTCTATTATCTTCCCAGCGTACATTACGTTAACCCGGTCGGCGTAGCGAGCCACAACTCCCAGGTTGTGGGTGATAATAAGCACCGATGTCCCAAGTTCTTTGCCCAGCGCTTGAACCAATTCCAAAATCTGCGCTTGAATGGTGACATCAAGGGCTGTAGTAGGTTCGTCTGCTATCAGTAGCTTGGGGTTGCAACTAAGAGCCATGGCTATCATCACCCTTTGGCGCATCCCTCCACTGAACTGGTGAGGGTAATCCTTCAATCGCTTATCGCCTTCAGGAATACCAACAAGCAGGAGCAGTCTACCGGCTTCGGTCTCCGCTTGCTGTTTGTCCATGCCCAGATGTAACGAAAGGGCCTCAGTGAGCTGACGTCCGATGGTAAGCACCGGGTTCAGGGATGTCATGGGCTCCTGGAAGATCATAGACATATCCTTGCCACGGATCCCACGCATCTCTTTGTCAGACAGTGACAGCAAATCCTTGCCATCAAACATGACCTCTCCGGCTACATTTTTGCCGGGGTTCTGAATAAGCCGCATGAGAGAAAGGGCGCTGACGCTCTTTCCACACCCGCTTTCACCAACTAACGCCAAGACTTCGCCCTCTTCTATATCATAACTAACGTCGTCTACAGCCTTAACCACACCCTCGGGCGTGAAGAAGTAGGTTGCGAGGTTTTTAACCTCCAAAAGAGTAGCCACTTTCCCTCCCTCCTTAGCCGTGGAGCCCTTCAGATGATTGATGCCACATGCTGCGTGGTGCCTGCCCGCTCTTCATGAACAGGCTTTCATTCTTGAGTCCACCCCTTAACTCTATGGGGAAGAGGAGACTCGAACTCCTACGCCTTAACGGCACATGATCCTAAATCATGCTCGTCTACCAATTCCGACACTTCCCCAGCTTTTCGTGACCCGCACAGGACTCGAACCTGTAACCCGCTGATTAAGAGTCAGCTGCTCTACCAGTTGAGCTAGCGGGCCCTAGACCCTCTTGGTGGAATGCTCGAAAATTACAGCGAAATCTAACATGGAAAGCAAGCAATGTCAAGTGTTATGTTTGTGCGTAAATTGTCTCTGACGAAGCTACATTCCAGATAGCTATGCTAGGGTTCTGTCGCTGATTCCGTGACGGCATAGATCACTGCGATTCCATCACCACTCCGAGGCCATCACTCCTGCCTTTGACCAGTTCTCCTTGTCCACGTCCTGAAAGATGACGATGGTTTCATCGGGGGTGGTGCGTGCTATGTTTACCACCACATCTGTGATGGCTTTTGCCAGCTCAGCCTTCTGCTCTTTAGTCCTTCCGGTCCACAGTTCTACTTTGATTATGGGCATGTTGGCCCTCCTTAAGCTTACTGTACTATCATGACTACCATATGTAGATTGTATGGTTAGCATAGTATAAACCGTTTCACATTTTTACTATAGTGTATCGGCCATGTATGAAGAATTACGCTGGATATCGTGACCGGTGTGCCGGGGGGATTTTCCCAGTGTGACGATCACAGCAAGATTCCCTTGTGACCCAGATTTGG
>CAUZOU010000005.1:0-30911 GCA_963581795.1 Dehalococcoidia bacterium | reverse complement strand
ATCAGGGTATCGGCAGATACACCCTCCTGG
This sequence comes from Dehalococcoidia bacterium, assembly GCA_963581795.1. Lineage (GTDB taxonomy): Bacteria > Chloroflexota > Dehalococcoidia > Lucifugimonadales > UBA2985 > JASLXI01. The sequence goes on along the minus strand of CAUZOU010000005.1, from coordinate 30,881 downwards.
GCGCATCTTTCCTCGATCAGGCGCATCTGGTCAGATGTTACTATTTTCATCGACAGTCATCACCACGGAGGCTACCGCGTAGTCACGTGAGTGCGAAAGACTTATGGCCACCTGAGTCATGCCCATACGGGCCGCACGAGCGCTGGCCCTGTTGTGAAGCGTTATCTGCGGAGCCTGTCCTCTCTTTCGAGTCACTTCAATATCCCGCCAGCCCACTCCGCGAACGCCCGTACCAAGCGCCTTCATAACCGCCTCTTTGGCAGCAAACCTAGCCGCCAGTTGTGGTATGCGACCACGACAGTAGTCCTGTTCATCCGGGGTGTATATGCGGTTCAGGAAGCTGGAGCCCCAACGTTCCAGCACGCCCTTCAACCGCCACAACTCCAGAATATCAACGCCCACAGTCAGCATTCGTAACACCCGTTAGTTATGTTCAATTTGCACCCTACATGAGCCATTATTTAGAAGGCCTCCATTATATTCTAGCTGTCGAAGCTGTGTCCACAGAGACTTGTGCTTACGACTCATTACTATGCACTTCCCAAGACGTTGCGAATCCAGAGTATACTTACTCACTAAGACATAACCTGAAGGAAGATGCTGTTAGTGTAGAGAGGCCGGTGGATACATTTAGGAAGGGGAGTTAAGTGCGTATATTATTATATGCTGGTCTCGGCTTCATCATCGGATATTTTGCTACGAGCATACCCTACCTCTTACTGTTCTATGGTACGCCACTGGTTAACCTGGGGTTTTTGATACAGATAATCGGGATCGTTGCTGGCTCTATCTGGGGCAGCAGAGGGCTTCCAATTGGAGGATTCAGACTCCCTGGAATAAAGGTCGACGAATAGGTGAAATGCCCAAGCACACAGAGGAGACTTGCATATGAATTATGAACTGGTATTGGATGAAAACGACCGCACAAACCAACAAGGTGGCGGTTTCTTTCTGTACAGAAGCGGCAATACATTCGAGGTGACTGGCCGTGACGGTGACATTAATGGAGTATCCATATAAGCGATCCTTGTTGGAGTCACCCCCTACAAGCAAGCTTAGATGAAACAGTCAGGGAATTCCGTTGTTATGGCTCCATGCCTGTGCTAGAATTTTCCGGCAATGGCAGAAACCAAGGCACCCAGCATGACAGGAGACTATAGGTGAGCGCAGAAATCATCGACGGCAACAAGATTTCCCAAGACGTCCGTGACGAGGTGGCCCGGGGTGTGAGCGAGCTACAGGCCCAGCACGGCATTGTCCCCGGTCTTGCGGCGTTCCTGATAGGGGACGACCCGGCATCGGCGGTATACGTGCGGAACAAGGAGCGCGCTTGCCACGAAGTTGGTATTTACTCTGAGACCTTCAAACTATCAGCTGACATTACCCAGAATGAGCTTATAGAGCGTGTCCAGGGCATCAACAAGGATGACCGCTTCCACGGCATACTGGTGCAGCTTCCTCTCCCACCTCACATGGACGAGCGTTCGGTCATCCTATCCATAGACCCCGACAAGGATGCGGACGGTCTCCATCCACTGAGCCTTGGCAGATTGGTCGAAGGGAAGCCCGCCTTCGTGCCTGGAACACCAGCGGGTATACAGGAGTTGCTAAAGCGCACCGGCCACCAGACAGACGGCAAGCACGTTGTTGTCTGTGGACGGAGCAACAACGTGGGCAAGCCCGCGGCCATCCTGATGATGCAGAAAGCCGAGTGGGCCAACTCAACCGTCACCGTGTGCCACACCGGCACCAAAGACCTGGCCAAGTTCACACGCTCCGCAGACATCCTCATAGTCGCAATCGGCAAGGCTAACTCCATCACCGCGGACATGGTCGGAGAAGACACGATTGTCATAGACGTTGGCATGAACAGGGTTACGGACGATACCAGGAAACGGGGCTACCGCCTCGTTGGCGATGTAGACTTCGAAGAGGTATCCAAGAAGGTAGCGGCCATCACTCCCGTACCGGGAGGTGTTGGCCCAATGACCGTGGCAATGCTGCTTCTGAATACCCTAAAGGCAGCACAGAGCAAGACCCTTGCCGCCGTATCCAAACGCTGACCTTTGCTCCTGACAATTCCACCGCTAGAGCCATGCGTACCAGTGACTTCGATTACCCCCTGCCTAAAGACCTGATAGCCCAGACCCCCATTGAGCCTCGTGACCACTCCCGCCTCCTGGCTGTGGAGTTGTCAACGGGCGAATTTGAACACCGTCGTTTCTACGAAATAGGCCACTTCCTCAAGCCCGGTGACCTGCTTGTACTCAACGATAGCCGTGTAATCCCAGCACGCCTCAAGGGACATAGGATTGGCACAGGCGGCGCGGTCGAGTTGTTACTCCTGCAACGTGCTTCACAAGGGCTGTGGAAAGCCCTCGTGAAGCCGGGACATAGGCTTCGCACAGGAGCTCGGTTCGAGGTGGACGGAGTGGAAGGCGAGATCGTAAATGAGGATGAGGGTGGCACACGCCTGATACGACTGGCAGACGAAGGTGTTATTCAACGCGTTGGGGAGATGCCGCTTCCGCCATACATCACCACTCAACTGGCCGACCGCGAACGATACCAGACGGTGTATGCCAGGGCAGACGGCAGTGCCGCCGCACCAACTGCGGGACTGCACTTCACCACTGAACTGCTGGAGCGCCTCGGCAGGGACGGCATACGTTTCGCCCACGTAACACTCCACGTCGGCCTCGACACCTTTAGACCCGTGAAATCTGAGGAGCCTGAGAAACACCAACTCCACACGGAATACTTCGAACTGGGTGAGACTGCGGCTAGAGAGATAAACTTGGCCAGTGCCGAAGGCAAACGCATAATAAGCGTCGGTACAACCAGTGTTAGAGTACTGGAACAGGTTGCGTTACTTTCTCATCTCGAAGGCGAAGATGCTCTAAAGCCAATTTCGGGCTGGGCGGACCTATTCATATTGCCGGGGCACCGCTTCCGGCTGGTTGACGGACTCATCACCAACTTTCATCTGCCTCGCTCCACGCTACTAATGATGGTAAGTGCATTTGCAGGGCGCGATACTTCGCCGGATGCAGGGCGAAGACTAATGATGAAAGCCTACCGCGAAGCCATAGGGCAAGGCTACCGGCTCTTCAGTTTTGGGGATTGCATGCTAATAGTCTAGTGGTATTATATGCGCGTCCCATTTTTTCGCCGTTCGATAAGTTTATCTAATGAAAAAGGAGAGAGAATATGTGGAACGAACAACAGACCGATAATTTCCAAGGCATGACTGCAGAGATTGTCACCCTCAAGGGATACCAGGGTGACGAGATACACGCGTATGTAGCAAAGCCCGCGGGTTCAGGCCCGTACCCTGCAATGGTACTCGCACACCATATGCCAGGATGGGACGAGTTCTATCGTGAGACAGCACGGCGCTTTGCCGACCACGGATACATCGCTATCTGCCCCAACCTTTTCGAGCGGTTCGGACACGGAGTGCCACCAGATGTGGCTGCAAGCGCCAGGGGCGACGGTGGAGTTGCCGACGACAGTGTTTTAGCTGACTGCCAGGCCGCCCTTGAGTACGTGAACGCACTGCCGGCAAGCAACGGAAAAGTCGGCATAATTGGACACTGCTCAGGAGGCCGTCACGCCTATATAGTAGCCTGCCGAGCCCAGGGGTTCAGCGCTATAGTCGACTGCTGGGGAGGGAACGTCATCATGGCTCCCGAACGCATAAGCGAGAAGCAGCCGGTTGCCCCCATTGACTACACCAAGGACTTATCCTGTCCGATACTTGGCATCTTCGGCAACGACGACCAGAATCCTCCTCCTGACCAGGTAAACCAGCATGAAGAGGAACTCAAGAAGCATGGCAAGGACTACGAGTTCCACAGGTACGACGGGGCCGGCCACGGCTTCTGGTACTACGACCGCCCCGCGTACAAGCAGGAGCAGGCAATGGATGCCTGGAACAAGACTTTTGAGTTCCTTGGTAAGCATCTATCTTAGTTCACGTTTCACGCAATAATTAAAAGGAGCACATATATGTGCACAAACATTGTTGAGAAGGCACAAATCATCGGCAGCGGCAAGGGTTCCAAGGGCTGGTTTGAACTGAACCAGGCAAACGTGTCCTACGACCATCCCTTTAGCGCCCAGCTTGAAAACGCGGTTAACATAGACTTTGTGAATAGTGAGCTGGGGATAGATTCCAGGGTGGCTGTTGAGTTGTCGGCATCCTCAGCCCGGCTACTCATGAAGGCAATAGAGACGGCGCTGGAGCGTGGAAAGACGGAAGCTGGCCTGGATTCTGAATAGCCACCGCAGTAACTATTGCTGACTTACGAAAATAGCAGGGCATGTGTCCTTGCAGGGCTCGCGGAGACTTGAGTCTCCGTGAGCCCTGCTTAATTTCACGGAGACATCGGCAGTGATAGGCACTCTAAACTTCCTCCGCGGAATTAATGGCATGAAAACTCATTTAATCTCGAAATATTACAGACCCGCCGGCTTACATTACGCGTAACGCTCCATGTCACTGATAATGTGTCGTATCCCATCGTTATTTCACATAAACCGCCAGCAATATGATGCGAGCCCATGCCATCCATATGCAAAAACAAAGGTCTTCAGGGGTTGACATCACTGCCAATAACCGATAGCTTAAACACCCTCAACTGGGCTCAAACAGTTGAGATGTAACGCAGAGATGAGCTTACGCACTAGGCTCGCTAATCCATTAAAAACTCCCAGCGGTGCTTTAGTGTCCGATAGACCGTCAACTGTCTCCTGCCTCGAAGCGCTTATAGCACTTCTCACGGTTTCGAGATAGCAGGACTAAATTGTAGGAGGTGAAAGGACAAGAAAATAAACTGACAGAACGCCGTGAGCACACCAAACAATATTTGCTCTTGAGACACGGTCTGTCAACGGTTCTTCGACTAATTACTGATTTGCATACTGAAATATTGAGGAGAAAATCGCTTATGTTTGGGAAATTTGCTCAGCCCCGACTACTGGGGCTCTTGGTTGGTATAGTTAGCATGACTCTGTTCGCTGTAGCCTGTTCCGGTGACGCGGCCACTCCCACCTCCCCGCCGCCCACGTCAACAACGGCACCCAAGGCCACCACAGCGGCACCCGCGGCCACCACAGCAGCACCCGCTGCCCCAGCCACAGAGGCACCCAAGGCCACCCGGCCACCAGTGTCAAATGAACCCGAGGCCACTCCGGTACCAAAGCAAGTTATCAAGATGTACGACGCCACCTGGTCAAGCATCATACACAATACTAATATTCCTGGATACATCATTGAGCACGGCTATGAATATCCCGTGGACTATGTGGTAGGAACAACGGGCACCATAAAGGTTGGCCTGCCCACGGGTGAGTTTGACGTGGTTATGGAGGTGTGGCGACAAAATATCGAGGACTGGTGGGTCGAGCACACAACCTCAGGCGCGGTCGTGGACCTGACAGGGGGCTGGGAAAACGTCGCCAACGGCTCCCCCGGACAGATCTTGGAGAACTCCGCCCAGGGGTTCTACATACCAGACTACATCGCCGAGCAAAATCCCGGCCTCAAGTCTGTAACTGACCTGCCTGACTACGTACACCTGTTCACTGACGCCGAGGATCCCAGTAAGGGAGTGGTCTTCAACTGCATCATCGGCTGGCAGTGCCAGAAGATCAACCGGGCGAAGTGGTTCGCCTACGGCCTCTACGATACCTACAACGTGGCAGAGCCGGGTTCGGCGGGAGCCCTAGATGCCGCCATAGCAGGAGCCGTCACCGCCGGTGAGCCCGTCCTCTCCTACTATTGGGAGCCGACCACCATCGTCGTTGAACAGAAACTGGTTAGGCTAGAGGAGCCCGAGTGGACACAGGAGTGCCAGGATGCAATGAACCTCGGAGTGGAATCAACTCCCTACGAGTCCACGATGGGATGCGCCTACCCAATTGCAGACGTTCACTCCGCGGTATACAGCGGACTGGCGGCGCGAGCGCCAGAAGTTACAACATTCCTGGCTAACACGTTCATAGGGGCCCTCCCTCTTGGCGCTCTAGACACCTGGCAGGCCGAGAACGACGCAGAGTTCCGTGACGCAGCCGTCCACTACCTGAAAGAGAATAAGGACGTCTGGACCACGTGGATCACAGACGACAACGCCGCCGAGATCATTGCTAGGGTGGATGACGCTCTGGCAACAGAGTAATAGCACATATCGATAAAGTCCTGCCATTGAGGCGGGTTTAGACACGCTATAATGTAAGCGGGAGGAGATGGCTCCTCTCGCTTACTCTTATTTGTCGCCCAAAGCAATCGAATGGGTGACATTGTGGAACATTTAGATCAGGTGAAATGACCAATCAGAATATACTTCTCCAGGCTCAAGAATTCATGGCGTCAAGCGGCGTAGATGGATGGCTACTCTACGATTATCGCCAGTCCAACCCATTCTATCTTCAGGTACTGGGCCCTCTTTCCATGGTAACTCGTCCTGCCTTCTTCTTCGTCCCTGTGAGCGGTGATGCCCTGCTACTGGTCCATCATGTTGACCTTGGCCGCTTTTCTCATCTTGGCCATCGTAAAATCGGTTATACAGGCCATTCATCGCTACTGGAACACCTCGGCGAGATGCTAATGGGCAGCAAAAGAATAGCAATGGAGTATTCACCAATGGCAGCGCTGCCACGAGCCTCCCTGGTGGACGGCGGTACACTGGAGATGGTGCGGAGCGTTGGCGTGGACGTGGTTTCCTCGGCTGACCTAGTGCAGTACGCAACACAGCGTTGGAGTCCACCACAGCTACAGTCCCACACAAGAGCCGCTATAAAACTGACCCAAATCGTCATGGAAGCTTTCCGGTACGTGGGACAGCACCTGAACGATAAGCCGTCGGAACTGGTAGTAATGGACTTCATACAGAAGCGCTTCAAGGAGGAAGGGCTGGAGACACCCGACGGCCCAGTGGTGGCGGTGGACAGCCACAGCAGCGACCCTCACTATCTTGCCAGCGAAGATACCGCAATGCTAATAAGCCATGGCAGTTGGGTATTGATTGATATGTGGGCCAAAGAGCATGGCCCCGATGGCATCTTCGCCGACATAACGTGGGTCGGATACGTGGGAGTTAATGTACCTGAACAACACCAGAAGGTCTTCAATATCGTGGTCGGGGCAAGGGATACCGCGCTTGCCTTCCTTCAGGAGGCTTACCGTAGAGGAGACCCTCCGCAGGGATGGCAGGTAGACAATGTGGCCCGTGATTACGTCTCAGCCCGGGGATACGGTGAGTATTTCACACATCGCCTAGGCCATAGCCTTGGCACAGAGGTTCATGGCGAAGCCGTTAACCTGGACGGATGGGAAACCCGTGATACCCGGCTGGTCATCCCACAAATAGGTGTCACCATAGAGCCGGGCATTTACCTGCCAGAATTCGGAATGCGCTCAGAGGTAGACGTATATGTGTCTGAGTCAGGCCCGGCGGTCACCGCAGGGTTACAACATAAAGTTGTTCTCATCGGGTAGATGGCAAAATCTCCACGCATGTAGCCTGGGCATATTTCATTACAAGCGCAAGATAGTATATATAAGCATACGCATGCACTTCCAAGCACTTTCAGCATTGGAGGACTTTTACGGGTAACCCCTGAACCGCCACCCGGTATTCTGCTGTAGAGCAATACCTGATAGAACACTCTCCTGTTTAGAGAATTGTCCTAGCGGCATTACTAGAGGCCAATAAGTAAGACGAACAGGAATTATACGAGAAGCCATGGCATACATAGACCGGGTTGAGGTATCATCGGAAAACTACAAGCTGCTTATGGAAAACTAACACGTCCGTGTGCTGGAGATAACCTTGGCCACAGGCAAATCGGAGGTGACCCACTCACATCCCTCTGAGACGGTCTATTTCATAACTGATAAACAAGGTCAAGATAAACCTTCCAAACGTAGATACTATGGAGGCTGATATACCAGACGGTCACGTTATGTGGCACGAGGAATGGACGCACCGCGTTGAGAACCTTGGCACCACCGACATCCAGGCGATTATAGTAGAAACCAAGTAGTAGAACAGAGACACAGGCTCGCATCTCCGAACATAAGCCCGTTAATGGGCTTATGTTTTTTATAAGGCTGCGCGAGCCTTTTCCAGGTCGTAAGCGGCCACCACAAGCCTGGAGTTGGTACCCATGTAGACCATGTCTATGTTTACTCCAGCCTCAGCTATGCGGCGCGCCACCGTGCCTAGGGTGCCAGGCCTGTCCTCCATATCCACAGTCAGCACTTCTCGTTCCTGAGCTATCTCAAGTCCAATCCCCTGGAACGCGGTGCGAGCGCCAACTACATCCTCCACCAATACGTGCAGGTAGCTCTTGCCTCCGGATGGGAAGGAACAGTATCCATCTATGTTGATACCGGCGTTACCCAAGGTCTCCCCCACCCGAGCCAATGTGCCAGGGAGGTCATCAATGATAACGGTTATGTCATAGCCCATGATATTGTTCCTTTCGTATTAGCGCAGTCGTCTTCCTAATTGTAATCCCTATGTACATATACGTCTCGCCTGTGTAGATAGGCCAAGAGATATTGGTAGTTGTAATCAGTGGCCTATAACTTCCCGTCCCATATATGACTGCAGCACCTGTGGCACCACAATGGAACCATCGGCCTGTTGGTATGTCTCCATTATGGCTATGAGAACTCTGGGAAGGGCTAATCCGGAACCGTTTAGGGTGTGAACGAACTGGGGTTTAGCGCCTACCTGTGGCCTAAAGCGGATGTTAGATCGCCTTGCCTGGAAGTCCGTGCAGTTGGAGCAGGTGCTTACCTCCAGCCACTCCTGACAACCAGGTGCCCACATCTCCAGGTCAAATGACTTCGCCGATGGGAAGCCCATGTCCCCTGAGCATAGCTGAACCACTCTGTAGGGAATCTCCAGCCGCCTGCAAACATCCTGGGCATCGTTTAACAGCTTGACCAACTCCGCTTGTGATGTTTCCGGGTCCACCAGCTTGTACAATTCCACCTTGTCAAACTGGTGGACTCGTTTAATGCCTCGTGTGTCCTTCCCGGCGGCGGCCTTCTCACGGCGAAACGACGGCGTGTGTGCCACATAGTGGATGGGAAGGGAGTCAGGCTCCAGAATCTCATCTCTATGCAGGCCCGTAAGTGGCACCTCAGCCGTGGGAATGAGCCACAGGTCGTCTTCGTCATCGTGGTACAGGTTATCCGCGAACTTGGGAAGGTTGCCACTGCCCAACATGGTCTCTCTGCGCACAATGTACGGAACGTAAACTTCCCTGTACCCATGCTGCTCTACATGTAGGTCTATCATCCAGGATATGAGAGCACGCTGAAGCCTAGCCCCTGCGCCGCTGAGCGTGAAAAAACGGGAGCCTGAGAGCTTTGCACCCCTAGATAGATCTATGATACCAAGTCGCTCTCCAAGGTCCCAGTGAGGCAGCGGCGCAAAATCGAAGTCATGAGGATCGCCCCAAGTCTCAACAATCACGTTAGCCGATTCGTCTACGCCCTGAGGTACGTCCGTGAGAGGCAGATTTGGGAGCTTGAGCAACTCTTCATCCAGGCTGGCCTCCACATCCTTCACACTATCTTCCAAGGCCTTGATGTGGTCTCCGGCCTGACGCATCTCTTCTACAAGGTGAGCCGGTCTCTCAGCCATACGACCAAGTTCTTTGCTAACCCGGTTGCGATTGGCCCTGAGGTTCTCCAACTCGGTAAGATGAGAGCGACGTTGGACGTCCAGAGACAGAATCGCTTCCAGCGGAGCTTCTTCGCCTCTTTTCTCAAGCGCCTCTCTTACCACGTCAGGATTCTGCCTTATGAGTTCTATGCTGAGCATGGTCGCTACTGTTTCCTCAACTGAGGAAACAGTATTACCTCTCGAATGGATTCCTGGCCGGTTAGGAGCATTGTCAGACGGTCAATGCCCATTCCAAGGCCGCCTGTGGGCGGCATACCGTGTTCAATGGCCAGTAGGAAGTCCTCATCCAGACGATCCATATCCTCATCAAGCTGCATCTTCTTACGCATGTCTTCCTGGTCCATGAACCGTTGCCGCTGTTCGTCCGGGTCGTTCAATTCGCTGAAAGCGTTGGCTATTTCCATTCCCCCAGCAAAGCCCTCGAAACGCTCCACCAGGGAGTGATCGTCTGGCTTCTGCTTGGCAAGAGGGGACATTTCAAGAGGATAGTCAATTAGAAATGTGGGCTGAATAAGCTGTGGCTCCACGCTGGCCGTAACCAGCTTGTCTATGAGCCTTCCACGACTGCTCCGTCCATCGACGTGGATACCGATAGCTCTCATCTTCTCTTCAAGTGCAGCGACATCCTGAGATTCCTGGAAATCTATGCCGGTGCAGCGCTGAACCTCTTCCCTCAAGGAAACCCTTCTCCAGGGAGGTGCAAAGTCGATAACGTTTTCGCCAAACTGAACCTGAGTAGTACCCAATACTTCCAGTGCCACAGTAGACACCATCTGCTCAACCATGCTCATCACATCTTTGTAGTCGACATATGCTTCGTAGCTCTCAAGGAGCGTGAACTCCGGATTGTGGTCCTGATCAATTCCCTCGTTGCGGAACACGCGACCAATCTCGTATACCTTGTCCAGCCCTCCCACGATGAGACGTTTTAGATAGAGCTCTGTGGCAATACGGAGATATAGGTCCATGTCCAGAGAATTATGATGGGTGGCAAAGGGTTGAGCCATAGCTCCCGCGGCAATCGGTACCAATACAGGCGTCTCCACTTCCATGAACCCCTTGGTATCAAGGAAACGGCGCATGGCCCCTATGATTCTGCTCCGCACCTGGAAGTTGTGTCTTGCTTCCTGATTTGTAATCAGGTCAAGGTATCTCTGTCTATGGCGCGTCTCAACGTCAGATAGCCCATGCCATTTCTCAGGAAGAGGACGCATTGCCTTGGACAGAAAGGTGATTTGGCTGGCCTCTATGGTTATTTCACCTGTATGGGTCATGAAAAGGGGACCCTGAGCACCAAGGAAGTCTCCAAGGTCAAGATCACGGGCCAATTCATATTCCTGCTCAAGGATATCCCGTCGCAGATGCACTTGAATATGACCGGAGGCATCCTGCATATTCAGGAATGTGGCTTTACCCATTCCCCTCAATGCCATGATGCGACCCGCCAGCGACACCTTGACGGTGCGGGTCTGTGACCCTTCCTTGGCCTCCTGGGACCTGAAAAACGCTACTGCCTCCCCTATTGTATGGGTGCGGTGGTAGCTGCTAGGGAATGGTTCTATGCCTTTGCTCCTCAGTCGCTCGAACTTCTCTCGCCTGCTGAGGAGCAGGTCTCCGCCTTTTCTAACCATAATGGTGTGGTATACCCCACTCTGTGACTAGCTTATACTCGATATGGCAAGAGTGACCATTCCTGCAGGTGTCTTAACCTGCACATGTGCACCCATCTTTTTGTCCGGCAGGACATTGCCTACCAGAGACTCGTTGGAGATGCGTCCCTGCATGGGATCCGCCTCAGCACTACCGGCTATGGTGCACTCTTCCTCATCTCCGCACTGATTCAGAAGCACAACATAGCAGCCCAGTTGTACTATGTCAGAGTAGGCTGCGTCCACATCAATCACGATGGCGTTACCAGTAATCGTCTCCAACGTGAGAATCCGCCCTTCAACAAAAGCCTGTTCGTTTTTGATTCGTCGTATTCTGCATTGTCGACGGTGCCTCCAAGCTCGTTAGCCTTCTGGATACGGCCTGCAATCTCCTGGCGACCGTCGGGCGGAGTTCATCGAGCGCCACCTCCAGCCTAGAAAGACCTTCCTTTGTGAGATAACTGCCCTTCTCTGGCACAAACCCCCTCCACAACGCAAAAAACTGAGAGTCGAGCTGCATTCAGCTTCCCTCAGCTAGGTCGTATTGTAAGGCCACTCTACATGGCTGTAAAGTGGCCTCGTGCGCAGAGAGCGACTACTCTTTGGCGTTGGCATAGTAGTGGCATAATTTCCATCACTGTCCGTCACTATCCCGCCATCACAAGGGAACAGCTCATTGTCTTCCTGGGAAATGCCCATGTAGAATGAAGCAGGCCTCTTTGGAATACTGATGGCAAACAAATCAACACCCCATTCAAGGGAAATACCTATGGTCAAGGTCACCGAAAAGTGCAAGGATGGCAGTAACAGCCCTGTCTTCATATGTGACTTCTCTCCCCCAAGAGGATCTGACCCGGCACTCCTCAACGGAGCGGGCGCTGTGGATGCCGACTTCCTGTGCATGGCCTACAGCCCCGGGAAATCCGTACGTGTAGACCCAGTCATTGCTGCCCACGCGGTCAGACAGCAAGAGGAAAGGGATGTTGTCTTCACCATAGCCACAAGGGACATGAACAAGCTGGCCATCCAAAGCCATCTGCTTGGAGCCAGCCTACTCGGTCTAGACAACGTGATTGTGGTTGGAGGGGACAGCTTTACGGCGAAAGATCTCACAATGGTCAAGGATGTCAGCGACTTCACCTCCACGGGTCTGATAGCAGCCATTAAATCCATGAACCAGGGGACGGATTATAGGGGTTTGCAGCTGAGGTCTCCCACGGATTTCTGTGTAGGAGCCACCATTGACCTTGGCAGGAACATTAATAAGGAAGCCAGGCTAACCCATAGAAAAGCTCTCGCTGGTGCCGACTTTTTCATCACCCAACCCTTGTACCGTATCGACCAAGTTGAACAGTTTCAGGAGAGCTATGAATCTGTGTCCGGAGAAGAGTTCCCGTTCCCTCTCTTTCTTGGTTTACAGGTACCAGATGCAAATGGACTCCTCTTTGGAGAGGTACCAGATATCATAAGGAAAGACCTGGACAGGGGACGCGAAGGGACGGATATAGCCATTGAACTGCTGCACAAATTTGTAGGCAAAGGAATCACAAATATTTATCTGGTTCCTCCAATTCTTCGAGGTGGGTTGAGGAACTACGAAGCGGCCCGAAAAGTGCTGGAGGCCTCCCGAAGGATTTAAGCTGTATAGGCGTACCCCTCACCTGGTATCAATAACCCATGTACATGGTACCAATGGCAAATGTCAGAAGCCTAATGTGGTTGTGTTAAACGACTATACGCGGTTACTCTAAATAAGGGATTAATATGAACTGGTTAGACATAGTCATTGTTGCCATCTGGGGTTTTGGGTTCTTCGTCGGGTGGAGAATGGGTCTCTTCGGAGCCATTTTTACCGCCGGAGGCCTGATTGTAGGCGTACTCCTGGCAGGACGCCTTAGCGATAACGTGGCTGAACTCATAACCGATTCCATCTCCAGTGATACCATGGCTACCGTCATAGCCTACGGCATCATCCTACTCGCCGTCTTCGTGGGGGCGCAGGTGCTCAAAGCAGTCGTAAAGGGCATTATGAAGATGGTCTTCCTGGGGTGGGTTGATACCGTGGGGAGCCTTGCTCTTGGTCTGGTCATTGGAGTTGTGATGTCCGGTGCTCTCATCACTGTGACCGCCAGATATTCCAGCGATTTACCCCAGGAGTTGCTTGATTTGACGCCCGGAGAGGTAATCAGCAACCTGCCGGTTGAGTTCCTAATCGAGAGGTCTGGGATACAGGAAAAGCTAAATAGAGCGATGGTAGAATCCAGCCTGATACCAATATTCCTTGATATTCGGAGTGCCATTCCAGGTCAGGCCCTTGGCTTTGTTCCAGACGACTTTAATGTAGCGCTGGAAGTATTGGAGACACAGATAGACAGCCAAGAGGGAACTGCACCTTAGGTTAGTTTCCCAAATGATTAGTACGCCGGTGCTTGTGCTGAACCAGAACTATCAGCCACTAAATGTGTGTGGGGTTCGTCGCGCGGTTGTCCTGCTCGACGTGGGGAAAGCCGAACTCCTGGAAAACGGCAGAGGCGCGATACGCACACCCCGTAGCACCGTTCCAATCCCCTCGGTCATTCGTTTAATCTATCTGATCAAGCGACCGATTCTCCAGCGAAGGCTGTCTCGTAAGGAGGTCTTCCTGCGTGACAACTACACCTGCCTGTACTGCGGTCGTGAAACAAAGCAACTCACACTAGACCACGTAATGCCTCGCTACCGTGGAGGAGCGCATACCTGGGAAAACGTAGTCAGCGCCTGCAGTACCTGCAATCACCGCAAGGCAGGAAACACCCCACAGGAAGCCGGTATGCATCTCCCAAGAGAGGTGCGTCCTCCAAGAGTAAATCCTTATTCACTCTTCATCCACAAGCCAATGCAGGATGGATGGCACAAGTTCATGCCCTGGATGGACAAGTAGCGTCCATGTCCCCGCACCCGCGTTATGGGCCACCTGAGACTATTCTACAGGCTAGTAGCAACAAAGAGAACTGTGCAGCAACACCAGTTCTTCAACTACTCGACCTGCTTCAGGTCTTCCTGGGTGGCCTTTCTAACTATTGTCTTGAATGGCCCCTGCACTTCGCTGTACACCACCTGCTTGGTGTCTATAACTACCATTGCCGTTTCCAATCCCGCGTTAGTTTCCACAACCACATGGTCATGTAGACTCACATCAATGTCTCCGGAATCAATGTAATGCACTTTGTCTGCCTGCGGGAAACGAATACCTATCAGCTTTGACACTTACGTCACCTTCAATTGCCGGCCTTAGTCCTGGACTGTTCTTCCCTTCGTGGAAGAGAGAGCATCAAGACCTCCATGGCCAGCCTGGGATTAACATTGGATTCCATGTAGCCTATGGTATCACGAGTCTTCTTTATAGCCTCCACCACCTGCGAAGTGTGAATCCAAACGGCATGACGTTGCAAGGCTTCCATAGCCGAAGTGTTAGATACAAACTCTCCATCACCATTCTTAAGCACAAGCAGATCCCGCCACCAACTGACGGCAATTTTCAGTTGGTCCATGGCCTTATTGCGGTTCCTGGCATAGAGTACTGCCATACCTTCGGCGTAGGCAAACCGCTCCTCCAGAGTTTCATCCAGAAGGGATGCCACACGCTCCAACTCTGCAGCGTAGTCCTCTACAATCTGTGGTTCTCGAGCAGCTTCCAGTGCCCACCCGATCCTTCCTTTGGAGAGCCTTGCTAGGTCTCTGGCTTCCTTCGCAGGGGTGCCCAGAGATTGCTGCAGTTCCTGCGCTATGGATTCGATAGCAAGATTGTTGAGCCCAATCCACTGACACCTCGAGATAATGGTCGGGAAGATTGCCCCTCCATTAGTGGTGAGCAGTAGAAACAACACCGCCTCCGGAGGTTCCTCCATGAGTTTCAGCAGAGCGTTTGAGGCCTCCGAGCTGAGGGAAGCCGCCTCCTGGAATATGAATACACGATACCTTGCATCGTACGGCTTCAGGGTGGCTGAGTGCTGCACCTCTCTCACTTGGTCGATGCCTATCTCTCTTCTAATGGCGGACCCGTCTTGGTTTGCAGTGAGGACTATAGTCTGTACGTCAGGGTGCTGACCCACTGCAATCCGGTGGCACTGGTTACATTCGCCACAGGGGCGTTCAGACGGAGCTTCGAGGCAATTTACGGCCTGAGCCAAGCTAATGGCTAGGGTTGTCTTGCCAACCTGGGGAGGCCCAACAAAGAGATATGCGTGCGAAAGCATACCCTTCTCTAGGCTCTTCGATAACAGGCCAACGGCATCCTCATGCCCCACTACTTTCCACATTTTTTAAAAACATCCCACGGATGGAGTGTAGCCATTCGGTGCTCTTTATGAGATTGCCAAATAGTCAGGACAGGTCGTTTCGCATCAGGTCTTCATATGTCTCACGACGCCTTATGATACGGGCCTGCCCATCTTTTACCATGACAATGGCCGGCCTTGGCACAAGATTGTAGTTGCTAGCCATTGACGGCGCATACGCCCCGGCCGCGGGAACGGCCAGAATGTCTCCCGGTTCGAGCCTGGGAAAGAGTACGTCCCGCAACAGCACGTCCCCGGACTCGCAGAACTTACCGGCAACGGATATCGTTTCCCAGCCCTCTTCCTCAACCATCTTGTTGGCTATCACAGCCTCGTATTCGGCTTGGTAAAGGGCAGGTCTGATGTTGTCACCCATACCGCCATCGATTGAAACGTATTTCCTGACCCCGGGGATATCCTTAGATGCACCTACGCTGTAGAGAGCAACTCCAGCGCGTCCAATTATGGCTCTGCCTGGTTCTACAAACAGATGTGGGCTGTCCGTCCCCTGTAACCCATCCAAGGTGGACGCGATGGCATCTGCGTACTTCTCCACCGCGGGTGGTTGCTGATCGCGGGTGTATGCAATAGCAAAACCTCCGCCAGGGCTTATCTCCTGCAACGGCAGGCCAACCTGTGAAGCAAACTCCAGCGTAACTTCCATACCCCTTGTGTACGGCTCCAACTCGAATATGGGCGACCCAAGGTGGAAGTGAAGACCAATCAAATTTATGTTTTCTGCCTTCATTGCCCTCTCAACGGCTTCTTTGGCCTGCCCAGTCTCGATGGGAAACCCAAACTTGCTGTCCAGCACGCCGGTAGTGGTGTAAACGTGGGTGTGCGGGTCTATTCCGGGAGAGACACGCAGGAGAACGTCCTGTATTACACCTCTTTGAGACGCAATTTCATTGAGCATATCCATCTCGTGAAAGTTGTCCACAACCACACGCCCAATGCTGTAGTCCAAAGCCATCTCAAGTTCTTCACGGCTCTTGTTGTTGCCGTGGAAGTAGATTCTTTCGGGAGGAAAGTCCACCTTCTGAGCCACCGCCAGTTCACCGCCGGATACCACGTCCAACCCAAGGCCCTCCTCTTTGAAAATCTGGGCTAGGGCAACGTTTATAAACGCCTTGCAGGCATATATGACGGTGCTGTCTGGATAGCGCTCACGGAAGCCTCCCACAAACTCCCTGCATCTCCCACGCAGGGTCACTTCGTCGAAGACGTAGAGAGGCGTGCCGAACTCTGCGGCAAGATCCATGACATCGCATCCGCCAATAATCAGGCTACCCTGAGGGCTGACCTCCGTAGTATGTGGGAAAAGGGATGCGTTAGGGAAACTCAAGGGATTATCTCCTGGAATTAGGATTACCGAATGGCCTCGCGTGCGGCCATCACTAGGAACTACAGATGCTTACGTCTTCCTCCGTGACCGTGCCATTCTCGATGTAAAAGGCCCTTATAGGAGGGTTTTCTTTATCAAGCAGAGAGACAAGTATGTACCTGGACTCGGGCCAAGTAGCCAGACGCACATCCGTATCAGATGGATAGGCTTCCGAGTGGGTGTGTGAGTGGTATATGGCGACTATTTCCCACCCGTTATCGTCTATTTCGTTGTACACCTTCCAAAGCTCTTTTGGGTCCATACGATAGCGGTAGGGGCTTGCCTCCGCGTTCATCATGCGATAGAGGTTCAATGTTCCCCCATCCTTGCCTGCAAGGATGCCACAACACTCGTTTGGGTCGTCCTCAAGGGCATGAGCCACCATCTCTTTGGCGTACTTTGAATCTATGTGCAACATTTCATTGTCATTGTAATAGCGTGGAGCCGTCTTGCCTATCCCTTTGCTATCTCACGGCCGCATCGACTACCGCGCACCCGCCTGCTATAATGTCCTGCGGTAGCGCTGACTAGCGGGAGTAGCTCAGCGGAAGAGCGCCGCCCTTCCAAGGCGGCTGTCGTGGGTTCGAATCCCATCTCCCGCTCCATAGTTTTCTAAGCAATACCCACCCATTTCTCAATTAGCCTCATGCCATCCCCAAAGGTCAGTCCTGAAGCCGTGACCCCCTTAAATTCACTCAACAAAATTGGGCAGATAACTCCTCAGGAGGCATTCCGTCTGCTGGAGAGTGAGCAGGGTGTGGCTAGGTGGGAACCAAGATACGACGCCATCTCCGAGCTTCTGTTCACCATTCTCTCTCAGCACACCTCTGACCTGAACGCGCTGCGAGCCTTTGAAAACCTTCGAGATGCCTTCGATGGTGCATGGGAGCAAGTGGCCCTAGCCGACCAGAAAGATATCGCCAAAGCTATATGGATCGGGGGGCTATCCAAGGTCAAAGCGCCCAGAATAAAGACTGTCCTCAAGGACATTCAAGACAAGCGCGGCAATCTTGACCTATCCTTTTTGGGTGAAATGCCCATGTCGGAGGCAAAATCATGGCTCAGAGAATTGTCCGGCGTCGGGCCAAAGACCGCGGCCATAGTCCTGTGCTTTGCCCTTGGAATGCCAGCAATGCCAGTGGACACCCATATCTACCGCGTGAGCAAGCGCCTGGGATTCATCAGCGCCAAGACCACGGCTGAACAGGCACACGATATTCTGGAAGCTACGGTTGACCCGAAACAGGTCTTCCCCTTCCACGTCTACATAATCACCCACGGACGGCAGGTGTGCAAGGCAAGGCGTCCTATCTGCAATGAGTGTGTCCTAAAGGAAGGATGCCCATCCGCCTTCCAAGTCTAGAGTGCAAGGCACGTTCAACTGGCTGATGCTGCATTAGTCTCCCCCCATTCCTCGAATGTTGAATGTTGCCCCGAAACCAGTCAGGCATTATACTGATGCCTTGCATAAACTGGGAGGACAGGTTGATGAAAGCTGCGATTATCAATGTAACCGGATATTTCGGAATAGAACTGGCACGACTTCTGCATCGTCACCCTGAGGTGGAGATTACCCAGGTCACGGGACGAAGCGCTGTGGGTCAGAGGCTGGGTGAAGCTTTTCCTCATCTGACAGACATTGACCTAACAATAGATGCCGAAGTGACCGAAAGCGTGGATGTGTTATTCTCAGCACTTCCCCAGGTAGCCAGCGCCGAAGCACTGATCCCGTATGTGGAAAAGGGCATCAGGTCAATAGACGTTAGCGCAGATTTCCGCCTCAAAGATGCGTCCGAGTACGAAAAATGGTACGGCGTGCCACACGCCAAACCACAACTCCTGGAAGAGTCAGTTTACGGCCTCCCTGAGATGAACCGGAACGAGATACGGTCGGCAACGCTGATAGCCAATCCGGGTTGTTACCCTACAGGAGCAATCCTGGCCCTAGCCCCAGCCATACGTGAGGGACTAATCCATGACGACATAATCATTGATGCCAAGACCGGCGTGTCTGGGGCTGGTCGTGGCCTTAGCCTCGCAGCCCATTTTTCAGAGGTAAACGAGAACGTCTCAGCTTACGCACTCGACGGGCATCGTCACCTACCAGAGATCACCCAAGAGCTACGCCGCGTTAGCACAGGCTTTGAGCCAAGAATCACATTCCTGCCTCACCTGATACCGATGACACGTGGAATCCTGAACTCATGCTATGTCACACTGAAGGACGGAGCCATCACCTCCGGCCCTTCTGGAATAGAAGAAATACGTGCCCTGTACAAGATCGCCTACAAGGATGAACCCTTTGTGCAAGTGGTGGACTCTTCTCCAATGACAAAGCACACACTTGGAAGCAACAAGTGCATCATATTCCCCACCGTGGATCTGCGCACCAACCGCCTGATAGTGATAAGCTGCCTAGACAACCTGGTGAAGGGAGCTGCGGGTCAGGCCATCCAAAATATGAACATCATGTTCGACATGCCGGAAACCGAGGGACTGGAGCAACTGGCGCTTTACCCTTAAAGAGGGGTATCCTATTAATGGTATCCTGGCATAGAAGGTCACCTTCACAAGGCAGATCATACGTGCCCTCATCGTCTAGCTGGCCTAGGACGCCACCCTTTCAAGGTGGAGATCAGGGGTTCGAATCCCCTTGAGGGCACCACATCTTAGCTACAGAAGTGATGTTATCCTCGCAACCTGATGCTCTGGCATATCCCTTTTGCTACCCATTTGCTAGCCTAGCGTCTGCACCAGAAGTTTCTTTCTAAGACTTCGTCCATCTTCAAGGCGGCTTCTTGCATCCCTGGCAGGAGGTGTGAATAGTTGTCCAAAGTGATCTGAATGTTGGCGTGGCCTAATCGTTCTGAAACCACTTTAGGATGAACATTCTGTTGTAACAGCAGGCTTGCATGAGTGTGCCTCAGGTTACCCCAATCGTATTCCGGCTAATCTATTGCCCCGTACAAGCCTGATGAATGCGTGTGTGAGGGTGGAGTAAGAGGTTAAGTGAGGTGCGGGCTCGCAAGCAGTCATTAGCAGGGCGATGAGTGAAATAACTGCGTCAAGGCCAGAAAGTCTCATTGAGGTATCATAACAGGGGCCCCCATTGGCATGACTAAGTAATGTACCGATAGGCCCAGAAGCTCAACTACTTAGATTGCCAATTGGGCACTTGGGGAAAGTTAGTTCAACTGGCGACGGTGACCAATTTAACTTTACAGACGGATCCGCGGATCCAGCCATGCATAAGCGACGTCGATCACGATGTTGGTCATGATAATCCATACGGCAACTATGGCAACCATGCTCTGTACCACGGGGAAGTCCCGCTGGTTCATTGCCCTCACTATATACACTCCTAGCCCAGGCAACTGGAAGATGGTCTCCATAATTACCGAGCCCCCGATGATCGCTGCTACGGATATTCCTATTACCGTTATCACGGGCAGAAGGGCGTTCTTCATAGCGTGCCGATATATCACGACGAAATGCCTCAGCCCTTTCGCATTGGCTGTCCTGATGTAGTCCTGACGCAGCACCTCCAGCATGGTAGAGCGCATCATTCTGGCCTTAGTCCCCATAGAGGAATAGCCACCAATGAGAGCTGGCCAGAAGAGAATGAAGACGTTGGCGAGTGGGTCCTCCCACACATGGGAGTACAATATTCTGGGAGACCAGCTAAAAATGTACACACCTGCCACAATCACTAGGGTGGCGATCCAGAAATTCGGCATCGACAGGCCGCCCAGTGAGAAGACTCTTCCAACATAATCCCTCCAGGAATCCTGCCTCAGGGCCATCACGATACCCAGTGGAATACCTAGGAAGACAGATAGCACTACAGTATAAAACCCCAGTTGCAGTGTAACGGGAGCCCTGTTGACGAACT
This sequence comes from Dehalococcoidia bacterium, assembly GCA_963581795.1. Classification (GTDB taxonomy): domain Bacteria; phylum Chloroflexota; class Dehalococcoidia; order Lucifugimonadales; family UBA2985; genus JASLXI01. The sequence goes on along the minus strand of CAUZOU010000005.1, from coordinate 9,933 downwards.
CGTCCATGATGGGCTTGTTGGTGTAGAAAGAGATTCCCCAGTCTAGGGTAATTACGTCCACGAGCCAACTCAGGTACTGTACGTGCAAGGGCCTGTCCAGTCCTAAGAGCTTCTGGATCCGCTCAAGTGCTACTGGATCCACGTCTTCGGGGTTGAAGTCTTCTTCCCCCTGGCTTATAACCATCAAGGCCACGTCTCCCGGAGCTACCCTCATTAAAAGGAAGATCACTATGGATACCACTATGACAGCAAATAGTCCCTGGAAAAGACGGTTGATTATATACGTTGTCACGATTTCCTCTTTACTAATCGCGTGTGGGAGGCATTTCCTTATAAGGCTTATCGTAAATTTGGACGACCTTATCGCTTCCCCTGATATCTTTCCTAAACCGATTTAACTGGCTCGGCGCCTACCTACCAACTTGGGTGAGTTGCCACCTCGGTGGATCATCACAGCCCTATAGTACAAGGTACACCTAGGTCTCAAGTGCAATTCCATTCGTAACATAACATCTCCTTCGCATCGTATTACAACGCATTCGAGTGTATGTCACCTACATAGATCTATGACGCTATCATTCGAATGCCAACCTTGTCAAGGTTGTTAACGTCCTCCCAAACTAGGACCTTCAATAGGAACACCATCTCTCCAAAGGCAATCCGAATCACCGGAACTTTCCGAAAGGCCAGAATCTGAAAGTTGAACAGTCGTGCGCCTCGGTGTCCACTAAGTATTGCAGACGTAGGGCTTGACTACGTTCAGCTTGCTCGGCATCATATTTCTATTATGGTTAATTGTGACCAATGTGGCAGGGCTATGGGCAATGTTCCGTATCAATCAGAGACAACTACTCAACAACGTTAATCGCTCGAAGAATCTCAGACTTGTCTGGAAAGCCCGATTTCCGCCAAGTTTCTTGACCATTGCCATCAGTGATGATGAACGTGGGAGTCGAGTAAACTCCAAATGCCCTTGCCATCGCAACTCCTATGTTTTCTCCTAGATTGAGGCGCACAACCGATGCTTTGCCAAGCAGTTCCATTTCTAGTCCATCCACGATGGGCTTTGCAGCGAGGCAAAGAGCTCAATAATCAGAGTAGAATTCTATGAATGTTGGAGAGCCATCTCCTAACGTAATAAGAACTGATGACTCGGTAACATGAGTACTCTCACCGCTAGCTAATGTGACGTAGGCAAGCAAGACAGTAATTCCTAAAGAGCCGATGACAATGCCCCTAAGCCACGGCCGCCCTATGCTTGACGCCACGACCACTCCAAATACCAAGACTGCCACCATCAATACCAGGAATGAATGGTGATTGAGCCATGTCATCATTGCTCAATGTCCTGCAGTCTAGGTTGTGACTTTTCCATCATCTGCTACCAAATATTATAGCGGAACTAAAGGAATCATACCCTAGATAAGCAATTCAATATTGCAAATGTCCCACAAAGTTAGATGTGCCAGAAGATAACATAGCAAGCTGAATTAAGCTAGGTTTTCGTAGTTGATCCAAGATGTGGATCTCTCAATTCAGCTTGCGAGATACCGACTACTGCAACGAGCACCGCACAAGCAACTGCACCACAGACTATGGCCAATGGCGCACCAAGCATTGTCGCTAGGCCTCCGCTGAGTGTGTAACCAAAAGGAGGGGCTCCTCCAGCCAGCATGCTACGGAATGCCTCAACTCTACCCCTTAGTGAGTCAGGGGAAATTGCCAGAATAACAGTGTTACGGGGGATCATCTGAACGGAATTCGCAGTACCAAGCAGTGCAGCAGCAACAAGCGTAAATGGAAACCACGGCGAAAGCCCCAAGAGTGCTAGCGCACCACAGTATGCCAGGACTCCAAAGATTGTATAGAGTCCCTTATATTTCATGTCGCCCAAAGATAGCATGATTCCAGCCCCAATTAGGCTACCGATTCCAGGTGCCGCGCTGAGCAACCCGTAGCCAGTCGCCCCTACCCCAAGTGACTCCGCGAAAATTGGCAATAGAGCGCGATAGCTACCTAGACCAGTTGCTCCAACGTCCAGGAGCAGAAGTGAAATGATCACTGGCTTGCTGCGCACAAAGACCATGCCCTGCTTGAAACTTGCCCAAGGACTCTCAGATGTCTCCCGCAATACAGGTGCCGACACTACCCCGATAATTACTACCATTGCGGCCATGTACAATAATCCGTTGAGCAAGTAGACAGTACCAAGGCCAACAGTAGCAATGGCCACTCCTGCAAGTGCAGGACCTATTATCTGAGACGTCTGTCCGATCGTCGCGTTCAGCGCCACAGCATTTACCAGATTTGCCTGTGGAACCAGGCTAGGAATGAGCGCGGTACGGGCAGGCTGTGTTACAGCAGTAAAGGCACTATTGAGGAATGTAATTAAGTAGAGATGCCAGACCTCCACAGCACCGATCATGGCCAATACTGCCAATATCAATATCAAGACAGCGTTCGCCACTTGGCCAGCCTGAATAAGACGCACCCGGTTCAGGCGGTCAGCAATGACACCACCAGCTAAAGATAGCACAATATGCGGAACTGCACGCACCAAGCCAGTAAGACCAAGGAGTAGCGCACTGCCCGTCAACTCGTAGACTTGCCACAGCATGGCAGTCTGGAGTAGTTGAACTCCCATAGACGTGAGCAACAGCGATGACGCGAATAGACGGAAGTCACCATATGCCAGAGCGCTAAACACGTTACCATTGCCTGATTGCTTTTCTGACATAGTACGCTATCGTTCTAAAGTAGATAGTCGTCTTTTTCACAGTTCCGAATGTAACCACGAAGTAGTTGAAGTGAAGGAGATTTTGTACTGGAACTCACATATGACAAAATCTATTCCTACTCGAGCCCTAGTCGCCGTTGCTAGATAGCTCTAAAGGATTCTCCCATCGGTCTGTGAATACCATATCGCTCAAGGGAAGTCGCTGCCTAGATGCAAGTTCGCGTTCTTTCAAATCATCGGGCAGAGCACTAACATCACCTGGATAACCGATTGCGACAGCGGTTACTGGCTCATAGTCCAACGGAATCTCAAACAGTTCCCTCGCCTTGTCCTGGGAGAACCCCCCCATTACATGACAGCACAGGTCGAGGTTGTACGCTTGAAGTAGAAGATTCTCGGTTGCCATCCCTAGGTCATGGTGGGCCAGTCGATTCGGTTTGTCATTCCTGACAATCTTAGTAACCGCTATTAACAGAACCGGAGCAAACTGAGCCCAACGATGATTACCCTCATTCAACGTGGATAGTACCTGCTCGTGACACGCATCAAAATTGACTCCCACTATGAACTGCCAGGGCTGGCTGTTCCCCGTAGATGGTGCCCACCTAGCAGCTTCAAAAAGGCTTGCCAAGGTCGAGACTCTGACTGGACGACCAGCGTCAAATGCTCTAGGACTCCAGCGCTTCTCAATTAAAGGAGATACCAATATAGATTTGTCCACTTTATTTATTCTCCATCTGCACTTCAGATTGCTAGTGATTTACCAATTTATTATAACATTTGAGTGCTTATAATGGAGCCATTGCAGGTAGTATGCAACGCGGCACAGTGAACAGTGCTATAGATAGGAAAGTTCAATTGGATACGAGCCCGTCTATTTGAGTCATTTCTTCCTCTGTCAGCTTCCAGCTAGCCGCAGCAATATTAGCGGAGATCTGTTCGGGACTTGACGCTCCAGTAATGACCGCACTTACCCACGAATGCGAGAGCAACCAAGCTATGGCTAATTCTCCAATTGAATGAGAATGTTCCGCCGCAAATAATTGAAGCCGCTCAAGTATGTCGAAGTTGGCATCAGAGAGAACTGATTCATGCCCCAAATCTGACACTGGAAGTCCAGCATACAGACGTGCCCTAGTCATGATCTCTGAAGATGATGATGATTGCCGAGGTGTACCCAGGCGAGTTCCAGCCGGTGCAGGTTTTCCTCGCTGATATCTGCCAGTAAGAAATCCTCCAGCGAGCGGCCTCCAGGGTACCACGCCAATTCCATACGACTGACAGCAGATCGCCACTTCTGACTCAATGTGCCGATCAAGTAAGTTGTACTGCGACTCGACAACAACGAATGACTCCAAGTTGTTCACTCTGGAAGTCCACGCCGCTTCACAGATCTGCCAGGCTGTAAAATTGGAGCAACCGATGTAGCGCACTTTGCCAACTCGCACCAGATCATCTAATGTTCCCAATGTCTCTTCTATAGGAGTTGTTGGGTCAGGCCAGTGCATATAATATAGGTCAACATAATCAGTATCGAGACGCCTTAAGCTGGCATCAATTGCCTGCATCACGTGATAGCGGGATCCGCCAAAATCATTTGCCTCCCCGCCTGTGGGGATCCCAAATTTAGTAGCAAGAATCACATTGGATCGTTTACTCTTCACGGCTCTACCGACTAGTTCCTCGGAATGTCCCGCATCATACACATCAGCAGTATCAATGTAATTAATACCCAGGTCTAAGGCGTGATCAATAACATCTATCGACTCTTGATCACTGCGTCCTCTTGTGGATCCGAAACCCAATGACCCTAAGCTGATTTCAGATACTTCGAGGCCAGACATTCCTAGATTGCGATATTCCACTGCAACGCCCTTCCTAATTTCTTGAATGCGATCATATTATCACTTTGATTGCATGATTCATCAAGGCCATAATATATCGTCAAGTGCCTAGACGAGAGTGTGTCAAAGTCCCTATGTAGGGTATGCAACTCTTTGTCCCATCCAGAGAACTCTGAGTTTCGGCTGTGATATCATAGGACGACTTTGAAGCAGAACGAGCGCGTTACATCCACGCCGCCGGGGCAGTGGCTAAAGTCCGGCAACCTCAATATGCACTACCTGGATTGGGGTGGAAACGGAGAACCTGTGGTGGTATTACACGGAGCGGCTTCATCGTGCCACTGGTATGACCTTGTAATCCCCCACATGAGTGACCGCTACAAGGTTATAGCCTTAGATCAGCGCGCTCACGGCAAGACTGACCAACCTGACTCCGGCTATGACTGGAGCACGCTGGCAGGCGATGTGGTTGGAGCTCTTGACCAGTTGGGCATACAAAAGGCGTCGGTGGTTGGGCACTCCTGGGGAGTCAGCACCGCCCTCAGTGTTGCCACCCTTCACCCCGACCGGGTGAACGCTCTGGTCATGATTGATGGAGGATTTGGAGGAAGGCCACGCCAGGACAGAACATGGGAGGAGTTTAAGAACAGACTGAGTCCACGTGACATTTACGGGCCTCGGGAGCGGTATCTGGGAGCCCTGAGCCAGCAGTTTGCTCACTGCTGGAGTGACCAACTTGAGTCCATTGTCATGAGTATGGTACGTGAGGAACCGGACGGCACGGTACACGAACGTCTGGACCTTCCAAACCAGCAGCAGATGCTATGGGCAATGTGGTCAGAGCCAACCAACGCCATGTTACACCAAGTCAGATGCCCCACACTAATCGTTGCAGCCGCTGGTCGTCAGCCGTCTGCAAACCCGGATTTTATGGAACGACGGAGAGCAAACGTGGAGGCAACCCGGGCTGTTATAACAGACGCCAGGGTGGAGTGGATGCCTGAGACCGGTCATGACATAGGCTATGAGAAGCCAAGTGAACTGGCCGATGTCCTCAATGGGTTCCTAGCTGGCATATAGAGCGTTTCAAGGGCTGGCGGCGACCGGCAAATGTCGAGCAACCTTGGCGCTGGCAAATATGTCTCACTCCACCTCAAGGTATACCTGAGCCTTGGCGTATTCTTTACTTTTGGGAGGACACAATATCGTGATTGAGGAAAACTTCATCTTCTTCCCCGAGAAGGAAATAACCGCGACGCCCGACGACTTCGGCCTAGGTTTCGAGAACGTATATTTTACTGCTATAGATGGTGTGAAGCTCCACGGCTGGTTCGTTCCTGGAGAAAGCAACATCACTTGGTTATGGTTTCACGGGAATGCAGGGAATATTAGCCATAGGTTGTCCAACCTCACTATCCTACGCGACAAGCTGGGCGTAAACGTCCTTATATTCGACTACCGTGGATATGGCCGCAGCGAAGGAGAGGTCTCAGAAGAAGGCACATACCTGGATGCCGAGGCCGCTTTAGCCTACCTGAGGTCGAGACTGGACGTGGGCCGCGGGAAAGTAGTGTTCTTTGGACGCTCCTTAGGCTGCGCGGTAGCGGTAGACCTGGCTTCTAGGCATCGCCCCTATGCCCTCATCCTGGAATCACCCTTCACGTCTATATCTGACATGGCCAAAAGAACCGTTCCGATGCTTCCCCACGACACCCTCATTAGCACCAAATTCGACTCCATATCCAAGATCAGCGGCATCTCGGTTCCCCTGCTAGTCCTTCACGGTGACAGAGATGAGGTTGTGCCAATTGAGTTGGGGCAGCAGCTATATGAAGAAGCCAACGAGCCCAAGGAGTTCTATACAATACATGGCGCCGGTCATAACGATGCCTACGTAGCGGGGGGAGAGGAGTACTTTTCTACGTTGTGCCAGTTCTTAACAAAGCTTGGTGAGAATGCGAATTAGCAAGTCAGACTTACCTGTAGTAGATATGGCGTAGCTTGCATTCACACACAGGTTAACTTGTACCTAGTGTTGCTTTGAGGTAAGATTGAAATGAAGGATGCGCAAAGCACCCTACAGGTGGGTATGTCATGAAAATTCAATGGATGAAAAATAGCTTCGTATATATCCTCATAATAGTGGCTGTGGTAGCCATCTTCTTCGCCTTTTTCCAGGCGCCTTCCGGCTCCCAAGAGATACCGATCAGTCAGGTTATCCAAATGGCCCAGGACAGGCAGCTAAGGACCATTGAGATAAACGAGAATTCCCTGAGGGTGATTGACACCGGAGGCACTTCCTATAACTCACTTAAAGAGGATGGCATCAGCTTTTTCGTACTCCTTGAGGACGCGGAAGTAGATACATCAATTATTGAGATAGAGGTCAAGGGAGCAAGCGGATTAGGCAGTCTTTTCGGCATACTCATAAATTTCCTGCCTCTGATTTTCTTCGGAGCCATCATCCTGTTTATGATGAGACAGGCTCAGGGCGGCAGCAATCAGACAATGAGCTTCGGACGGAGCAAGGCGCGAATGTTTGTGGGTAATAAACCCGGCGTTACCTTTGACGATGTCGCTGGTATAGAAGAGGCTAAGCAGGAACTTCACGAGGTGGTGGAATTCCTCAGGTTCCCTGAGCGGTTTGTATCACTGGGAGCAAGGATACCCAAAGGCGTTCTGCTGGTCGGCCCTCCCGGCACAGGAAAAACACTGTTGGGAAGGGCTGTCGCAGGAGAGGCTGGGGTGCCGTTTTTCAGCATCAGCGGTAGCGAATTTGTTGAGATGTTTGTGGGAGTGGGTGCATCAAGGGTGCGCGACCTCTTCGATCAGGCCAAACGCAACTCTCCATGTATCATATTCATCGACGAAATAGACGCTGTCGGACGACACCGTGGCGCAGGGCTTGGAGGAGGCCACGACGAAAGAGAGCAAACGCTCAACCAGATTCTGGTGGAGATGGACGGGTTCGACACAGGGGTTAACGTAATAGTCCTCGCGGCTACCAACCGACCCGATATTCTCGACCCAGCTCTATTAAGGCCTGGACGGTTTGACCGCCGCGTGGTTCTGGATTCTCCCGATATAAACGGTCGCAATGCCATCCTGAATGTCCATTCCAAGGGTAAGCCACTCGGCCCTGATGTCAGCCTGACCGCGGTGGCCCAGCAGACCCCAGGATTCAGCGGAGCAGACCTTGCTAACCTGATCAACGAAGCTGCGATACTAACGGCAAGGCGAGGCAAAAAAGAACTTGGTCCCGACGAGTTTGCAGAAGCTATAGACCGGGTAATAGCCGGTCCGGAACGTAAGAGCCGGGTTATCAGCGCCAAAGAGAAGAGAGTCACGGCATATCATGAGGCTGGACACGCTCTGGTAGCACATATGCTCCCTGATGCCGACCCTGTGCACAAAATCTCGATCATCGCCCGTGGCGGCATGGGTGGCTACACACGGCTCCTACCAACGGAGGAACGCTACCTAATGACCAAACCCCAGTTCACGGACATGATGGCAACATCCCTGGGAGGCAGGGTCGCAGAGGAGTTAATCTTCAACCTTGTCACCACTGGTGCCAGCAACGACTTGGAGCATGCCACCAACCTTGCTCGCCAGATGGTAACACGCTACGGCATGAGCAAGCGCTTGGGTCCGCGCACGTTCGGGAAAAAGGAAGAACTCGTCTTCTTGGGCAGAGAAATATCTGAACAGCGGGACTATAGTGATAAGACTGCCGAAGAGATTGATGACGAAGTCCACACTCTGATCCAAACTGCTTACGACGCCGCCACTGAGTTGCTGGACACTCACAAGGCAAAGCTGGCACAGATTGCAAACTATCTCATCACCAACGAGACGGTTGAAGGCCCGGAACTGGCAGAGTTATTCGCCTCCACGTCACCCGAGTTTGAGGAACTGACGGAGATTGCACCAACCCCTTAGCAGTCCTGTTTTATGCCTGTTCTTCCAGGGTGTCCAAAGGCCTTGACCTGTAGTACATACCCCACCGTTGCATTAACTCAGTTACCCTGGGATCTGCCATCTCCACGAGTTCCCTGAAAAATCCTGCAAGGGCATGTGCGTGAATGTGCTCAGGTTGGCATACCCAGCTAGCCTCTGCCGGCACAACATAAATCAAGCCATTCTGATGGTCGCATTGGATTTCCACCCGGGTATTTCCTATATCTTCTTTAACAGTTACTCCGTGGGGCATACGACCTCCCTTATTTAACTGACATCGCTCATTAATAGTCTGTAGATTGGTTTAAAAGGTACCTTTGCTTGCCATTCAAGACTCCCCCTCCACTCCAACACCCTCGGAATTATACCAGACCATGACGTTGACACATATGGCGCAGGACAATTAGAATGTAATGTACCGAATTTCGTGGAGGCAACAACCGTAATAATGCAATCATATCAAATGGTATTTTCGCAAGCGTTAACCCAGTACCTCTCGATAAAACATTTTCAGGCAGCACCCGACACATTACAGGAACTCAGCAAGTTTATCCGATGGTGCGGCAGAGAACGGAACGTTGTCGAATTGACTCCACAGGAAGCAGCTTCATACGGTCAACTGATGGCGGAAGCAGCCGGATGGCAGGACCCAACAGCGCGAGTGCAGGCCGTAAAGGACTTCCTGTCCTTTTGCTACAAGAGTAATTTCACCCAGACCTCTCTTGCCAAACACGTGAGGGTAAGAAAGACAGGCCGCAAGTCCGCTCTCAAAGAGAAGGCGCGAACCGCTATGGACATAACGCCTGAGGGTTATCAGAACCTCTTGAATGAACTGACGTCCCTGCGTGATGAGAGAGTGAGTGTGGCACAGGACATTAACCTGGCCGCGGCGGACAAGGATTTCCGAGAGAATGCTCCACTTGATGCCGCACGAGAGCGTCAGGGCATGCTAGAAGCCAAGATACGTGAACTGGAAGACGGACTGCAGCGCGCACGCTTGGTGAATCCAGAGAACCAGAACTCCACCAAGCAATTGGATCGTAAGATCAAGCTGGGCAGTAAAGTCAAGCTCCAAGATCCGTCCTCAAAGGAGGAGATGGAATATACCCTGGTCAATGCCGCTGAAGCCAGCCCCATGGACTTCAAGATGTCCGTCGTATCTCCGGTGGGTAAGGCCCTTATGAACCACGGAGTCGGGGAAGATGTGGAAGTGGTTACGCCAAGAGGAAACCTACGCTATCACATCAAGAAGGTAGACTGAACCCCGGCCAGGGACAGGTTCAAGCATAACCCCGGACCTTCTTGATGGTTAATAGTATGCGACCCGCTGTGTGGGCCTTTACAACTTTCCAACTACGCCATGAGTAAGATTACAGAACTGGATAATAGCAG
>CAUZOU010000004.1:0-31970 GCA_963581795.1 Dehalococcoidia bacterium | reverse complement strand
AGAGATAAGAAAGGCTACATAGAAGATAGAAGGCCAAATGCAAACATGGATCCTTATAAAGTTACAAGAATTATAGTAGAAACTGTTTGCGGTGCCGCTAGCAAATAGACTACCGCTTTTAGCTAATCTCAGCCTGAAATTTAAGGGACAGTAACATGTCATTGGTTACTGTCCCTTAAATTTCAGGCTTTAAATATCTGATTTGATTCCCCTCCACGGGAACACCTCCAACCATTCATTTTGCTACCCAATGCCTCGTCTCACACGCCGCAAGGTAACACAACGCGCACGGCACATCGTATATACTTGTAAGTATGGAACCGTTAACATGAGTGCCGGCAGCAATTCACTGGCCATACGGATAATCGTCGGTATTCTGGTGAGCCTGGTACTCGGATGGCTCACGAGCCGCGGACTCAATTGGCATGAGGTCTGGAATGCCGTCACAGACCTGCCTCCGCACGTCGTCGCCCTAGCCTTGCTTGTATTCCTCCTCAGCAACCTCACACGAGCTTGTCGGTGGCGTTTGCTCTTCTTCGAAGAGCGCATATCGTTGCTCAGACTGTTCATGGTGGAGAATATCGGCCTTGGCCTCAACAACGTGCTTCCCGTACGCATCGCCAGCGAAGCCATCCAGTTCGCACTTCTGACCCTCAGGGACGGGATCAGCCGTGGCACAGCCTTAGCTACCCTGGGAATGACGCGCATAATGGATATATGGGCATCCACCCTTCTGCTGGCCGTTGGCCTCTTTTTTGTTCCCGGAGCGGGACATCTGGCACGCTATGCCGCGGGTGGCTTCGTATTCTCCCTGTTGCTTCTGGCCATCGTACGTTTCCTCGCCTGGGGCAGCCTTGGAATCCCGTTGATGGAGCGATTCCCCCTGCTTGGCACCTTTGCATCCTCAGTGGCCCAACTAGAGCACAGAAAGGGTCGCCTAATCGCCTCTCTGACGGTCAGTCTGGCGCAATGGATTGTCCTTGGCTTCAGCGGCTGGATTGTAGCCATTGGCATGGACATACCCCTATCGCTGCCCCAGGCGGTGCTGGTCATTCTGGCCACCATCTTCGTCGCCACTTCCATCCCTGCCGTCCCAGGAGCCATAGGCACATTCGAGGCCGCCGCCGTATACACAATGGGTATTTTCGACGTGGACAAAACCCATGCCTTCTCATACGCCATAGTAATGCACGCCCTTCTATTCCTCCCATCCACCCTTCTGGCGGCGTTCTTCCTGCCAAGGGAGGGGCTTGGCTCCTTACGCGAGATGCGGAGGAGGGCACAAGCCTGGACATATAATCAAACAACAGACCCGGAGTCCAAAAGGTAGGTTCCAGTGCAGTCACGCCTTATAACAGCCCTCTTACTTCCCTCAGTGGTGCTCCTCATAACCATTGCATGCACTGGAAGTACCGCGACGGAACCAATCCCCTCAGGCGCAGGTTCAGGCATTCCACAGCCTTCCATAACACCCATGCCGACATCCGTCACGGTATCCAGGAAGCTGGATCTTGTCTCACCCATAAACGTCCCGCACTGGGACGTACACCAATCGCCGTCCCCCGTGCTCGCGTCCTGGGGCCCTGGCATAGTCTACAGCCGCCTTCTGCGGTTCCAGTCCGGCCCCGGTATTGCGACCCCCAACGCGGCCACCGAGTGCGACCTGTGCGAAAGCTGGGAGCAAGTGAACTCCACCACATACCTCTTCCGACTGAAAAAGAACGTCCGCTGGCAGGACATTGCTCCTGTGTCCGGACGGGAACTTGTAGCACAGGATGTTGCTTTCAGCCTGCAACGGCAGGCGAACCCCAGTTATCCTAACGCCCCACTACTGCGGTCTATAAAGTCGGTAAGGACCGAGGACACGCACACAGTCAGAATAACTCTGAAAGCGCCAGACGCCGACTTCCTCGCCAGTGTCGCCAGCGGCTTCACAAAGATAGTGGCGCCGGAGGCTGTCAGCATCAACGGCGACCTCAAGGACGGGCCGATCATTGGAAGCGGTCCCTGGCTCTGGGACGGCACCAGAGACGGCCTCGGTTACTTCTTCAAGGCCAACCCAGACTACTACGAAGTCGGACTGCCAAACCTAGACCGTCTGAACATACTTGTCATAGTTGACGAAGAGACACGCGTCGCCGCCTTTCGCCTCAAGAAGTTAGACCTTATAGAGTCGCCTCCTGAACAGTTCAATATCATAAGAGAAAACCACCCGGACTCAAATTTCCTGCTGTACAAAGAGGCTGGAACTGGTCTGGAGCTGGCCCTAAAGAGCAACAGCCCGCCCTTGAACAACCTCCAGATACGTAAGGCCGTCTTCAGCGCCATAGAACCCTGGGACGCCATAGACGCAGTGTGGGGGAGCCTCGGTTTCGTCAGCCAGGGCATGACCGTTGCCGACCCCGGCTGGATCCTGCCGGAGAAGGAGCTTCGTACATACTTTGCCAGTCCCGCCAGGGCCAGAGAACTCCTCGACGCAGCTGCACCGAACACAACTCCGGCCTTCACGCTCACTGTGGCCGACTACGGCGATACATATCTGGACTACGGGCGGCATCTTGCAAGACAGTTGGAGACTGTTGGTTTCCGTGTATCTCTAAACGTCGTCAACCCCACGGACTATCCACAGAAGGTATGGTACGAGGGAAACTATCAGGCCTTCATCGGCCCCATCGCTCCCATAACCTCCCCCAACATGTATCTCTACTCCGTCCTACACAGCCAGGGGGAGTGGAACACCCATGCCTACGGCGACTCCGCACTCGACTCCCTCATCGATGAGCAGTCCATATCCCTTGACCCTGCTCACCGCCGGAAGTTGGCGCTGGATATACAACGTCATATACTAGACAAAGCTGTGAGGTTCATGCCAATGACTAGGGTATCAACCTGGGTTTGGTGGCCTAATGTGAACGGCTTCCACCCAAACCTCACCTCAGGCGAATACTTCCACCTGGCCCGTCTGGGTGTCGAGTCCTAATCAGGGTTCACTATGCTAGGGATTGAGTCCAAGCGATGGCCAGTCCAACATCTGGACATCCACCTCTTCGCCCGCCTTCATCACCTGAACGTCCTCAGGACAAATGGCCAGGCCGTTCGCAAGCGCCATTGAGGTGAGAACCCCGGACCCCTGGTCGCCGGTCAAATGAGCATGGTAGCGGCCATCCCTATGGGTGATAATCGCGCGGGCATACACCCTACGCTCGTCGCCATTGACGATGTCGTCCTCAAGCACAGCCCGCACCGTCGGCTTTTCCAGTTCAGAGCGTCCCAGCATTTTCAGTATGGCCGGACGCACCATCTCCTCAAAGGCAACCAAGGCACTCACAGGGTTACCTGGCAGGCCTATATGTGGCACCTTCTTACCGTCAGGGCCAGGAAACACGCCGAAGGCCAGGGGCTTGGCGGGCCTCATCCTGACCGACCAGAAATCGATCTCCCCACGGCTGGCCAGCACGTCCTTCACTATGTCGTAGTCCCCCCTCGACACCCCTGCAGAGGTCAGCAACATATCCGCGGTCAGACCTTCCTCAAGCTTACTGTTCATGGACTCCAGGTTGTCCTCTGCTATGCCGACGACCCGCGGAATGCCTCCGTAGCGCAGAACAGCCGCGGCTACGCTATAGCTGTTGCTATTGTAAATCTTGCCGGGAGAGACGGGTTCCCCAGGCTCCATAAGTTCGTCACCCGTGGCTATTACGGCCACCACGGGGCGGCGGATTACCTCAACCGTATCTCGACCAAGGGATGCCAGCACCCCCATCTCGGACGGGCGCAGAAGCATGCCCTTCTTGAGCACCAAGTGGCCCTTCTGAATGTCCTGGCCCGCGGGCCTCAGGTTAGCCCCCATCGGAACGTCCACCATCACCTTTATGTCGGTTATCTCTAGCGGACTGATACCAAGGCCCTTCATCTCATACTCGTCGGTCTCCTCAAAGGGCACAACCGTATCTGCACCGGGCGGTATTGGGGCACCAGTCATTATGCGTACCGCGGTCCCGTCTACAACTTCTTGTTGAGGAAGCTGCCCCGCCGCCAGATATCCAATCACCCTCAGTTCCCTGGGAGCGTCGTGGGTTGCCCCCTCTATCCCTTCGTGCCGTACGGCATATCCGTCCATCGCGGAATTGGTCAAAGGTGGAATATCCAGCGTCGATACCACATCCTCAGCCAAGACCTGACCAAGGGCATCCAGAAGAGGCTTCCTTTCCGATTCAAGAGCATGGAACATACCCAGAATCCGCTCCTGGGCCTCCTCCACGCTCAGCATATATGGCATACCATGATTCAGTTCCATATTCATATCTCTTACTCTACTAAGGCTCCTCACACGATTGGATGGGTAGGGTAGCCGTACACTGACACATTCACAAAATGCGGAAATCCTCGTAACTCCCGGACGCCTCCGTCCAGCTGACATCCACCTCTTGCACATCGGCGCCCATAGTCCCCTGGTTAAGATGGACGAGAAGCTCAAAAAGTCCCGCTCGCTCTCCCTCGGCCACCACCTCCACGGAACGGCCTCCAGGCAGATTCCGCACATAGCCCTTAAGACCCAGGCTTTGTGCACCTTTCAAGGCAAAGTAGCGAAAGGAGACCCCTTGTACCCGCCCATGCACCACAGCTATAAAACCTGCCTCATCCCACACTCTATATCGACTGCCCCTCTTCTTCTCGCCGCGGCTTCCTCGCCTTCTTCACAACCGCAACGTCCGCCGATGGCATCAGAGCGTCCGCCTTGGAAGGTTTGCCGGCTTTCTTGGGCTTCTTGGTTTCCCGCTGCCTATAGTCTCGATCACCCATAGGAACACCTCCTAACCTGTACCGAATCTTCGCTCCTAGTTTATCAGGACAAAACCGCCACAGTAAAGCCGCTTGGTATATGTGTGCATTCATGCACCACTAAAGCCGTGGGACCGCCCGCCTAATGATTCGGGATAATCACCCGGTAGCCCTCATCCGCGGCCTGCCCTAGCCAGCGTCGTATGTATTAATTAGCACCGCATGGCTGTGCCCCACACCCGCTCGACCCAAAGCAGAACAGTATGTATAATGCATCGTAATATCCTTGACATACTTGTTGATGCGGGGTTCACCACGCCGCATCCCTACGTGTGGAGGCGCACATTGCCAGAGCTATCTCCCGAGTCCCTGCGTAGCATCTGTGACGACTCCTGCCTGGAGTTTGAGACCACCGCAGATCTACCGCCCCTGCAATCCATAATAGGACAGCAGCGCGCAGTACAAGCCATTGAATTCGGCCTAGATATAGAGGAAAAAGGCTTCAACATATACGCTGCCGGCCCCATCGGGACGGGGAAGGCCACCGCCATAACCGCCTTCCTCCAGAACCAGGCCAAATCCAAGCAGGCCCCGCCGGATTGGTGCTACGTCCAGAACTTCCGTGACACCAGTCAACCGCAGGCCTTGCAGTTGCCCGCAGGCAGTGGAAGAGAACTACAACACGACATGAGAAAACTGGTGGACGAGGCCGCCCGCGTCATCACACAGGCATTTGAGGGTGAGGAATATTCTCAACGCAGAGAAGAACTCACCCAGAATGTCCGTAGGGATAGGGAACACCTCTTCAGTACCCTCAACGACCGTGCCCGGGAAGAGGGATTCCTCCTTCAGTCAAACCCCTCTGGCATTACACTCATACCGCACACAGACGGCAGGCCCATGACCGAAGAGGAGATAGCCTCCATAACCACAGCCGAGCGGGAAAAACTGACGCAAATACGTGAAAACCTGGAGAGCAATCTCAAGCAGATCTTAAACCAGGCGCGAAGCGGTGAGCGCTTGGTATACGAGCGCATACAACAGATGGATCATGAGATAGTCCGCTTCGCTTTGGACTTCCTCATACAGGAGCTAAAAGAAAAGTACGCCTCCACACCCCAGGTTGGAGTATATCTGGACGAGGTTGAGTCTGACATGACCGAAAACGTTGACCTGTTCCGGGCCAAGCCCCAGGAGGGACAGAACCCAGTGGCAGCAGCGCCCACCATGAGTCCCAGCCACACCATGAGACGTTACGAGGTCAACGTCATAGTGGACAACTCAGAGACTCAGGGTGCGCCCGTAGTGGTTGAGGTCAACCCCACTCACAACAACCTCCTTGGCCGCGTGGACAAAGAGGCACAGTTCGGTGCCCTGCAGACAGACATGACCATGATACGCCCCGGGGCACTCCACCGGGCCAACGGCGGATTCCTGATCATCAGGATAGAGGACCTGTTGCGAAACGCCCTCGCCTGGGAAGGACTTAAACGCTCTCTCAAGGAGCAGACCATCATCATCGAAGAGTTCGCAGAGCGGATGGGCTTCCTTACCACCAAGGGCTTGACCCCAGAGCCAATCCCCCTGGACGTGAAGACCATCCTCATAGGCAATACAATGCTCTACCACACGCTCTACATGCACGACCCGGACTTCGTGGAACTGTTCAAGGTTAAGGCCGAGTTCGACAGCACCATGGAACGCACGGAGTCCAATATTAAGGACTACGCCGCCTTCGTCTGCGCCCTCTGTAGCAAGGAACAACTGTTGCACATGGACAGGGCAGGAGTGACTAAGCTGGTGGAGCATAGCTCCCGCCTTGCAGAGGACCAGACCAAGCTCTCAACCCGTTTTGCAGAGATAAGCGATGTAATCCGCGAGGCCAGCTACTGGGCTAAAAAGGACGCATCATCCTGCATTAAAGCTGAGCACGTAAATAGGGCAATCGAAGAGAAATCTCACCGCTCCGACCTCATCAGAGACAAAATAGTGGAGATGATCCAACGCGGCACCATTGCCATAGACACCGAGGGCAAAGCTGTCGGACAGATTAACGGGCTGGCCGTCATAGGGCTCGGAGACTTCGCCTTTGGACGACCAGGACGCATCACAGTATCCGTCGGCGCGGGCCGCGAGGGGCTCATAGACATTGAACGGGAGGCCAATCTGGGAGGACGGCTCCATACCAAGGGAGTCATGATCCTAGGAGGCTATCTGGCAGACAGACTAGCAAGGGACATCCCACTTGCACTGACTGCCCGCATAACCTTCGAGCAGAGCTACGATGAAATCGATGGCGACAGTGCCTCCAGCGCGGAGCTGTACGCCATCCTATCGCACCTGGCAGACCTCCCAATCAAGCAGGGCATCGCCGTAACCGGCTCCGTCAACCAGAAAGGCCAGGTCCAGCCCATAGGTGGCGTAAACCACAAGATCGAGGGCTTCTTCTACGTGTGCCAGGCCAAGGGACTCACCGGCGACCAGGGTGTGATGATACCAGCCAGTAACGTCCAGCACCTCATGCTTCGAGAGGAAGTAGTGGAGGCCGTGCGCCAGCGCCAGTTCCATATCTACTCCGCCAGCACCATAGACGAAGGTATCGAGATTCTGACAGGCGTCAAAGCTGGCTCAGTCCTGCCCGATGGCTCGTTTGAAGACGGCTCGGTCAACCAGCGTGTTTCCAAACAACTCAAAGACATGGCACACAACCTGCGCGACTTCACGCGCGGCCACTCGGAAGAAGAGTACAGCGGCAAAAACGACGGGAAACCAATTGGAAACAAGACTTCCAGTTAGTAGCCACAACCCGTAACCCGGTATATTCCAACGTGCACTAAGTATCCCTCAATTGGGGTCTGGGAATGGGCAAAACACCTTTCCAAAACTCCCATTGAGGAAGACATATCGTTCTCCGCAAAACTGAGATTCCAATGACTATACAAAACAGCCTCAACCTCTCGGCCAACGCCATCAAAATCCTTGAACGGCGCTATCTCCTCAGGGACGAAGACGGAGCGACCATCGAGACCCCGGAGGCAATGTTCCGAAGAGTGGCACACGCCGTCGCCTCTGGTGAGAAAGCGTTCGGCGCCACCGCGGCTGACGTAAAGGAAATCGAAGAGAAATTCATGTTCGCCATGACCTCCTTGGCCTTCCTCCCAAACTCTCCCACCCTCATGAACGCTGGCACACCCCTGGGGCAACTGTCAGCATGCTTTGTCCTGCCAGTTGAGGACTCCCTAAGGAGCATCTTCGGCACACTTCAGTCCATGTCGCTCATACATCAGTCAGGGGGAGGAACAGGTTTTTCCTTCAGCCCCATGCGTCCAAGGGGAGACGTAGTGCGCTCCACCCTGGGAGTCGCATCCGGCCCTGTATCCTTCATGCGCATCTTCGACGTTACAACCGACATCATAAAGCAAGGCGGCAGGCGGCGCGGCGCCAACATGAGTATTCTTTCCATTCACCATCCAGACATACTAGAGTTCATAGAGTCCAAGGGGCAGGAGGGAGTCCTCTCAAACTTCAACATCTCCGTCGCCATCACAGACCGGTTCATGGACGCTCTTGCCAGCAAAAGCGATTACCCGCTTATTAACCCACGCAATGGCCAGGAGGTCCGTCGACTTCCCGCAGGCGAGGTCTTCGAACGTATCGCTCTGGCCGCCTGGAAAACCGGTGACCCCGGCCTCGTCTTCATCGACGAGATAAACCGATACAATCCCACTCCCGCTCTCGGCAACATCGAGGCCACCAACCCATGCGGCGAGGTGCCCCTTCTCCCCTACGAGGCCTGCAACCTCGGCTCCATCAATCTCGCCAAACTGGTGAAAGGCGACCAGTTCGATTGGGAAGCGCTGAAAAACCTGGTCTCGCTCGGCATAAGGTTCCTCGACGACGTTATCGATTCATCCCATTTCCCCATCCCTGAAATCGACGCGATGGTACGCGGTAACCGCAAGATAGGGCTTGGTGTCATGGGATTTGCCGACGCCCTCATTCAGCTCGGCATATCCTACGACTCACCTCAGGCGTCTGAGACCGCCGACAACGTCATGTCCTTTGTAGCCCAGGAAGCCCGCAACGCCTCCGAACGCTTGGCCGAGGAGCGAGGGGCCTTCCCAAACTTTCCAGACAGCATCTACGCGCGTAACGGACATCCGCCCATGCGCAACGCCACAGTTTGCAGCGTGGCCCCAACCGGCACCATCAGCCTCATCGCCGGCTGCTCGAGCGGCATCGAGCCACTCTTCGCAATCTCCTACGTGCGTGAGGCCCTAGGGGACGCCCAGCTTCTGGAGGTTAATCCACATTTCCAGGCCACCGCCATGGAACAGGGCTTTTACAGTGAAGACCTCATGGAATCCATTGCCAGACTTGGCTCAGTCCAGTCCATCGACGAAATCCCCCAGAACGTGCGCCGCATCTTCGTCACCGACTTCGACATCGACCCACAGTGGCACGTGCGCGCCCAGGCCGCATTCCAATGCCACACCGACAACGCCGTCTCAAAGACCGTCAATCTGCCGCATCACGCCACCGTCAATGACATAAGCGATATTTTCTTGACGGCTCATCGGGAGCAATGCAAGGGTATCACCGTCTACCGTTACGGGAGCAAGCAGCAACAGGTACTGCACCTGAGTGGAACGCCCAGGGATCAGGAGCGCGAAAAGTCGCCGTATATCACCGTACATTCAGAGTACGCAGGCGGCTGCACCGGAGAATCCTGCAACTTTTAAGTCCTTTTTAAATATTGGCACGGTGCATGCTATACAAAGGAGCCAAACATTGCCAACCACAGACCGCCAGTCGGAGCTAACCGCCATTGCAGAAGAGGCCCACAGCTTCTTCGCTCAGAAGCACGCCTCACGTGAGCGAGCGCTCAACCTGTCCCGCACAACCACCCAGCTTTCCGCCACCGCCATCCGCTCAGCCCACCGTCACCAGTTCGACGAGGCCCGCGCGTTGTTGGACACCGCCAGAGACCGTGTCGCCGAGATGAAGGAAATCCAGGAGAGCCACCCGGACATCTACTATGCAGGCTTTGTCCAGGACGCACAGAAGGAGTACGTCGAGGCCAACTCTACCCTCGCCTTCATTACAGGCGCACCTTTGCCCCGTCCCGACGACCTTGGCATAGCCCACGCCGCCTACCTCAACGGCCTAGGCGAGGCCATCGGCGAGATGCGCCGCTACCTCCTCGACTCCCTTCGCCGCGGCGACGCCTCCCGCTGCGAAGAACTCCTGGACCTCATGGACCAGATTTACACCCAGCTATTCGCAATGGACTTCCCGGAAGCCATCACAGGCGGCCTAAGACGCACCACCGACGCCATGCGCGGCATCCTTGAGCGCACCCGCGGCGACCTCACAACCACCCTCCGACAGCAGGCCCTTGAACAGCGCCTTACCCAGCTATGGAACCGCCTCACCAGCGAAGACCTTGACTAGGACAATCCGTAGTGATAAATTGCAACCTTGGGTGAAGCCTAAGGATTGAAACCCTATTCACTCTGCCGGCTCCCAGTAGGAGGTAACAAGTGGAATCCATACTCATAGCCATGGGCACTGGTGTACTGGCCCTAGTCTTTGCGGCAGGGTTGGCCTACCGGGTCCTCAAAGAGGACGAAGGCACCGACACCATGAAGGAGATTGGCACAGCCATTCGGGAAGGCGCATCCGCCTTCCTTGCCAGGGAATACCGTACCCTCGCCATCTTCGTGGTATTCGTCACAATAGTCATCGCCGTCCTTGTAGATATCATGCAGTTTGAGCGAAGCATCCCCAAGACCGCAATATCCTACATAGTGGGTGCTATCTGCTCCGCTGGCACAGGTTACATTGGCATGAACATCGCCATTAGAGCCAACACCCGTACAGCCGCCGCATCGATGGTCGGGCTAAATTCCGGCCTACGTGTCGCCTTTAACAGCGGAGCCGTAATGGGCACCGCAGTGGTCGGCATTGGCATATTGGGCATCTCAATCCTCTATGTCATCTTCAAGGACATCACCGTCGTTGCTGGCTTCGGCTTCGGCGCATCCTCCATCGCCCTCTTCGCCCGCGTTGGTGGCGGCATATTCACAAAAGCCGCAGACGTAGGCTCTGACATCGTTGGCAAGGTCGAAGTAGGCATCCCAGAGGACGACCCGCGAAACCCTGCGACCATCGCCGATAACGTTGGCGACAACGTAGGAGACGTCGCAGGTATGGGCTCAGACCTCTTCGAGTCATACTCCTCATCAATCATAGCCACAATCGCCATAGCGACCTTCGCAGCGGGAGGCGTCGCCGCAATCGAATTCGACCACCCCAAACTCGTCCTGCCGTTTCTCATAGCAGCGGTCGGCATAGTATCGTCCCTTATCGGGACATTCTTCGTGCGCACAGGTACCAAAGCCTCCATGAGCACCCTCCTATGGGCGCTACGCCGTGGCATATACATATCCTCAGCGCTGGTCCTCGTCTCCTCCTACGGTGCCATTCAGTGGCTAGGCATAGAGAATGGCAATAGCATCTTCATTGCCATCGTCACAGGCTTGGTCGCAGGTAACGTCATAGGCTTTGCCACTGAATACTACACGTCATACGAGTACTCACCCACCAAGCGTATCGCCGAATCTGCCCAGACCGGCGCAGGAACAACCATCATCACAGGCTTTGCAACCGGTATGTTGAGCACGCTCGTCCCGGTTGCTTCCGTCGTAGCTGCCATACTCATTGCCTTCGAGGTCGCCGGCCTCTACGGCGTCGCCATAGCTGCCGTAGGCATGCTATCTACCCTTGGCATCACACTGGCCACCGATGCCTACGGCCCAGTTGCCGACAACGCTGGTGGCATCGCCGAGCAGGCCCATCTCGACTCAGAGGTGAGGGAACGCACAGACGCCCTTGACTCCCTTGGCAATACCACTGCCGCCACGGGCAAGGGATTTGCAATCGGCTCCGCTGCCCTCACGTCACTGGCCCTGCTGGCCGCATACACCTTCGCCATCAACCCCGGTGTTACAGATGCAAAAGAACTGATTATCAACATCCTTGACCCCAAGGTACTGGTCGGCCTCTTCATCGGGGCGCTGTTGCCGTTCCTGTTCTCGGCTCTCACAATGCAGGCCGTCGGAACCGCCGCATACGCCATCGTCAACGAAGTACGGCGACAGTTCCGTGAGATACCCGGCATCATGGAAGGCACCGGCCGCCCTGACTACGCACGTTGCGTCGACATCAGCACCAGCGGCTCACTCCGCGCCATGCTCCTGCCGGGCGCAATGGCCGTCATTGCCCCCATAGCAATGGGCTTCATCCTTGGCCCTGCGCCCCTCGGAGGAATGCTCATCGGTGCAATCGCCGCAGGCTTCCTGCTAGCCGTTACAATGGCCAACTCCGGTGGTGCCTGGGACAACGCCAAGAAGTACATCGAGGCTGGCAACCTTGGCGGCAAAGGCTCCGACACCCACAAAGCTGCCGTCGTCGGCGACACCGTTGGCGACCCGTTCAAGGACACGTCCGGCCCGTCCCTGAACATACTCATCAAGCTCATGTCCATCGTCGCCCTGGTGTTCGCGCCAGTATTTATTTAGATAAACGCTTCAGACAACGAGCGCTTGAAAAAGGCCCCAGGCATATTGTGCCTGGGGCCTTCGGCTTTACTCCCACGTCTGCTGCTCATAGAAACCAGGATAAACCTCCCCACCAATAGTTATACCCACTCCATATACCCTGCCACGGCGGATACAAAAACGCCTCCCCTTTGACAATTGCAGGGGAAGTTGGTAACTTCTTCCCATCCACATATCTGGAGGCAACCCTTGGCCCACACCCTAGACAGCGTTGAAATGGACAAAATCGTCTCCCTCTGCAAGCGCAGGGGATTCATATTCCAATCCAGCGAAATTTATGGCGGCCTCGCCTCCACCTACGACTACGGCCCCCTCGGCATCGAGCTCAAACGCAACATCCGCGACGCCTGGTGGCATCGCTTCATCCAAGACCGCGACGACATGGTAGGCCTGGAGTCCGCCATCCTCATGCACCCACAAGTCTGGGTCGCCTCTGGCCACACGGGGACCTTCAGCGACCCACTCGTCGAGTGCAAGACCTGCCACCACCGCTTCCGCGCCGATCACATCGACTCCAAAGCCTGTCCCGACTGCGGCGGCGAGATTACCGAAGCTCGCAACTTCAACCTCATGCTCAAAACCTTCCTCGGCCCCGTCGAGGACACAGCCTCGCAGGTCTACCTCCGCCCTGAGACCGCACAGGGTATCTTCGTCAACTTCCAAAACGTCGTCACAGCCACCAGAAAGCGCCCACCCTTCGGCATCGGCCAGATTGGCAAATCCTTCCGCAACGAGATCACCACCGGAAACTTCACATTCCGCACCCGTGAGTTCGAGCAGATGGAGATTGAATTCTTCGTAAAGCCTGGCACAGACGAAGAATGGCACCAGAAGTGGATAGAGGACTTCATGCAGTGGTTCATTGACCTTGGAGTCCGTGAGGAAAAACTCAGGCTACGGCCTCACGCCAAGGAAGAGTTATCCCACTACTCCAAAGCAACCTCGGACATAGAGTACAGCTTCGCATGGGGCTGGGGCGAACTCATGGGCATCGCCAACCGCACAGACTTCGATCTCAAGGCACACGCGGAGCACAGCGGAGTCCGCCTCGATTACTTTGACGACGAAATAGAAGAACCGGAACAGAAGCACTACGTCCCCTACGTCGTTGAGCCTGCACTTGGTGTAGACCGCGCGCTCCTCGTCCTCCTCTTCGACGCCTACGACGAGGAAGCCCTCGAAGGTGGCGACACCCGCGTCGTCCTCCACTTCCATCCGTCCGTCGCACCAATCAAAGTCGCCGTCCTGCCCCTCAGCCGCAACGAGCGTCTTGTTCCAAAGGCACGTGAAGTCTACGACCTTGTGCGAAGTCGCTTCGTCACCCAGTACGACGACGCCCAGTCCATAGGCCGCCGTTACCGCCGCCAGGACGAGATCGGCACTCCCCTAGCCGTCACCGTCGACTTCCAGACCCTCGACGAGGACAACGCCGTCACCATTCGCGACCGCGACACAATGGAGCAGATCCGCGTCCCAATTGCAGAACTGGTGAACACCCTTGAACAAAAGCTGAAGAGGTAGTTAGACCCCCACAGCCACCCCATCCTACCCCCACCACCTGCACCCTGCTATACTCGCCTTACATGCCATGCAAGAATACACCAACTTACATATGGGAAACCCCAGAGGGAGTAAAGCCACTCCTGGGGCCCCTCCTGGGGTTTTTGTAAAGTACCCTGCTGAAAAACAATCAAACGTATCCTTGCCTGTTTCCCTCAAAACCATGGCTGGCAAGAAATAAGATATCGCAGATCAATCAAACCAGCCATGAAACAATCACCAACAATAAATCCCGCGATAAGCCTGCCTAGCTGACCCATGCGTATACTCCACCTGTCAGATGTCCACATAGGCGTGGAGAGCTACGGCTCCACCGATCCCGATACCGGCCTCAGCACCCGCCTAACCGACTTCCTCGCCACCTTAGACGAGGTCGTCGACTACGCCCTCGATAACAACGTAGACCTCGTGCTCTTCGCCGGCGACGCCTACAAGAGCCGTGACCCCTCACAGACACACCAGCGTGAGTTCGCCAAGCGCATATCCCGCCTCTCCCAGGCAGAAATGCCCATCTTCCTCCTCCTCGGCAACCACGACCTCCCCCACGTCGCCAGCCGCGCCACTGCCCTCGACATCTTCGACACCCTCGCCGTCCCCAACGTCACCATCGGCGACCGCCTAGACACATACCTCGTCCAGACCCGTAGCGGCCCCCTTCAGATCGTCGCACTTCCATGGATACGGCGCAGTGCCTTCCTGGCCCGTGAGGAGACCCGCAGCCTCACCATAGACCAGATTAACCAGCAGCTACAAGAGCGCGTCACCAACCTACTCGCCTGGCAGACCGAGCGGCTGGACACCGCCATCCCGGCACTACTCACCGCACACGTCTCCCTCAACACCGCCATGACAAGCTCGGAACAATCCATGCTCCTTGGCCGTGACCCCATCATCATGCAGAGCGCCCTCGCCCATCCCTCCCTGGACTACATCGCCCTCGGTCACATCCACAAACACCAGGTTCTCTCTCAAAATCCCTACATAGCCTACTCAGGCAGCCTTGAGCGCATAGACTTCGGCGAAGAAAAGGACGATAAAGGCTTCTGCCTCATAAACCTCGACCCGTCCAGACCACAAGGCCAGCGTCTAGTCGACTTCACCTTCAACCACGTCAAAGCAAGACCCTTCCTCACCATAGATGTCAAAGTCGATGCCAATCAGGACCCAACTCAGGAGGCACTTAAAGCCATCGCACGAAGGCACGTTGCAGGGGCCATAGTCAGAGTAAAAATCGCCATGCCACAGGAAGTGGAGGCCCTCCTGAGAGAGGGCGAAGTGCGCAATGCCCTAACATCTGCCCGGTACGTCACACCCATAATGCGCGACGTACAACGGGATCGCCGTACCCGCCTCGGCTCCGTCCCCGTCGAAAGACTGTCACCACAGCAGGCACTAAAGCTCTACCTGGAAACCGCCAACGTCCCGCAGGAAAGAGCCAACGTACTCATGAGCTACGGGGAGAACCTCATAAACGAAGAGATGGAGAACACCTAAGGTCCCTAGGGAGCACAGCCCGATTCTTGACAGCTACAGAGTGCTTTGCTAGCATCTCCACACCATCGAGCCACATCAACAAGTTACACAAAACGCAAACATCCCCCAAAACACTCAAATGCAGGCTCGCGTAACAGGAAACTGCCCCCTCCAATGCTGGATGGGCTATCCAAAGCAAGGAGTTCGTCAGTGGGGGATGTAGAGCACCGCTCTGAGGATGAAACACCCTCCATCCTTGGCAAATACCAGCAGAGTGTTGACCGCTCCCTGAATACATCCCTGTCTCTCCATAACACCAAACTGCATACCATGCTCCAGTACCACCTTGGGCTGGGCGACGAACATGGCAACCAAACGGTCTCCAACCAGGGAAAGGGCCTCCGTTCATCCCTCTGCACGTTCGCGTGTGAGGCTGTAGGCGGAGTCCCGGATCAGGCCATGGCAGCAGCCGCGGCAATAGAACTGGTACACAACTTCACTCTAATCCACGACGACATTCAGGACGGCGATATGGAACGACGACATCGCCCTACCCTATGGGCTATCTGGGGAATGCCCAAAGCTCTCCAAGCCGGAAACGCCATGAGGAGCCTGGCAGACCTCTATCTTCAACAGTTGCCACATCATCAAGTGGCCCCGGACGTAGTGGCGATGTGCAGCAATCTGCTCACCTCCGCCTATCTGGAAACGGTGGAGGGGCAATATCTAGACCTGAACTTTGAGGGCAGGACAGATATAAGCACCTCCACATACCTCGACATGATATCCAGGAAAACAGGAGCGCTGATACGGTGCTCCATGCAATTGGGTGCACTGACTGGCAATGGCGACGCCAAAACCGTGCAGGCACTGACAAAGTGCGGCCAATACCTAGGAGCCGTTTTTCAGATAAGAGACGACTACCTTGGCATGTGGGGGTACGAAGAGGAGACAGGAAAGGCCGTCGGGAACGACCTCCGCAGGAAGAAGAACTCCCTGCCGCTTGTGTATGCCCTTGAACAGGCAAACACCATGGAGAAAGAGCAACTCCAATCCATCTATGCCAAGGAACAGGTTGAGGACGCTGATGTGGCATCAACGCTAGCCCTGCTGGTAGACCTTGGAGCCCCCGAGTATCTCCAGAGCCTTGCGCGTGACCACGCCATCCACGCACTTGAAGCACTGGACGGAATAGAGCTTGTCACGGGAGCCAAACAGGCATTCACGGAGCTTGTGGAGTTCCTAATGACCCGCCAGCGGTGAATCATCGCAGACCTCTGACAACCCTCTAGATAGCAAAAACTCTACGCCACGTGCTGAGATATTGAAAATTCCGTATCGTTATGCTAGGGTAACCCACTGTAGGACAGATTCAATTACCCTTGACGGCAGATAAGGATGTCATGAAAATCCGCACTTACCGCATTGGCATGGATACTACCAAAGCGCCGGAGTTCATAGATATCACCGATAAGGTCTGTGAGTTCATCAAGGATTCTCAGGTACTGAGCGGCTTTGCTGTTGTGTACTCCAAACACACCACCGCCGCCATCAAGGTCAATGAGAATGAGCCTCTCCTCCTGAAGGACATGGAAGAGTTCCTTGAGAGAATGGCATCCCGTAACGCAGAGTACAGGCACAACGACTTCTCCATCCGAACAGTTAACATGACCAAAGACGAATGCCCAAACGGCCATGCACACTGCCAACATCTCTTGCTGGGCACCAGCGAAAGCATCCCCATTATTGACGGCAATCTACAGTTCGGCAGATGGCAGCGCATTTTCCTGGTGGAATTGGATATGCCAAGGCCCAGAGAAGTACTCGTCCAAGTCTTCGGCGAATAGCTGGACGGGGGATACAACAGCCCTCAATACACGGACATGACTCCTCATAATCAACGGAGAACGCAATAATGGCCGTGGCAAGCAAGAGCATCCATATAAACGCACCAACGGATAGAGTGTTCGCTTATCTGGCAGACTTGGAACGGCATATCGAGTGGTCCGGAGAGTTCAGCTTTGGCCTGGAGAAAATTCGGGTAGTCACTCCCGGACCACTGAAACCGGGCTCAGTATTCAAGTCCCTTGGACTCCTCTCCTCGACGGCCGGAGTAGAGGACACATCCACCATCACCGAAATAGAGCCAAACAGCCGCCTGGCTTGGGAGACGGTGAGCGACGGTGCAGGACAGCAGAACACCTTTCACTGGGCATACACACTGAAGCCCCAAAACGATGGCACAAGACTCACCTACTCACTGCTGGAACGCCGCTTCAGCCCCAAACCCATTCAGCTATGGTTTCCTCCCCTTCTATGGCTTATAGACCGCAAAGTCTTCGGAAGAGAGATGACGAGCGGGTTGAAGAAGATTAAAGAAGCTATGGAACAGCGGGGCTTTACGCCCAGTTGAATAATCCATGGGGGGCAATCTATTGCCACTTTCCGTCTATTACAGGAAGGACAGTGGGTTGAGGGAAACTTTGTGGTCATATACGTCCAGTCCCTCATGGCGCTTCACGTATCCAACCGCAGCGTAGGTAACAGGTGTCGCGGCCGTCTCATAGAGCACCTTTACGATCCACTGTGTAATCAACAGTCCAATCAGACTGCCGCCCGCTAGCGTGCCTGCAAACGCCACTGTAATGAACACTACGGAGTCGGCCCCCTGTCCAACAACAGTTGAACTAATGGTGCGTAACCACAGCCAGCGCCCCTCGGTGACCACCTTCAGCTTGGACAGGATCATAGAGTTGGATAACTCTCCCACCAGATAACCGGCAAAGGACGCCATCAACAGCCTTGGCGTGTATCCAAGGATGGCATTGTAGGAGTCCTGTCCCTCCCAGAACGGGGCGGATGGCAGAAGTCCGCCGGCCCAGAATCCCACCACAGCCACAGAGTTGCACAAAAAGCCCAACAAGATCACGCGCCTTGCAAAGCGAAAACCGTACACCTCCGTGAGAATATCCCCCAGGATATACGTGATCGGGAACAACACAATGGCGGCAGGCAGAATGCGTCCCCACACCAATATGATCTTGACAGCTATTATGTTTGATGTAATCAGCAGCGTCACAAACAGGGCGGCTAGAACTACAAAGAGGCCTGTGACACGTGGCATTGTTGAATCGTATGACATATCAGTTTAGCTATTTGATAGACTGGGCTTGTCACACTATTATCGGCAATTTGGACGGTAGTGCAATTACAAAGCATTCATAATAGAGAGGATCTTGAAAATCCTATCCAGTCTACTGTCACCTTTACTCACGGTCAATAGATGACTGAGGCCAACATGACCTTCTCGCCACTATTATGAATGCCTCAGAAATCATTCAGTAGGCATAGATAGTGTATAATCTACCCATGCCTCACCTACTGGAAGCCAAGGAACTTACCAAGCACTATGGAGCAACCATAGCCCTTGAATCAGTTGATTTCCAGATCAATGATGGAATCACTGGGCTGTTGGGCCCGAACGGCGCAGGCAAAAGCACAACCATCAAGCTGTTCCTGGGACTCATTGGGCCGACATCCGGCTCCGTCGAGGTATTAGGCGAAAGGCCCTATGAGTCAGTCGAGAGCCGCTCGCACCTTGGTTACATGCCTGAGCACGACTGCTTGCCAGCATCCGTCACTGCCGCTGAGTTTCTAACCCACATGGCGCAGGTCAGCGGCATACCACCAGCACACGCCCGCACCCGCGCCGCCGACATACTACGGCACGTTGGCCTTGACGAGGAACGGTACCGCTCCATTGGCGAATACTCCACTGGAATGAAACAGAGGGTCAAGCTGGCCCAAGCCTTGGTGCACGACCCTCTCCTAGTACTGCTGGATGAGCCGACATCTGGCCTTGACCCAGGGGGGCGCGAGGAGATGTTGGCGTTGGTGAAACGCACAGGTAGGGAATTTGGCATCAGCATCCTGCTCTCATCACACCTCATGGGGGATGTGGAGAGCATTTGCGACCGTATAATTGTCCTTGAGGGTGGACGCGTCACCGAGGAGGGAGACGTATCCCTGTTTACCCAGGAGACCCAAACCCTCTATATCGACGTTGATGACCACATTGAAGAGTTAGTAGCAGCACTGTCCAAGAGGAGAATTGCAGCAACCATGGACGGACTATCGGTGGTAGTGGAAACAGAGAGCGAGGAGCAGTACGACTCCATACGCGACGCCATCGTGGAATCCGACACACGCCTACGACGTCTGGCGCCACGCCGTCACGGACTGACAGATATATTCAGAAGAACACCAAATGAATGAAGCTCATGGTGAGGTATTTGACCTCGGCTATCGCCATTACGAAGGGCCGCGCGAGGGGCGCATGCGCGCGCGCAAGGCCATCTGGATAAACGGCGTCCGTACCGCACTTGGCATTGGCCGCGGCTGGGGTTCCAAGGCACTCCCAATACTGCTCTTCATAGCCGTTATGACACCAGCGGTGGTAATAAGCATAGCGGCTGCTACTGCCGGTAACCTTATGGATTTACCCAGGCACGATGCTTATTATCAGATTATCTCCACACTCCTGGTCATTTTTTCGGCCATCATCGCTCCAGAGCTTCTCTGCCCGGACCGACGCGATGGAGTCATTAGTCTGTACCTTGTGCGCCCGTTGTCCCCTACGGACTATGTGATAGGACGCTGGCTTGCCTTCCTCTCAGTGACCCTTGCCATCGTCTACCTGGGACAGGTGATCTTGTTTACAGGATTCGTTCTCGCCGCGGAAGAGCCTGCAAATTACTTACGCTACAACTGGATGGATGTCCCGCGCTTTCTCCTGGCGGGACTAGTGGTAGCCATCTTCACAACCACAATACCCCTGACAGTGTCCGCTTTCACGACACGCCGCGCATACGCTGCCGCCTTCGTTATCGGACTGTTCATCATCTCGATTCCAGTTGCAGGCATATTGAGCATTTGTGATGAGGACCGCGGCCGCCAGCGCAACGAATTTGGACAGGATCCAGAACCATGTCGCCCTCCCACTGGAGAATCCGCAAAGTGGTTCGCTCTTATCAATCTGTCAGACGTACCAATACACGTGAATGACCTGATCTTCCCTAAGGAAAACACCTCTGAATTTGCCCGGCTTGTGGCAGAGTTGCCATCCATCGTGCCAATCACATGGTACCTGCTCCTTACAATTGGGCCTGGGTTCGTACTCTGGTGGCGATACAGGAGGATAAGCATATGACGCAGGCCAACCACAACCAGGAAGACACTTTAATGGCTACGCCAATAGACGTCAGGAGCGTCTCGAAGTGGTTCGGCAACATTGTAGCCGTGAATGACGTGTCACTACAGGTAAACCCTGGCATAACCGGCCTCCTTGGCCCCAACGGTGCTGGAAAAACCACCCTACTGCATATGATCGCGGGACTGGCAAGACCGTCTGAAGGAGAGGTTGAACTCGTCGGCGAACCTGTGAGAGACAATCCTCAGCTATATCACAGGGTTGGTTTCATGTCGGAGCACGAAGCCGTGTACGGCTTCCTGACCGGCCGTGAGTTCGTGGAACTGGCCGCCCAGCTGTACGGCCTGGAGCCACTGTCGCCCCCGGTGGACCGCGCTATAGAACTAGTAGGCCTAACAGATGCGCAGAGCAGAACGCTGTCAACGTACTCACGTGGAATGCGACAGCGTATGCGGCTGGCCGCATCCCTTGTCCACGACCCTGAGGTGTTACTACTGGATGAACCACTCAACGGCACCGACCCTCGCCAGCGCATTGAGTTCCAAAACCTCATGCGGAAACTTGCCAGCGAGGGACGTACAATACTGATCTCTTCACACATCCTGGAAGAAGTGGAGCTGCTGGCTGGAAGCATCCTGTTGATGGTTAGCGGCAAGCTTGCCGCGTCTGGAGATTTCCGTGCCATACGCGCCAAGCTGGACGAGAGACCCTACAAAGTGCGCATAGTCTCCAGCGACTCACGCGCGATGGCCGCGGCTCTGGTGCGTTTGGACGCAGTTGACTCGGTATCCATAAATGCCGAGGGCGTCGTGGACATTATGACTCGCAACGTATCCGATCTTCAGCGATCTGTCCCGCGACTGGCCCAAAAGCAACACATACGCCTCTTGCGCGTAGAGCCATTGGACGAGTCCCTTGAGAGCGTCTTCAGCTATCTGGTAGAGCGTTAAGATGTTGGTACTGCTCAGAATTTCGGTGCGCCAGCTGGCCAGCCGTTCCAGACTCATACTCATCCTACTGCTAGCGCTATTGCCGGTAGGGCTGGCCACTCTCGTTTCAGCCACATTAAACGAAGATTCTACCTCCAACGGAGAGTTCATCAGCACACTGTTGGATGGCCTTCTCATAGCAGGAATACTGCCAATTGTGACCATGGTCCTGGCTACCGCGTCCTTTGGGAACGAGCTTGAAGACCGCACCCTGAGCTATATTGTGCTAAAGCCGGTGTCCCGGTGGCTTATCGTATTGCCCAAGCTGCTGGCATCAATCATTGTCGGCGGCCTTGTATTAATAGCCAGTGGGATTGTGACAACGCTATTGGGGGCCAGCAGCTTGGGAGCGGTGCTACTGGTGCTGGACGGCAACCTTCAAGCCGCGCTGGCTGTTGGACTAGCCCTCTTAGCCGGCGTTGTCACGTATGCAGCCATCTTCACCTGGGCTGGCCTGGTAAGCACCCGTGCCATTGCCTTCGCGCTCGTCTACGTCTTCCTTTGGGAGGGGCTAATCAGCAGCTTTCTAGGAGGCGTACGTTACCTCAGCGTGCGTGGCTACACCTTGTCCATACTGCACGGATTGGACGACAAAAGCTTTGAGCCTCTGGGAGAAAGGGTCATCGAGTTTCCTGCCGCACTGGTGGGCGCAGCCGTCACAACTGCCGTGTTCTTCTGGTTGACTGTACGCCGTCTGCGCCGGATGGACATTCCATAACTCTCTCTGTTGTTCAACACACATTTAACCTGCTACAATCTTGATAATCAAGAGTTCCCGTGCAGGTTGACATGACATCTAAATCCCGTGTAGAGATAACGTACTGCACCCAGTGCCACTGGATGCTCAGGGCTACCTGGGTAGCTCAGGAACTACTAACCACCTTCCAGATGGAAATTGGGGAGATCGCTCTCATACCATCCAGTGGTGGGATATTCGAAGTACGCGCCAATGGCAACATCGTGTGGTCGCTCAAGGGCGAAGGGCGGTTCCCGGAACCAAAGGAACTCAAACAGCGTGTCCGCGATGAAGTGGCTCCTGAGCGATCGTTGGGCCACGCCGATAGATAAACGCTCTGAAGCTGGTCACGTTCCCTAGAATATGCCCTATACTCGGCCCACATTTTTACACCTTTGGGCGGCGAAGGTGCCAGTCTGTCGACTCCTGATATGCCTGGGCCGTACGTAGCAGAAGGCTCTCAGAGAACGGCTTGCCAACCAACTGTAGGCCAACTGGCAGACCACCTTCCGTAAACCCGCATGGCACCGAGATTGCTGGCAACCCCACCGTACTGAAGACTCGTGTAATACGCAACAGGGCCTCCCTAATGGGGACATCCTGACCCTGTATGACTGCCCGCTCTTGATCTATCTCAGGCGCAGCAATGGCGGTGGTGGGCGTGGCCAGTATATCCACCTCGTCCAATGTTTCCAACAATAACCCTTTGAGCTTGGCTCGTACTTGTTGCGCGTGGAGATACGCCTCAGCAGGTATGAATAGCCCGCTCTCAACGCGACGCCGTATCACAGGGTCGAAGTACTGGCCTTGGTTGAGCACCCGCGAGCGATGGATGATACCCGCTTCCGAGGTCTGCA
The DNA here is from genome assembly GCA_963581795.1 of Dehalococcoidia bacterium. Lineage (GTDB taxonomy): Bacteria > Chloroflexota > Dehalococcoidia > Lucifugimonadales > UBA2985 > JASLXI01. The sequence goes on along the minus strand of CAUZOU010000004.1, from coordinate 8,742 downwards.
CTACGCTACCAGCTGAGTTGATCAGCCCCAAGTCTGTTGTAGAAACTTCACGAGTATGCGACCCCAAAGACTCCATCTGCACCATCGCCGCACGAAATGCCTTCTCTACCTCAAAATCCATCACGTCCCATACGAAGTCACTGGGCACACCGATACGTATTTTCTGAATACCACGGTCCAACCCTTCTAGATAGTTTTTTGGTTGCATCTCAACTGAGTCCGGATCGCGAGTATCGTAGCCTGCCAGCATGTTCAAAGCCAGGGCCGCATCACGCACTGTTCTGGTCATGGGGCCAACATGGTCCATAGACCAAGACAGCGGGGTAACACCATATCTGCTGATGAGACCAAAAGTGGGCTTGAGACCTGTGATGCCGCACAGCGCCGCAGGCACACGCACCGACCCACCGGTGTCTGTCCCCATGGCAATTGGTACCTGGCCACTGGCCACCGCCGCACCAGGTCCACTGCTGGAACCGCCGGCCATCCGCGCCAAGTTCCACGGATTGCGGGCGGGGCCATAGTGCCGATTGAGGCTGGTGCCGTCGAAGGCAAACTCCGTCATGTGGAGTTTACCGATGAAGTAAGCTCCTGCGGCTTTCATTCGTGAGGCCACAGCCGAATCCTCTGTGGGAACAAAATCGCCATCTATCACCGAGCCTGAAGTGGTGCGAACGCCCTTAGTCCAAAACAGGTCTTTGAGTCCCACTGGAATGCCGTGAAACGGCCCCTTATAGTTGCCCCTTAGAATCTCCTTCTCGGCTTCTCTGGCAGCCAGTAAGGCGTGTTCATCAGCGCGGGTGATGAAGGCATTTAGCTGAGGTTCCAGAGCGTCTATTCTGCGAATAAAAGCCTCCGCCACATCCACAGGGGAAACGTCACCGCTCTCAATACGGCTCCCCAACTGCGACACGGAAAGCTGAGTCAGATCCTCGTTTGGCACGTCTATTCCGTTGCAACGTTGTCCGTAGGAATGGAGCCTGCGCCAGGCTGGATGCCAGCAGTGTACACATGATCGAGCAGTTTCACGCGCTGAAACATCGCCTGCACCTCCGGGAATAACTCCTCAAGGTGAAGCATATCCATCGCAAATCCCTGCTGTTGAGCCAGAGTTATGAACACATCGTATGTAAGATCCGGTCTTTCAGTCATTTTATCCTGCCATGTGAATAGGCTAGCTTGGGGATTCAGTCAGTGCCTGTTCAATCCTATTCACGTAGGTATCTTCCGTCTCCATGAAATGCTCTAGCACCTGAAACATAGACCATTCACCATCGGGAGCTTTATCCAAGTCTTCGTCTGACAGGCCAACCAGCAACCCCTCCAATTGCCCTCGTGCCTCCTGCAGTCTCCCAATAATAAGCTGAGCCTCGGTTGTGACAATGCCAAGATCACGCAGAGTCTTCACAGCATGCACCGTATGTTCAACCTCGTGATTCATCAATTGATAGAACATGGTACGGATGGGCATCTGTCTCTGACCCCATGGCCCCACATCCCCCATTCGGTTCTCAGGCACCTTCCCAAGCTTAGCATTAAGATCGTCGTGCTTTGCACGCATCACCTTCAACATATCGGCAACTGATGACATTATTCACACCTCAAATAATTTTATGGGGCAATATAGACACCCAGTGACTATCGCGCACATTGTAAGAAAATCGGTGCTGCAACGCAACTCAACTTTCCACGCACACGTATATGCTAGGAAGCTCGCTCCCGCATTATGATACAATCTGCTCACAAAGAATTACGACCCAGCGTCCTACGAATGAACTACTGGAAGTGAATTATGACCGACAACGACTATGCTCGCCCAGATATACTGGTGGAATCCGACTGGCTTGAAGCCCACCTGAACGATCCCGACATACGGATTGTAGACTGTGACCAGTACGATGGATACCGCCGCGCCCACATCCAAAACGCCGCCGGCATACGCGAGCACCACTACATCAAGAACCAGGACTTTCCTAATGACCCCACAGGCCACCCACTTGTCGCTCCACCGGAGCAAGTCGCCAGGCTCATGGAAAGCATGGGAGTTGGTGATGACACCACGGTAATAGCATACGATGGGTCTGGAGGCAATTCCGCCGCCCGCATCTGGTGGGTCCTCAACTACTACGGGCATACCAATGTCAAAGTACTCAATGGAGGATGGAACAAGTGGTTTGACGAAGGTCGTCCAATAGCCACGGAAGTGCTTGAACCAGCACTGTCTACCTTCACACCGCACGAAAGCCATGACTTGGTGTGTCTACTAGACTACGGGATCTCTCAGGTTGGTCAGCAAGACACAATATTCCTAGATGTGCGCTCAGACAGCGAGTGGATGGGCACCAACACACGCGGCAACAAACGTGCTGGTCATGTGCCCGGGGCGGTTCACCTGGAATGGCTCAACTTCGTTAGCAGTGACAAATACCAGACTATAAAGCCTGCCAACGAGATCAGAGCCATGCTGGAAAAGCGCGGAGTCACCCCGAACAAGCAGGTAATTACTTATTGACAGGGAGGAATCCGTGCGGCGCACGGAGCATTCGTTCTCACCCTCCTTGGTTACGACCGTGTCCGCAACTACGACGGTTCCATGGGAGAGTGGGCCAATCGTGACCAAACGCCCCTAGTCCTGGAGACGCATGGCTAAGCCGTCGACCGCATGATAAGACTAAGTCACCCTCATGGTAATGCCATGGCATTACCAACAACCTATCCAATCTAAAGGAGACTAACGTAATGGCGATATTTCTTCGTGAGGAAGACGTAATCCGTCTTCTCCCAATCAATGAAGCAATAGAAATGGTTGAACAGGGATTCAAGGAGCAGGGCAACGGGACTGGGGTTAACCTGCCCCGGGAACGGGCACAGGCAGGAACCATTGGTGTGACCATGATGGTAGCGGCCCTTGGCGAACGCGGAGTCGCCGGCTTCAAGACAATGGGTGCAGGGAAACCACTGGTCTTACTATACGGAGGTGAACCTCGACAGTTACTGGCAGTTATGGAAGCAGGGTCATTGGGACAAATCCGTACCGGAGCCGCCAGCGGTGTCGCTACCAGGTACATGGCCCGCGAGGATGCCTCATCCGTCGGCATGATTGGCACAGGAAACCAAGCCATAACACAGCTCTCAGCCGTATGTGCCGTCCGGCCAATCCAAACAATCAAAGCGTACAGCCGTACTCAAGAGCGCCGCGAGGAGTTCTGCCGTACAATGAGTGACTCCCTGGGCATACAGGTATTGCCGGTTTCGTCAGCACAAGAGGCGGTACAGGGTACCGACATCGCCATAGCCATCACCAACGTTAGGACACTGGAGCCAGTTATAATTGGCGACTGGCTTGAGCCAGGCATGCACATCAATGCCGCCGGGGCCAACTCTCTGGCCCGTCGTGAACTCGACGACGCAGCAGTAATGCGTTGCTCTATTATCGCTGCTGACGCTGTAGACCAGGCCAAAATAGAGTGCGCGGACCTTGTAATGCCAGTCGACTCCGGAATACTCAGTTGGGATGCCGTACTGGAGCTGGGTCAAGTGGTGACTGGTAAGGCATCAGGACGCGCCTCCGCCAACGATATCACGCTGTTTGAATCACAGGGAATAGCCTTGGAGGACGTGGCCGTTGCGGCCCACATCTTCGAACGTGCCAAGACCGAAGGCGTTGGGGAAGCTCTTCCGTTCTAGTAATTAGTAAAAAGTGCAGGTGTACGACCTTCCCTAATCATGTGTGGAGAGTCACCTCTCCTGCTGCGAGGGCCTTGAGGGAACCGTCGGCAAGACGCAGGACAAGGCCTCCGTCATCATCCACTCCCTGGGCATACCCCTCATACACCTGCTCGCCCCAGGCAACCCTCACTTGATGGCCAAGGGTATCAAGTAATGAGGCCCATTCCTCCCTTACCGAGCCTCCCTGCTTTATTGACATGTAAAGCCCTTCCATCTCCTCCATGATTGCCCTCAAAAGCTGAACCCGAGGAATCGGATGCCCTAACTCCCGTTGAATACTGGTGGCTGTATCCTTTATGTCAGCGTACTCGCCTGGGTCGAAGTTGACGTTAACTCCCATACCAATTATTGAGAAATTGTCCGTACCCTCCAGGGCCAGCGAGCTTTCCACCAGGATGCCTGCTATTTTCATTCCCCCAATGCGTACGTCGTTGGGCCACTTGATCGTGACCTCGCTCTTGTCCGTTATGATACGGCGGATAGCTCTGACCAAGGCCAGCGATGCCATCATGGTCAATTGGGAAGCGTAATCCAGACCCGGGCGTAGGAGCAGAGAGAGATAGATATTCCCACCTGGAGGAGATACCCATGTCCTCTGAAACCGCCCGCGACCCACGGTCTGCTCTTCGGCCACAACTAGTGTGCCTTCAGGAGCGTTGTCCTGTGCCGCCTTCCTCGCGTCGTCCATAGTGGACCCCGTGGTGTGTAAATAGACAATCCGACAGCCCAAGATGGATGTTGAAAGACAGTGCTTAATCGATTCTTCGTCTAGGTGATCGGAAAAAAATTCTTCGTAAGAAGTCATTGTTGATAGGCAGGCCTGTAAGCCGAGTCCTGTATCCCAGCATAGCCGGGATGGTAATCATCTATCTGGGACTTCGATTGCTCGAAGCCTCTAGCAGCCAACCCGGGAACGGGACGGGCACCCATTGTCCCCCTATTTAGCCTTGCTCCGAGTGGGGTTTGCCCTGCCTCCAATGTCACCATCGGAGCGGTGAGCTCTTACCTCACCATTTCGCCCTTACCCCGATAAATCGAGGCGGTATTGTTTCTGTGGCACTTTCCGTCGGGTTACCCCGCCTGGCCGTTAGCCAGCACCCTGCCCTATGGAGCTCGGACTTTCCTCCCCAACAATGTCAGGGCGATCACCCAGCCTGCCTATCAACTGTATTCCAGTTTAGCACCGGCAATGGCTGGGGGTCAAAGAAGGCGCTCACCTCCCAAACCAACTAGACACTAAACCTGTTCCACTGTATTAAGAATAAGTTTCACCGAGTCGTCGTCAACTGAAACACGAGAAACCAACGCTCTGAGAACATGCCGCGCGATGTCCTTATCCAGGGAATCCCATCTCTGTAGCAAGGAGGACGGATCTCCACTGGCCATAACCTCCGCCAAGGGGCCTTCAGGCGATATCCTACCTGAAAGAGTATCTCTTTGAGCATCCACCTTTTCAAGCGTGGAGCGGAGCCGTTCCAGAGACGTAGATCCTGCAGCGGCGCTTTCAAGGGCTCTCAGGAACTGCGCATCAAGGCGTTCGCCATTCTTCTCGGCATCAGGTGTGTTCCGAAGAAATGCCTCTGTCAAATGCAGTTTCGCATCTCCAGACTCCAACGCTTCTTTGGCCTGATCTAGCACCCTTTTTTCCAGAATATCTGACCGCCAGGTGTGGTAGCCGCACATTCCCTGATTGGTTCTGGACTGGCACTGATAGTAGCGATACTGCCCTACTGTCCGAGAGCCGTCCTTACGACTCCATCCCTGACGGCGGCTAACCCCAATCATACGATTCCCACAGGAAGCGCAGTATACAAACTTGGATAAAAGAAACGGCTCGCTTGTGTGCATCACACGGGGTGTCCTCCCCTGCGCCATTTTCTCCTGGGTCATGTTGAACTCATTGGAGTCAATGATTGCCTGGTGACTGCGCGGAACCCTCATTCCAAAGCGCGTGTAGGTACCAAGATAAGCGCGGTTCCGCAGAACATCCCTTACCGTAACTATGCTCCAACCACGCCCGCTCCTTGTTGGCGTCTCCCGCTCATTTAGATAGCGGACTATGCGCCGCATGCCCATATTTTCCTTTGTGTACAGATTAAATATGAGCCGCACGGTGGCGCCTTCGTCAGGCACCATCTCCAACTTGCCATCGGAACCAATCCTATATCCAAAGGGAGGTTTGCCAAGCCCCTCTCCACGGATGGCTTTGGCTTTCATAGCTTCCTTGATACGCTCTCCTCTGGCACCGCCATCTTTAACACTATTCCAATGCTTGAGAGCTTGTTGTAGTGGATCGGGCAGGTCCTCGTCACTACAAATGACCTTGGCTCCCTGGGCATCCAGTTCTAGGACTCGTCGTACGGAGGATTCCAGAGTACCTCCCAGATGTTGAGAGCCCGTGATGATAACAAGGAATTGGGAGTCGGACTGTCTCAGGTAATCCAGCATATCCTGGTATCTAGAACGACCTCCGTCATCCAGGTCATAATCGACAAATGTCTCTATGGGCTGGTGTATATGCCTCTGGCAATATGCAGAAAAGGCCTCCAGTTGTCCCGGAAGCGCAACTTCCCCTTGTGCCCTATCCCGGACGGAGAAGTAACCTATAGCCTTCATATGTAATCAGCGCGCGTACAATATTCGGCTGCAACTGGGACATTGCACCGGTTTTACCCCGCTGCGGGCCAACTGCACCACTTTCGTGGGCAGAGCAATGCGGCATCCCTGGCACATCCCTCTTTCGATTATTGCCACTGCCTGTCCCTGGCGAATAACACGAAGGGAGTCGTATAGCTTCAAATGTTCTGCGTCTATCAGTGAGGACAGCACTTTACGTTTCTCCTCCAGAACAGTCGAGCCCTCTTGAAGGTGTGATTTCTCTCCTAACAGTTGGTTCTGTTCTTTTCGTCGTGCCGCCTGTATCTCCTTAAGGGAACTCTTCAGACTACCGAGGCTCTGCTCGGTTTCCTCTGCGGACCCCAGGGCTATGAGTAAGTTATCCTCTTCCTGTTTCTGCTGTCCGCGAAGGAGGTCAAACTCTGATTGCATATCTTTCAACTCACGGGGATTGCGCACAGTACCACCGTAGAGTTTAGTTTCCAACTGTTCGCCCTTTTCACGGAAGGATTCCACTGTGATCTCAAGATCTTTGCGCTCTGTTTCCTGTTTCCTCAACGTAGCCTGAGCCTCGTCCACGGCCCGTTTAGTTCGCATCTGCAGTTGGTTGTCCGCCAGGGTCTCATCAATAGTAGAAATTGACTTCCTATACCGTTCGATTTCCACATCTACGACTAAGATATCGTAAAGCTGCTGAACAACGGTCATGGTAGGTACCCCATAGCCGCATTGTAGGGAAAGGAAGCTATCCTTGTCAACAAAAATTGACAAGCGACCCTCAAACGGCCCCTTCAACCTCACTATCCAAGGCCAACTGGGTTAATCAGTAGCACTACGCTGCCAACGGGTAACCATCGATAACAACGAAGCTGACAGTACAAGCCCTGCACCAAACATGAAGGCCGCTTCTGTGCCGGATGAGTCGGCCAGCATTCCCGCTATGGCGGGAGCGAACGCCGAGACAACAACCGCCGAGCCGAATACAAGAGCGACGGTGGTGGCCTGCGCTCCGACTGCTACCAGGTCCATCGCCGAGGCAAGCAGAATCGACATCAGCGGAAACAGGAACGCGCCCATGCCAAGAACAACCATCCCAAACATCCAACCCGATGGGGCAATGCTGAGCCCAATGAACGACAGTCCCAGCAGAGCCAAACTCGGAGACAAAATAAGCTTCCGTCCTAACCGGTCAGAGGCAAGGCCTATCAACGGCTGGGACACAATGCCTCCTACCTGGGCCAATGACAGGTACAAACCTATGGTGACACTGGAGGCTCCCAGATCTTCATCCAGGTAAATTGGCAAAAATGTCAGAATGGTGCTCTGCCCACCGGCAAACCCAGCCGCAAAGATGAGAACCAGTAGGAGTTTACCGTTCCGTAGAAGGGTTGAGACCGAACCAATATACTGCCTCATGCTAGCACCGGAAGCCTCAGCTGTTGGAATAGTCCGTAGTAAGGCCCAAATCGCTATCCCCAAAACCAGACCCGGTATCACGCTCCCCTGCAGTACCAGCCGCCAGCTCACAACCCCCAAAAGCGATCCCACTAATACCGGTCCTAGGGTCTCACCAATACTACCGCCAGTACCGTGAAGAGAGATAGCGAATCCTCTACGAGAAGCGAACTCTCTGGAAAGGGACGAAATGGCCGATGGGTGCCAGAAGGATATTGCCACGCTGAGTAACGATGCGGCTACCACCGCCATCCAGAAATGCGTTGCAGACCCCAACGCAACCGCGAAGAAGGACACAACGATAATTGTACCTCCAAGAATCTCCGCGCGCCGCTTGGCGAATCGGTCACCGACAAAGCCCGCAGGAGCGTTTGCAAGCCCACCAGCGATTCCGCGGAATGTGGACAGTGTGCCTATCTGTGTATTGCTAAGTCCGAGGCCCGCTTTTATCTCTGGGAGCAGAATGAAGAACGCGGCATTGAACATATGCTTTAGACCGTGCCCTGCCACCGATACAATCAGCAGAGTTAGGCGTTGTCGGCTGGTTATTCGCTCAACCTCCGGATTAGCCGATTCTCTATCCTTTTCTTGCATACATCTCCTTCTCGGTTGGCTCGTATCCACACCCTGCAACGAACGCCTTACAACCATGCCGATCTACACGTCCTAATCCCTCACAAAGTCACACTATTGTAACTTCAGGATTAACTACATCACTGCTGAATCTCCGAGGAGAGGACATAAGCTTAACCTGCGCAAGTATATACATAAAACATGTATGAGTATATTCCTCGCGATATGCGCATATAAGTGCTTCCAATGTATGCTATGCACGTATTGTCGAGGTAGTGAGATAAATATGTCCGGGCAGCATCATGTGTATAATGAGTGTAAGGAACTAAAGAGGAAAAATTGCTGGACTCCCTATTTGATGTGCCGGTA
>CAUZOU010000003.1:0-33540 GCA_963581795.1 Dehalococcoidia bacterium | reverse complement strand
GCCCAGCAGTTTGAGAGGGCATTCTGGCTAAAGTTGGAGGAATTTACTGGCCTCACCCTAGTTTCATACCCTGACTATCAGGGGTTCAGAGACCTTATCGGCGACAGGTTTGACTCCTGGTATGCAGACATCAATAGGGACGAGCACTTCCTGGGATACCTGATTCAGTGGCTTGTGGTGCTTGACGACCCGAATTTGGCAGATATGAAACAGGAACTCATTGTGCAGAAGCGGTTGGGAGCTGAGTCGTCACTTAGGTTGTACGATTACCTTGTAAGCCTTGATGCTGAGCACATACAGGAATATATAATCGCCCGCGTCCAGGCACTGGATACATACGCCGAGATCATAAAGGCAATATCGCGCGGGCGCTTGATATTTGACATGCTCCCGGACGAAGAAGGCTCGCCTGACCTGCGGAAAGAGGGACTTCTGGCTCCCTGAGCAAGATTGACCATGACTGAGAGTGGTATTACACTGAATGGCGGCCTGCATTGCCGAGTGGTGTAGTGGTAGCACACGTGACTCTGACTCACGTAACCCTGGTTCGAATCCAGGCTCGGCAGCCAAGCCGTATAGAATCAAGAACTTTCGATGTCGTATGACTCAACGGCTGCCGTGGTATCGGTATCCTGGATCTGAGGGGACACTCTTTGCCTTTGATCGCTACTTCTTCGACAAAACTACGAACGAATACTTTTTGCTCATCTAACATGCCTCCGTTAAGTAGAGATCTCATATCGCTTACGTAGGTATGTATGCTTGCCGAATCTAGCAGGTGCAGCTTGTTCCCCGAGATAAGCAACTGTGCCGCTTCGCGGGCCGACGGGAGTTGGTTAATGCGTGTTTTAAGACTATGTATGAGCGGCGAGAGGTCAGTAGAATTGAACGGCTGGGATATAGCGTTACGCTGAATGCTGCCTAAGAGCCCATTACCGTAAGAACTTTTGAACTGGCCCTAAACCTCTCTCAGTGATGTAGGTATGGCGCAGTCTACTTGATGACCGGCCCTGTGCTACTATGCTTTCGTTATGCGTTTTCTGTGGATGCTGGCCTTGCTGCTGGTGATAGCGGTCTCCTGTAGTGAGGGACCATCTCCAGAACCTGGCACTGCAGGCGATACCCCGTCAGCGACCGCGCCGACAGGCGCGGCGACGGAATTTCCCGTGTTCGGCACTATGGATGGAACGCGCTGGTCTGGGACATACGTGCTCCGAGGCAACCCTCCCTGTGAGGGTGTTGTTGAGGGCGTCGTGGAGCTGGTCCTAGCGGTGGACGGCAAGTACACATTGCCCCTCTCGCTGCAGGAGAGGATGGACGCCGTTGGTGCTCCCCTTTCTGGGGCGGCTAGGCTGGACGTGGTTATGGAAGTCCAGGATGATGGCACGTGTTTGGTGATCACTGACACCCACGAGTACCGCTTCGACGGTGAGCTTGGCGTGCTGTCCCCATCCGGTTCCATGGACTTCACCCTCAGCCTCCTTTCTCAGATGGACGTGAGCGATGTTCTGTTCATGCCCTCTGGGACGCTGCAAGTCGACGGCCATATCGATGGCGATTTGTTCACGGGTGGCCACGCGGCCTACGCTTGGCTAGACCTAGAGCCAGTCAATCCTGAGCTGGCCGCTGCACCGACTACTATCCCAGCGCCCACGCCAGTGCTCGCCGTTCCTCAGTCCCCACCTACGCCGGTGACTCCAGACTTGGTGGACTTGCGCCCTCATATGACAGGGGTGTTCTTTGAGGGCTTCCCCAGACCCGAAGCACTTGCCTTCGACGGCGAGCATATCTGGGTCGTCAGCAGCGCGGAGAATACGTTGACCAAGCTTGATCAGGATGGCCACGTCGTGGCTACCGTGAGGGTGGGGGATGGGCCGCGCGCCATCCTACACGCGGCCGGATATATCTGGGTGGGCAACGGCAGAGATAGCACTGTGACGAAAGTTGACCTCTCCGGCCGAGTGGTGGACACATATACAATTGGGGGCGGGCACACGGCACCGGTGGACTTGGCGTACGACGGGGAATTCCTATGGGTAGTCACCTCCTGGGGTAACGCGGTCTACTCCATGACAGTGGACGGGGAGATTGTGGGCCGCATTCCCATCAGGGGTGGGCATACGGCCCCATGGTCGATCGCCCTAGATGGGGAGCACCTGTGGGTGGCCAGCCTGAATCTGCAGGAGGTGCAGAAGTTCAGCCGGGAGGGCACTCTAGTAGCCAGATACCGGGTGTCTGGCGCTCCACCTCCCGCCTCAGGCTACGAGGAGACGCCGTATCTGGGCGGCAAGGGCCCCAGTGGCCTAGCCTTCGATGGCGAGAGCATATGGGTGTCTATCAACTGGGAGGGCAAGCTGATCCGGCTCTCGCTGGAGGGTGAGGTACTGACTCAGATTGTGGTTGGTGGCTGGCCTGGCCACCTTGTCTTCGACGGACGCTATCTCTGGACTGCTGCATGGGGCGCCGACATGGTTTTGAGGGTAGACATCGCCACGGGTGAAACGGGCTTCTTCCCCGTCGACAGTCCTTCTGCCGTGGTCTCGGCAAGGGGCACTCTGTGGGTGGCAAGCCTCTTCGGCGACAACCTCATCAAGCTCGTCCCTGGACCCTCTTCCACGGAAGTGGAGTAGTTTGATGCTCGGACAGGGCTTACCATACTGTGTCTTTTCTCTCTTGGCTGTAGGCGTCTTGTGTGCGGCCAGTGTCGCCCTGTGGTGCGCGCCTACCCTGCCAGGAATAGTAACAGGATAAAGGGCCACTAGGGGATTCCACCTGTCCTGGTCTAGTGGTGTCCTTGTAGCCACATTTGCTTACGGCACATTTCCCTGGAGCTCATATTCGCTACAAATCTGCCCGTCTTAGTCATGCAATATATTGTACGATTGCGCAGGTTGAGCATAATATATTCTGAAACGGGCAGATTGTGGTATGCGGAGGGAGTGCTTGCTAGAATCAGAGGATGAGGGTATGTTGTCCCAGCTATTTTTGAAGAGCGATCATGACTAAACTTTACACAATCCTGATCCTGATGGGATTGTTCGTGGTGACTGCCTGTTCCTCGGCGCCAACCTCCGTGAGCCAGGAAGATACCGTCCTCCGGGTGGCGGTGCCGGACTTCGGAGCCGCAGTTATGGACCCATCGCTAGAAGGAAAACTGGGCCTGCTCTACCACGGCCCTCTGTACGACTTCCTCATCGGTGCCGGTCCATCCGGACGGCCTGATCTAGCGCTGGGGCTGGTAGAGCGCTGGGAGACCAACGAGGACGCGACCCGTTACACTCTCATTCTACGCCAGGGCATGCACTGGCACGATGGAGTGGAGATCACCACAGAGGACATCGCCTTCAACCTAGAGCACTATCCCCGGGCGATCGCCGTTTGCGCCGTCTGCTCCGATGTGGAGGAAGCACTGGACCGGGTGGAGATCGTAGACCGCTACACCGCCCGACTCCACCTGAAGAGGCCTGACCCGGAGTTCCTCTCCAACCTGGGCTCGGTTCGGGGAGACATGCCGCTCTTGCCCAAGCACTACTACGAAACGGTGGGAGCGCCTGGGTTCGAGGATGTCCCCCTTGGCAGCGGGCCTTGGCGGTTCGTGGATCAGGTCAGGGGGGAGTACGTCGAGTTTGAGGCCAACCGGGACTACTGGAACGCTGAACGCGTCCCGGGCTTTGACCGCCTCCGTCTCATCCACGTTCCCGCGCCTGAAGACCGACTGTCCAAGCTGCGAGCGGGGGAGCTGGACCTGACCATCGTCTTGCATGAGGACGTGGAGCAACTCAAGGCAGAGGGATTCCAGGTCCAGGGGCCGCGCTACGTGCTGGGTACGTTGCTGCGCTTCTTTATGAGCTACGATCCGGCCTATTTAACCTCCAGCCTACCCTTCCGCAAGGCACTGGCGCTGGGAGTAGACGTGGAGGCGGCAATTCAGGGCATCTTTCCGGAGGAAGTGGCTGTGGCGGCGCCCAGCGTGCCCTTCGCCTCTCCTGTCAACGTGGGCTGGGACCCCTCTTTCGCACCGTACCCCTACGATCCTCAGACGGCCCGGACCCTCCTAGAGGAGAGCGGCTACGCGGGAGAGCCGGTGTACGTACTGTCCATCCTTGCCTATGGAATGCGGGACATGCCCAGGACGCTGGAGCGGCTAGCCAAGGACTGGAGGGCTATCGGCCTGAACGTGCAGATCGTGTCCACGGACTACCCAGATGTGATGTCTCGCTTCGTTCCACGCCCGCAGAACTTCGTGGACATAGCGCCCGCTCCCATCTTCCATGGTGCCTATGAGAACTGGCATGGTACCGGCGAGTCCATCTACCAGTACATGACCTCCGCGACAGGCACAATGATGTCCTACTATGATCTGGAGAGTGGTGACCGTCTCTACCAGGAGATCTTCAGCATCGCCGATCCTCAGGAGAGGGACCAACGTATCCGGGAAGCGCTCCACGACATGGCGGAGGAGTACTGGGTCATCCCCCTGGCGTGGCGGCACGACACCTACGCGGTGAGTTCCAACGTGACAGGGTGGCAGCCAACCGACGGGACCTCCTATGACCTGCGGCTGGAGACGCTGCGGCCAGCTCGGCTCGGTGAGGACTGAGGGCGCCCCCGTCTGGAACAGCGTACGGCCTCGCCTTGTGCTGTGGTTCACTGAGCTCGAACTAGAGCTAATTCAGAAGGCATGCTAAAAATTCTTGATTCTATACGGGTTGGGCAGCCATTGATTGCATTCTAGGCTATGCGCTGCCTTCCTAGAAATGTAGGAACCCGTCTCAAAATGACTTGTTCCAATGATTCTTGCCCTGATCACGTTCATGAGCTTGGCTTCACAGTATTCCTTGCTTCGGGAAATCCTGCTCGACTAGGTTAGGTTCTTGGAGTAAAATTAGGCTTTCCACATCGTCTGATTGATGGAGGTAGGATGGCTAGCGAGCGTATCCAGCGGCAGATTGACCGTCTCCTCGACGAAGCTGAGCAAGCATCCGATGTTGAGGATTGGGAGACCGTTCAGGATCGCGTGAGACGGGTGTTGACGTTCTATTCAGAGAATGTTGATTCCCTGGCTTACGCAGCAGTAGCCGAACGCTCATTAGATGACTCGTTTGCGATTCCATCTGGCTCTGAGGCTCCTCCAAGCACACTCGAACCTTTCCCCTCCTCCTTTGCGTCTGGCCGCTACGAGGGCAAACGCTTTATCGGCGAAGGCTAAAAGAAGAAAATCCACTTGTACCATGACGACTTTGGATAGGGACGTCGACTTAGCTTTGATCAAGACAGAAGTCCTGGAGAGTGTGCTTAGGCACATGGAGATACTGAAGACGTAGTTGTGATCTGGTGATACCTGCGTTAGACCAAGATTGTTCTATTGTACTAAGGAGGTGTACCGTGCCTAGAGTACCCTATCTAAATAAGGATGATATGCCCGCTAACAAACGTGATATCTACGACAGGATTGGTGCAAATCGAGGGCATGTGGCCAGACCTTTTGCCGCGCTTCTCAATAGCCCGGACGTAGCGTCCAGTGTTGCTCAACTTGGTGACCAGCTTCGTTATGTATCGCCAGCGATTTCATCGGATGTTAGGGAAATTGCTACGCTGACAACAGCGAAAAGCTTGAGATGTCAGTATTTATGGACCCATCATTGCGACTCGGCTAGGGAGGCAGGAGTTAGAGATGAGGTGATTGAAGCGATCAGGGAGGGAGGCCCACCCAGGCGACTATTGCCAAAGGAAAGTGTATTCGTCCAGTTTACCCAGGAACTCTTGGGAAATCATCAGGTTAGGGACGCGACCTACAGTGCGGTTGAGCACCTGCTTGGGCCGCAAGGCGCGGTGGATCTTATCGTGACGATAGGTTATTACGCAATGCAGTGCCTGGCAATCAATGCCTTAAAAGTAGACCTTGAAGATGGGGTACTTCCCCTTCTGCCAATGTAAACTAAGAATCGTCCTATACATCCGTAGGAATAATTTGTCATTTGCACTAGAGACTTGGGTCTGGCGAGAGTGTGATAGGAAAAAGAGGACGCTACTAGTTCACGCCGGATCGCTTTTTGGACGGCCCTTTCGCAGCCTGTTAAGCTGGCTGTAGAATCTTCCTTTAGGCAAGAATATCATGAGCGGCACTGTCGATACAGATACACAGCAACAACTCCAGAGCAGGGCACTGGAGTTGTTGGAGTTTCCTCTGGTGCTGGAGCGCCTGGCAGGTCGCATCCAGTTCTCTATGGCAAGGGAGTTGGCCCTTACGCTGAGACCTGCTCATACACACGACGATGTTCTGCAGGGTCAGCTTGAGACCTCAGAGGCCGTGCAGCTCCTTGGCAGCGGTAAAGATTTAGACATCTCCTCAAACAAGGATGTGAGGCTGCAGGTAGAAGCAGCGTCTCTCGGGAGCAGGCTACAAGGCAATGAATTGCGAGACGTGCTCGAAGTGATTACCGTGCTCGGCAAGGCTCGTCACGCTGTTATTGCCCATGGGGAATTGCCCATTCTAGCTTCTCTGGCCGGGAAAATACCGGACCTGAGCGACCTTGAATCGCAGATATTCAAGTCAATTGGGAGAGACGGTGAAGTGCTGGATCAGGCTTCCACACAACTGGCAGACCTGCGGGTCGAGTCACGGAGAACCTACGTTAGGTTAGAAGAACATCTCCAGAAAACCCTGAGGCATCTCCAGGACGGCGGTGTGCTCCAGGAACCTCTTATAACTCAGCGCCAGGGCCGCATGGTACTGTTGGTAAAATCCGAAATGAGGCACCATGTGCCGGGCATCGTGCACGATGTATCCGGCAGTGGTGCAACGCTATTCGTGGAACCTCTGACAATAGTCTCCGAAGGCAATCAGTCGCGTGAGCTACGCTTGGCGGTAGAGCGCGAGGAAGCGCGAGTCCTACAGATACTTTCGGAGTCAGTTGGGTACTGGAGCGGCGAACTACTGCTGGGACTGGACATGGTGGCGCAGATAGACCTGGCAATGGCCAAGGGTCGATATTCTGTTGCCACGAATAGCGTGCCAGTCACGGTGATCGAAACCAAAAGACCTTATTTGCGCTTCAAGGATGCCCGTCATCCATTGCTTTCGGGCAAGGTGGTTCCGAATACGATAGAAATGGGCAACATGTGGTCTCTCTTGCTAATTACCGGCCCCAACGCCGGAGGGAAGACCGTTGCTCTGAAGACGACTGGTCTGCTGGCTGCGATGGCGCATTCTGGTCTACACATCCCAGCGGACGAGGCCACCCTCAGTATTTACGACGGCTTCTATGCAGACGTAGGAGACCAGCAGAGCATTCAGCGTTCCCTTTCCACATTTAGTTCCCACGTTGATAATCTGACCAAGATTCTTGCGGAGGCTACACCTGCATCCCTGGTTCTTATTGATGAACTGGGCACGAGCACGGACCCAGAGGAAGGAACGGCCCTGTCCAAGGCAGTCCTTCTTGAGTTCCATCGGAGGGACATCCAGACGATTGCCACATCGCACCTGAGGGACCTAGCTGAATTCATACGCGAGAACCCAGGCATGGTCAATGCCAGCGTAGAGTTACATCCTGAAACACTGTCTCCAACCTATAGACTTATCATGGGCCTTTCAGAGAGGAGTTATGCCATCACCATTGCCGCCCGACTGGGTATGCCGCAAGCGGTCATTGATGATGCACGTTCTCTACTCTCAGATGATTATCATAAAATGGAAGGGCTGCTGGGCGACCTACAGCGAGAGAAGAGTCAGGCCTCCGCGAAGCGAGAGGAGGCGGAGCAGGAGATGGGACGCGCCAAGGCGTTGCGACAGGAATTGGACGAGAAGCTGACTGCATTGGAGCATGAGAAGGATAGTTTGATGGAGTCGGCACGCCGCGATCTGGAGATCAAGGTCGAGGAGATATGGCAAAAACTGATGGTAGCTGAGCGAGCCTCGAAACGTACTGTAGCTCCGTCTGTTTCGAAAGGCGTGGCGCAAGCCGTCGAAGAACCTGTGCCAGCGAATTCTTCCAAGGCTCTGCGTGACCAGAGACATGAAGTGTCGGGGCTGAGGAAAGAGCTCAGGTCTCCCTCATGGCGTCCTGCCGGGGCTAGCCGCGACTGGATATGGGGTCTGAAGCCGGGGGATATGGTGTACTTGCAAGGAGTTAGTCAACCCATGGAGGTGCTTGCGGCTGTAGCAGATGATCAGACGCTGGAAATAGCGCTCGGGTCCATGCGGGCTAAGATTTCCATGGACCAGATTGAGCGGAAGACTGAAGCTGCTGCTAAATCTCCTGCCATTACCGTTACTGCCTCGTCTCCCATTGAGGCATTCTCAGGGCGTGAACTGGACGTTCGGGGGGTTCGGGTAGAAGAGGCATTAATGCAATTGGATCATTTCTTGGATCAAGCCATCTTGGCAGGATTGTCTACGGTGCGAATTGTGCATGGAGTGGGAACAGGAGCACTGCGAGACGCTCTGCGTGAATACCTCGCTTTGCACAAGCAAGTAGCCTCTTTTGTTCCCGACGAGGGCACGCGCACTGACGGAACCACCATTGCCCAGCTATTCTGATGCAAGACGTATCGATTCAGAACCTCCGTCGTCTGGTAGCGCAATGGCAAGAGCCGGAGCAGGATGGTTACACTTACTGCCTGACATCCACTCAGATGCCCCCCGAAGATATCAAGCTGTCCGATGAATCCATCGCAGCGATTCAGGCGTCCGAGACCGGTGCCATTTTGTTCTGGAGCCCGGGTGAGGTGCGACTCGTGCTGCCCCCATTTCCTATCGAATCTGAGGCCACAGCTCCTGGCTGGGACTTGGATCTTATGTGGTCGGTGCTGGAACGACGCAGGATCGTCTTGGTACTGCTATTACGGATGAGCGGCTTTGCTGTAGGCATATTCGAAGGTGAGCACTTGGCTGTGTCCAAGACTGGCTCACGCTTTGTCAAAGGAAGGCACAAGAAGGGCGGCAGTTCATCGGCTCGCTTCGCCCGTCGCCGTGAGGATCAGGCCAGGATGCTATTTGACAAGGCTGCGGAAACCTTGCAAGAGCGAGTCGAATCCTACACCGGCAGCCTAACCCACCTTATCCTAGGCGGCGATCGTTTGACGTTGTTGGCCTTCGAGAAGAGGTGCCCTTTCCTGCAACGCCTTGATGCAATCCGCCTACATCGGATACTGAACGTGGAGCGACCATCTCTGAACGCGCTCAAGGAGCTTCCACGCCAGATATACACGAGTCGCATTGTCACTTACAGTCCAGACTCATAAAGCAATCTGGATTGACTCCTCGCTTATATTCCAGACGTTCCGCTGGGTTTACAAGGTTCAGGTTAGCAGTAGGTAAAGTTTTCTATAAAGCGATTCGAAAACTCAGACCAAAACTCTTGATCATATACAGTCTGTGTTCTAGCTCAAGGCTCGTTGCCTTTTCTCGTCTGTGTAAGCAAACCAAATATGCCGCCCACGATTACCGTGGGCGGCATATTTGGTTTGGCATCTTCCCTGGTCGCAGGAGATTAAGTCTGAGATAACTCAGGGTGGTTTGTAGCTTTTGCTCTTGGCCTTAGTCACCGCTCTGGAGAATCTTCTCTATCTCTTCCATGTCCTCGGTGGTGAGATGCCAGTCGGCGGCCTTGGCGTTAGCTGTAACCTGTTCAATCTTGGTGGCCCCAGCGATTACCGAACTCACCGCAGAGTTGGCCAGTAGCCAGGCTATGGCTAGCTCCACCATGGGGTGCCCCCGCTCCTCGGAAAAGCTTTCCAGCTTGGATAACATGGCGAAATTCTTCTCGGTCAGGGTGTTTCCCTGGGCTCGTTCATTGCCGGCTAGACGAGTGCCTTCGGGCACCGCCTCCCCTTGACGATATTTTCCGGTAAGAAACCCGCTGGCAAGGGGATAAAAAGGGAGTATCCCGACGCCGTATTCTTTGCAGAAGGGCACCAGTTCTTGCTCAACGCTGCGATTGAGCATGTTGTATTCCGGCTGAACTGTGACGAAAGGAGCAAGGTTGAGTGCCTTGGAGGTCTGGATAGCTTCGCACGTCTGCCAAGCGGCGAAGTTGGAACAGCCGATGTAGCGCACTTTGCCCTGATGCACCAAGTCGTCCAGAGCGCGGAGTGTCTCTTCTATGGGCGTGTTGGGATCGACGCGGTGTATCTGATACAGGTCGATGTAGTCCGTTTGCAGAAAGCGAAGGCTGGCCTCCACTTGGTTCATGATATGGTGACGGGAATTGCCACGCTTGTTGGGGCCGTCCCCAACGGGATTGGCGACTTTAGTCGCTATGATGACATCCTTGCGGGTGTCCTTGAAAGCCAGGCCTATGCGTTCCTCAGATAGACCCCTGCCATAGCTATCGGCCGTGTCTATGAAGTTTATCCCTTCTTCCAGGGCATGATGGGCCACCTTGAGCGAGTTCTCTTCGTCCATCCTGAATCCAAAATTGTTGGTTCCAAGGCCAACGGCAGAGACTTGAAGCCCAGTAGAGCCTAATTGTCGGTATTCCATGTGAGTTGCTCCTTCTCAATTACAAATCAGAGTTCTAGGAATCATACAGGAATCCATCATTCTCTGCGACTAGGGATTGTTCTGCAGAGAAACCTTATGTTTATAAATCTCCGGCTATTCTATCCCAGTGGAAGGCGGCGTCTCCAAAGAGTATTTCGTTGATCTTGGCCTTTTTGTGATAGAGGTGTATGTCGATCTCCTTGGTGAACGCTATGGCTCCGTGGCACTGGTGCGCTAGGGTCGTGACCCGTCGATATGCATCGCTTATCCACGCCTTTGCCTTCGATATTTCCGGCGACTGGAATTCTCCCTCATCCACCAGCCACGCAGCCTGATGCATGAGGTAACGGGATGTATACACGTCTGCGAGCATGTTGGCGCAGTGATGCTGAATGGCTTGGAAGCTCCCTATTGGCTGCCCGAAGGCATTGCGG
Source organism: Dehalococcoidia bacterium (assembly GCA_963581795.1). Classification (GTDB taxonomy): domain Bacteria; phylum Chloroflexota; class Dehalococcoidia; order Lucifugimonadales; family UBA2985; genus JASLXI01. Next base: position 22,620 of record CAUZOU010000003.1, on the reverse strand, counting down.
TTCTTGACGTAATCTACAGTCATGTCCAACGCTGCCTGAGCGCCACCCACCGACTCGGCGCACTTACCAACGGCCCCCCAGGCTAAGAGCTTTTCTGCTAGGAGCCAGCCCTCATCGACAGAGCCTAGCAGGTTTTCTGATGGCACGCGGACGTTCTGAAACACAACCTCAGCCTGCTTGTCTATACCCATGACGCGCAGGGGATTGACAGTGATGCCGTGGCTGCGAGCATCCACTAGCAGGAGCGATATGCCATGCTGTGGGTTTGTGCTTTGTCTGGTGCGTGTGACGACGATGAAGTAATCTGCGGTCTGGCCGTCGGATACAAACATCTTCGTACCGTTGATGACGTAGTTGCCACCTGATAGTTCGGCCCGAACAGAGATGGCCACTGGCTTATAGCTGGCGCTGGGTTCCGTGAAGGCTAGGGCCATGACTAGCTTCCCAGAGGCTATTTTGGTCATGAAATCTGCCTTCTGATTATCGGTTCCAGCCTCAAGGATGGCTTGCCCGCACAGGACCACCGTCGAGAAAAAAGGCCCTGGAGACAGGGATCGCCCCATCTCCTCGAGAAGGATGGCCATGTCCTGGAAACTGAAGTTGGTGCCTCCGTACTGCTCAGGGGAAGGCATACCAAGCCACCCAAGGCTCGCCATCTTTTGCCAGAATTCCGTGGAGTGGCCGAAGTCGTCGGTTTCCATTGTTCTCATCAGGGACTTTGGACATTCAGCGTCCAGGAATTCCCTTGCGGAGGTGCGGAGCATCTCCTGTTCATTTGTGATTGTGAAATCCATGTTGTTCGACTATTTCCGTGGCAGACTTAGGCCGCTCTGAGCAATTATGTTGCGTTGAATCTCGGATGTACCCTCGTAGATGGTCTCGACGATGGATCCCATGTATGCCTCTTCAACTCTCCCCTTCAGGGGCGCATACCTTGAGTATGATTCCAGGGGGCCATAGTGCCCTAGTATCTGTAAAGCAACGTCAGTGAATTGCTGCCACATCTCGCTACTCAGAAGCTTGCTCATGGAGGACTCATAGGCGGGGTTAAGCCCTTTGTCTCTCAACCAGGCTACTCTGTAGGCGGCCAAACGACACGCTTCTATTTTCACCGCCATCTCTGCCAGCTTGTTGCGGATAAGGGCGACGTAGAAGAGCGATTCGCCATCGCGGACTGTCTCCCTGGCATAGGCCGTGATATCTTTCAGGAGACTCCTGGCATGGCCGACATTCTCTATCCCTGACCGCTCTATGGTGAGCGTACTCATAGCCACCTCCCAGCCTCCGTTCCGCTCTCCGACTAGGTTTGCAACCGGCACTCGTACATTGTCGAAGAAGACCTCGTTGAGCATACCGCTCCTGCCATGCGCTTCGTCTAGGGGGCGCAGGGTGATTCCCGGAGAACGCATATCCACAACGAAGTAGCCGAGGTTGCGATGCCGGGGAGCCTCAGGGTCGGTGCGAGCCAGGATGTGTATCCAGTCTGCCCTGGCTGCACCGCTGATGAAGTCCTTCTGGCCGTTTATAACGTAGTGATTGCCGTCTTGCGAGGCTGTGGTGCGAACGGCCGCCAAGTCTGAGCCGGCTCCCGGCTCGGTGTATCCCTGGCACCAGAATGTCTTGCCACTTGCAATGGGAGGTAAAAGGGTCTTCTTCAGGTGGTCAGACCCGAAACGGATGATGGTTGGGCCTATGAGATTGGGGCCATCGTCAACGGTGATGGCCTGTGGCATTCCCCAGTAGGCCAATTCCTCCACAAGGATCGCTTGCGTGATGTGTGAAGCGCACTGGCCGCCGTATGCTATGGGCCAGTGCATGGTGGGCCAACCCATTTTGGCCAGTTCCTTGCGTGCCTCCAGCACAGTGGGCCAGACGGCATCTGTGAAGGCGACCTTCTCACTCCATAACAGTTCCTGCGGTAACTCTGTGAAGATGAAGTCTCGGATCTCTGTCTGAAAAGCCTGTTGCTCAGTACTGAATCGGAAATCCACTTCATCCATCCTTTTGGTGCCAATAGTTTCTCATTGCCAGCAGGTTCAATTGACAGCACCAAGGAGGCAGTATATCATAGCCTAGTTCATAATCCTGTGGCCCTGTGGCGATGACCTGTTATTGAGTCATTGTCCCGGAGGATGCGTTTGGCACCTGAAGGGTTAGCAATCAACTACACCGCGGTGGTGATAGCGGGCGTTGTGGGGTTTGTAGGTATGGCGATTATGTTCGGTGCCTCCTACGTGCTTTCCCCCAAGAAGCGGACCGCTATCAAGGATATGCCCTACGAGTGTGGCATTCCTCCTTCTCCTTACTCTTGGTCACAATTGCATATGAGATACTATATCTTCGCGATTCTGTTCCTCGTATTCGACGTTGAGGCCGTTTTTCTCTTCCCTTGGGCATTGGTCTTTCTGAACAGTGTCGATGCAGTGTTTTATGAGATGATTCTGTTCATGGGGATTCTATTCTTCGGCATAATCTACAGCTGGAGAAAGGGAGCCCTGCAATGGAACTGAACATGGGTACCGGGAATATGGAGCCGCGCAGCATGCTGAACCAGGCTGCTCCCGGGGTGATTACCGCCAGGTCGGAGCAGCTCATTGCCATGGCTAGGAAGTCTTCTCTGTGGCCTATGACCTTCGGTCTGGCCTGCTGTGCCATTGAGATGATTAGCACATATATGGCCCATCACGACCTGGATCGGTTCGGTATTGTCACATGGCCGTCTCCAAGGCAGTCGGACGTGATGATAGTAGCCGGGACTGTGGTCAAGAAGATGGCGGAGCCAATCAAAATCCTCTACGAACAGATGCCAGAACCAAAATGGGTCATAGCAATGGGCAGTTGTGCCACCAACGGCGGGCCGTACTATAGGTCTTACTCAGTGGTCATGGGTGTTGACCACATAATTCCTGTTGATGTCTATGTGCCTGGGTGCCCTCCAAGGCCCGAGGCCCTGATAGACGGCTTTTTGAAGTTGCAAGAGAAAATCATGCAGGACGCCAGAGAGCGTGGCAGAAAGACATAGGCGTGAGGAGGTTCCTCAGGCCTCCTCCGCTTTAGATGATAAAGGCCGTGCCTTGGAGCTATTGCTCCCCGGAGTCTTGGCGGAGTTCGAGCCGGAAATCGTGTCGACGGTCAATCTAGTGGCGGCGACTGTCAAGCCACACGATATTTCTGCCGTTTGCCGGGTGGCTAAAGAAGACCCTAAGCTTTCCTTTGACTATCTCATGTGTTTGTGCGTGGTGGACTATGTGGAGCACTTACAGGTTGTGTATCACTTGTACAGCACCACCTTGAATCACATGATGGTGCTGAAGGCCAATGTTTCCCCGGATGAACCCTCACTGCCTTCTGTGACGCCGTTGTGGGTTGGAGCCGACTGGTACGAGAGAGAGAGCCACGACCTTTTTGGAGTCTCCTTCGAAGGACACCCCAATATGGCTCCTCTACTCCTGTACGAGGGGTTTGAGGGTTATCCTGGCCGCAGAGACTTTGAAATGCCAGAGTATAGAGAATGGTAGACATAAACACAGAAGGCCAACTCGATACGGTACAGATGATGGTGAACATGGGGCCTCAACACCCTAGCACTCACGGCGTCTTTCGTATGGTGCTTTGGGTGGATGGAGAGCGTATTGTTGACCTGGAACCGCATATTGGTTACCTACATCGCGGCTCGGAGAAACTGTGCGAGGGGGAGCTGTACGCTCAGATAGTCACACTCTTCGATAGGCTGGACTACATTAGCAATCTCAATAACGAGATGGTCTTTTGCAGGGCGGTCGAGAAGCTCATGGGGCTTGAGGTGCCGGAGCGTGCAGAGTACATCAGGGTAATACTGTGTGAACTGAACCGTGTAGCCAGCCATCTTCTGTTTTCTGGTACATTCGGTATCGATGCCGGAGCCATGACGCCAATTATGTATGCCTTCCGCGACCGGGAGAAAATACAGACCATGTTTGAGGCGGTAACCGGTGCGCGGATGATGCACAACTACATACGTATCGGTGGAGTGAAGGGTGATGTGCCGGACGATTTCTCCCAGCGCATGGGAGCGCTTCTCAAAGAACTCAGGCAAGGGATAGATGAGACAGACAGACTTTTGAGTTTCAGTGAGATATTCCTTGCGCGCACCAAAGGGGTTGGTGTTATCAACGCGGAGACGGCCATCGCTTACGGAATGAGCGGGCCTTCGCTGCGTGCCTGCGGCGTTCCAATGGACGTGCGTAAAGACGAGCCATACTCGGTGTATGACAGGTTTGATTTCGGCATACCCATTGGGGAAAAGGGCGATTCATGGGATAGGTACTACGTCCGTGTTATGGAGATGCGTCAGTCAATGCTTATTATAGAGCAGGCGCTGGAACAGATGCCGGACGGGCCGACCATCACTCCCAGCAGATTGGTGCTCCGGCCACCTCAGGGAGAGGTGTACGTGCGGGGTGAAAATCCTCGCGGGGAGATAGGCGTCTACTTGGTGAGCAACGGTGCCGACAAGCCGTACCGAGTGAAGGTGCGCCCGCCATCGTTTTGCAACTTGATGGCTATTAAGGAGCTTCTCAAGGGTACTTATATTGCCGATGCAGTGGTTATCTTGGGTTCTCTGGACATTGTGCTTGGCGAGGTGGACCGTTGAGCGCTCTGGAAACGCTGCTGTTGGTCTCGGTCATACTTGGCGTGCTGACTGGGCTTTCCGTCGTAGTCCTCTCACTGACATGGCTGGAGCGTAAGTTCCTTGGCCGAATGCAGATGCGTATGGGTCCAACGCGGTCGGGGCCGTACGGACTGTTACAGCCTGTGGCCGATGCGATCAAACTCATGGCTAAAGAAGACCTGCTGTCCAGCTGGGTTGACCGGGTGGTGTACTGGGTTGCACCTCTGGCGGTGTTTATTCCAACGTTCATGATATGGGTGACAATACCGATTGCAAAAGACCTGGTCATTCAGAACATGGAGATGGGTCTTTTCTACATAATAGCCTTCTCCGTTCTATCCATAGTGGGGCTGGTAACGGCCGGTTGGGCCTCTTCAAACAAGTACGCTGTGATTGGAGGCTTCAGGGCAGCGGCACAGTTGATAAGCTATGAAATACCGCTGATTCTGGCGGTGCTTGGAGTGGTGATGCTGGCCCAATCCATGAACTTGCAGAAGGTTGTGGATCAACAGGATACGGTAGTCTATGCCCTGATCCAGCCGCTTGGACTGGTGATATTCTTTATCGCTGGGCTGGCTGAGTTGGGCCGGACTCCATTCGACATACATCCGGCGGAGTCTGAGGTGGTTGGAGGGCCTTTCGTGGAGTACAGCGGTGCCCACTGGTCCGTCTTCTTCCTGGCGGAGTACATCAACACCTTTGCAATTGCCTCACTTACAGTTCTGTTGTTCCTGGGAGGGTGGTTATTTCCGGGGGTTTCCGACGACGTTTCCGCTCTGGGGGTTCTTGTCTTCCTGGTCAAGACATACATGGTCATTCTCGTAATCTTCTGGGTGCGCGGCACGTATCCGCGCCTGAGAATCGATCAACTTATGTCCCTTGGGTGGAAGGTATTGGTGCCTCTGGCCTTCGTAAACGTGATAATCACTGCGGTCTACAAGTTCTATGAATGGCCTGCCTGGAGCCTTACAATAATGTCCGTGGCTATCTTGGTGGCTGTGGTCTGGGAACTAAGCAGGCGTATGCGCACGGCTCCCACCCCAGAGTACACCGTGAAACTATACGTGCCCGTTTCGGAGGCGTCCAATGCTGGGTAATTTAAAGGGGCTCTTGGTCACGTTGTCCACCTTTTTCCGTCATCCGGTGACGTATCAATACCCAGATGAACATAAACCAATTGAGGACCGTTATATGGGCTTTCCAGTTCTCATGTGGGACGCAAAGGTGGAGGAACCCTACTGTACCGGGTGCATGGTCTGCGTCCGCTACTGCCCCACGCAGTGCATGACCGCTGTGATGAAGGATAATCCCCTTCATGCCGACGGCAAGAGTACGCGCAGAAAAATTGTGGATAGCTTTGAGATAAACTTAGGTAGATGCATCCTGTGCGGTATCTGCGTGGACGTGTGCAACTTCGATGCGATTGAGATGAGTCATGAGCACGAACTGAGCAAGTACGCTCGCAACGGCAACCGCACAAACCTTCCCAAATTGCTTGAGATGGGCAAAGCTTATCAGCAGGAATCCGGATGGAGACCCGAGAAGGAGATCAAGGCTGAGGCGGAGGCCAAACCCGTGGATGAGGCTGCTGAAACCAAGGAAGAAACGGTGGAGGCCGAGAGTTGAGCCTGTCTCTGGCCGTGTTTTATCTCCTCGGTGTCGTGTGTCTTGGTGGTGCTGTGGGGGTGGTGATGTCACGCAACGTGGTGCACGCCGCACTTCTACTTCTTGTGTCCTTGATGGCGGTTGCAGGACTGTATTTACTACTGCTGGCCGAGTTCCTTGCTCTGGTGCAGGTACTCATTTACGGAGGGGCCATCACCATAGTGGTGCTCTTCGTGATAATGCTCACACGGGTACAGGAGTTCCGGGCAATGAGGGCCAATCCACAGTGGCCGTTGGCTATTGTAACGGCCTTGGGGGTGTTTGTGCTTCTGGCCTGGGCGATTATAAACGGGGCTCCGAATGAAACCGCCCGTCATTCGGTTGCTTTCAGGGAACTGGGCGATAGCCTCTTTACGAAATGGGCGGTTCCATTTGAGGTGGCATCTCTGGTGTTGCTTGTGGCCCTCATTGGGGCCATAGTCATAGCTAGGGAGAGGGATGCAGAATGAGCCTCATCCACTTTCAGATACTCAGTGCAGCCCTGTTCTCAATAGGCATATATGGAGTGCTGGCCAGGCGTAACGCAGTACTCGTCCTCCTTGCCCTGGAGCTTATGCTGAACGCGGTAAACATAAATCTCATCGCCTTTGCGGCGTACGGGGAAGGGGCGCAGGCCACGGGGCAGGTCATAGCGATATTCGTTATCACCGTGGCGGCGGCTGAGGTTGGACTGGCAATGGCCATAATTTTAAGACTCTTTAGGGATCGTGCTTCGGTGGATGTGGATGAGGTTGACTTGATGAAATGGTAAGGACGTAACAAATGATGCTTCAGGCAGAACCGGTGGCGAATTTGGGCGTGCAGTGGGCGTGGTTAGCGCCCGCTATTTGTGCATCCGCTTTCTTTGCCATCGTTATCTTGAGCCGCTTCTTGCCAAAGCAGGTGGCCCTTCTCTCGCCTCTGGCAATCCTCGCTGGCTTCGGAGTCTTTTGGTACATACTGAATGAGTTTCTCTCCTCAGGTGGCGGTACATTTTCGGTGGATTGGTTCACTGTCGGAAGGAATACCTTCACTTTGGGGATAATCGTTGATGAATTGTCGGTGGTTATGCTCGGCCTCGTGACCTTTGTGGCTCTCATGGTGCAGGTGTACTCGCTGGGGTATATGAAAGATCAGGAGGGGTCGTTTAGCTGGTACTTTGCCGTCCACTCCCTCTTTGCCGCGGCAATGCTAACCCTGGTTCTTGCCGACAACTTCCTATTGATGTACATAGCGTGGGAGCTTGTGGGTGCATGTTCCTATCTGCTCATAGGGTTCTGGTATCACAGACGTTCTGCTGCAGAAGCGGCCAAAAAGGCATTCATCACCACCAGAATTGGGGATGTTGGCCTCCTGATAGGCATTCTGCTGTTGTTCAACGAGACTGGGACTTTCGACATCTCCACAATTATTCACGTAGCGGAAAACGGCGGCATAGGCTCCGGCACTCTGACGGCTGCAGTCTTGTTGATATTCCTGGGTGCTATGGGTAAGTCGGCCCAGTTTCCCTTGCACGTGTGGCTCCCAGACGCCATGGAAGGCCCTACGCCTGTCAGCGCCCTGATCCATGCGGCCACGATGGTGGTTGCCGGAGTCTTTCTTGTGGCAAGGGTATTCCCTCTGTTCGTGATGTCGGATACGGCGATGCTCGTGGTCGCAGTGATTGGTCTCTTGACGGCTCTTATCACGGCGGCTATGGCGTTGGTGATGACCGACCTCAAGCGTGTGCTTGCGTATTCAACCATAAGCCATCTTGGCTTCATGATGCTGGCGCTTGGGTCGTTTGGGTTTACAGCGGCTATATTCCATCTGGTGGCTCATGCCTTTGCTAAAGCACTGCTGTTCCTTGGGGCCGGGAGCATTGCACACGGTACCGGCGACAAACGTGACATACGGGAAATGGGCGGCCTTTGGAAGCGTATGCCGGTGACATCAATTAGCTTTGGCATTGGCCTGCTGGCCCTAGGAGGTATACCTCCTCTCAGCGGGTTCTTCAGCAAGGATGAGATACTTGTGGCCGTACTCGACGGAAGAGGCCCTCTGTTCTTTATCCTGACCCTTGTAGCCGCTTTTATGAGCGCTCTGTACATGGCCCGGCTTCTGTTCCTTGTGGTGCTCGGCAATCTGAAGACGGAAAACGATCATGCCCATGAATCGCCTTTGGTCATGACCGTGCCTCTGATGGCCCTTGCCGTTCTTGCGTTGGGGGCAGGACTGTTGGCCCCTGGACTGATCCCTGGCTACGACGGTTTTGGGAACTGGCTGTTCTTTGAGGAGCCGGAGGCCTATCATATCAACTTCCTTGTGATGACCATCTCAGTTGTGCTTTCCATAGCGGGGTTTGGCCTTGGCTGGGCGCTGTATTCAGGGAAAGCGCTTTCGTCAGAGCGTATTCGTGAGCGGTTCGCTGGACTGCATCGGGTGCTGGTCAACAAGTACTATATTGATAGCCTGTATCAGTGGGGCATCGACAGAGTTGTCCTGGCATTTGCCCGCTTCATGGCACTCTTTGATCGTATAGTGGTGAACGATGCTGGAGTGAACGCGACGGGGCGTTCGGTGTTACTGTCTGGATGGAAGTTGAGGTATCTGGAGACGGGCAAGGTATATAACTACGCCCTTGGAATGGCTGTTGGAGTGGTGGCGGTAGCATTGATATGGTGGCTGGCGCTACCATATGCGTAATAAGAAATTTACAATTGCCGTAGTAATGAAATAACAGGGTAAATAGAGTAAAAGTGGATACATTCGACTCATACGTACTCATGGCCCTTGTGGCAATACCATTTGGGTGGGGCGTCCTTCTGGCCTTTCTGCCAAAGGATAGGCTCCAGCATATAAGGCTGACGTCCGCGGCAGTGGCAGTGGTGATCACGGCCCTCACTGCCTACGTCTTCTTGGCGTACGACACCGCTGAGGCAGGGTATCAGCTCACTCGTGAGATTCAGTGGCTGGACTCCCTTGGTGTTACCTTCTCATTGGGTGTAGATGGCATCTCAGTGCCCATGGTCCTGCTCACCGGAGTCGTGATGTTCACGGGAGTCCTAATGTCGTGGAACGTTGAGTATCGAGCCAAAGAATTTTTTGTCCTCTTCTTTCTGCTTGTGGCGGGAGTCTTTGGTGTGTTCGTGTCTCTTGACCTGTTCTTCTTTTTCTTCTTCTACGAACTGGCTGTTATGCCAATGTACCTGCTCATTGGAGTTTGGGGAAGTAGCAGCGACTTCGGCAGTTTCCTGAGGCCCAAAGAGTACGGGGCAATGAAGCTGATGTTGTATTTGGTGGCTGGAAGCGTACTCGTGTGGGTGGCCCTTGTAGCCGTGTTTGTGGAGGGAGGGATTGGGACATTTTCGCTTCTGGAGTTGGAACATGTGACCTTCTCCGAGAACTTCCAGCGTATTTTCTTTCCACTGTTCATGGTTGGCTTTGGTATCCTAGCTGGTCTATGGCCGTTTCACTCTTGGTCGCCTGACGGTCACGTGGCGGCACCCACATCGGTGAGTATGCTCCACGCCGGAGTGCTGATGAAACTTGGGGCTTACGGCATAATACGGATTGGTATTGACCTGCTGCCTCAGGGTGCAGAGGACTGGATGCCAGTCTTGATCATCTTGGGCACGATCAACGTGGTATACGGCGCTGTGTCGGCTATGGGGCAACGAGACCTGAAATACGTTATTGGCTACTCAAGCGTGAGTCACATGGGATATGTCTTCATGGGCTTTGCCACGCTCAACTCTCTGGGAGTCAGTGGTGCGGTCCTGCAGATGTTCTCACACGGCATTATGACAGCCCTCCTCTTCGCCCTAGTCGGAGTCGTCTACGACCGTGCCCACGTTCGAGATATTGGAGTGCTGGAGGGGTTGACCAAGCGCATGGGACTCACAGCCGCCTTCTTTGCCGTGGCGGGACTCACCTCTCTGGGGCTGCCAGGCTTCAGCGGATTTGTAGCGGAGTTGATGGTATTCATTGGTGTCTTCAAGGACTACCCTGTGCTGGGCATGCTGGGAATAATAGGAGCGGCCATCACGGCCGTATACATCCTCAGGCTTTTGGCCAAGGTATTCTTCGGCCCCTTGGACCCTCGTTGGGAACACCTGCCCGATGCCACACGGCTTCAGGGATTTTCCATGGGAATACTGGTGATCTTTTTACTGGTAGTCGGGCTATATCCAAAACCATGGATGGACTTAATTAACAGCGGTGTGGCTCCCATTCTTGCCAGGGTGGCTAGCCTGACATGAACTACATGCTGTTTTCACCAGAATTCACCCTGGCAGCCGTGGCCTTTGGAGTGCTTGGCATAGACCTTATCCTGCCACAGGACAAGAAAGGCTACCTGCCGTCGTTGAGTGTGGTGGGACTGATAGGCGTGCTTATCTTCTCCTTGTGGTATATGTGGGGTAGGGACACGAATCTCTACGACGGCCTTTTCCTTGTGGATAACTTCTCCCTCTTCTTCAAGGCTTTCTTCCTAGTGCTTGGGGTGCTGGTGGTGCTTGCGTCGGTGGACTACGTTAAGAAACACTTGAGCCGTCCCGGAGAGTACTACGGCATACTGCTATTCTCAATTCTGGCGATGATGCTGATGGCCGCCTCCGGCGAACTGCTGACGGCATATATCTCACTGGAGCTTTTGAGTTTCAGCCTGTACGTCTTGGTCTCTTACGGCCGTCATGGGCTCAAACCCAGTGAAGCCGGGCTCAAATATATTCTGCTGGGCGCCTTCGCTTCAGGATTGCTTTTATACGGAATCAGCCAGGTGTACGGGATGCTGGGCACCACCCGCTTTGAAGAGATACACGCTGCACTCCTCTTGGACGGGACTCCTATAAACCCTGCAGTATTGGTGGGTCTGGTTCTTATAATAGCCGGGCTTGGCTTTAAGGTGGCGGCGGTGCCCTTCCACATGTGGGCCCCCGATGTATACGAGGGTGCCCCTACGCCTGTGACTGCATACTTGGCTGTTGGATCGAAAGCAGCCGCCTTTGCTCTTATACTGCGACTCTTCTCACAGGCATTTATGCCTGTCTTCGACGACTGGCAGATAATTCTGGTGATCCTGGCGGCCCTGACCATGACGGTTGGAAACCTGGTAGCGTTGGCACAACAAAACATCAAACGCATGCTGGCCTACTCCAGTGTGGGGCAGGTGGGTTATCTGTTGATGGGTGTGGCAGCCTTGTCGCCGCTGGCTTCCAATGGTGTGATCTTTCACCTAGTTGGGTACGGGATTACAAATCTGGCGGTTTTCATGTGCGTTATCATTTTCTACAACTCGACGGATAAAGAAGAGATTTCCGACTTCGCCGGCCTGGCTGACAGGTCACCCTTGGTGGCCATGGCCATGACAGTGTCACTCTTCTCACTTGCAGGGCTTCCATTCTTTGCTGGATTCACAACCAAGTTTTACCTGTTCGCCGCGGCTGCTGATGGGGGGCTTCTGTGGCTGGTGGGGCTGGCTATAACCAACAGCCTCATATCTCTCTACTATTACATGATGGTTATGAAGCAGATGTACATGGTGCCTGCAATCGATAATACGCCTCTGAAGATATCCCGGGTCAGCGGCGGTGCACTAGGTGTGCTGATAGCGGGTGTCATCGTTGTTGGCGTGTACCCGGGACCTCTTGTGGACGCTATCGAAGCGGCTACTAGGGCAATCTTGCCCTGATTGTTTGTGTGATGCTTAGCAATCTATCATGCGTACGATTTCTCCGTGCCTACGCATGTTGACAAATAGTCGAGTTGTGCTAGACTGAAAGCTCCTTTAGTGTATAAAAAAAGAAGGTAATCAAAGGCTAAGACGGAGAAGAGTAAGAGGGAATCCTCCATTTAGCGAGTCTGGTACGGTGGAAGCAGACGTGGAAAGGCCCTAAGAACGTAGCTCCTGAGCCGCCGGAAGAAAGCTTCGATTGGTCGGGGCAAGTAGAACCGGCCGGGATGGCCTCCCGTTATCAAGGGGAGGGGCATATTTGTGTCCTGTAAGAGCGTCCCGGTTTAATAAAAATCGGGGAAAAAGGGTGGTACCGCGGGATTTACTCAATTAATCCCGTCCCTTATATGGGGCGGGAATTATTTTTTTGGTCGAAAAGTACCAACGGAGGTAACGGAGTATGAAGCTAACGGGAGGTCAAATAGTTTGTGAGAGCCTGCTGCGTGAGGGCGTAGAAGTGATATTTGGTTTACCCGGCGGGGCAATATTGCCCCTATACCAGACCATGTCCAGCTATCCACAACTTAGGCATATATTGACTCGACATGAAGAAGGCGCATCCATGGCCGCCGACGGTTACGCACGGGCAACTGGTAAAGTTGGTGTCTGCATGGCCACATCTGGGCCAGGGGCTACCAATCTGGTTACCGGTATAGCCACCGCACAGATGGACTCGGTACCAATGGTGGCCATCACTGGCCAGGTAGGGCGGGCAGCCATTGGAAAAGACGCCTTCCAGGAAGTTGACGTGACAGGCATAACCCTTCCCGTTACCAAGCATAACTATCTGGTTATGAGAGCAGAGGATATAGCAGTCGCCATAAAAGAGGCGTTTTATATTGCAAGTACAGGCCGCCCAGGCGTTGTCCTTGTTGACATTCCCAAGGACGTTTTTACAGAGGTAGCGGAATTCGTTTATCCGGAGACTGTGGATTTGCCTGGTTACAAGCCTGTATTGGATGGGGATCCGTCACAGATAACCAAAGCTGCCAAGTTTATTAATGAGGCCAAAAGACCCCTCATCTTGGCTGGTCATGGCGTAATCATCTCCGGGGCTTTTGATGAGTTGACGGAACTGGCTGAAAAGGCACAAATCCCCGTAGAAACTACGCTTCTTGGTCGCAGTGCTTTCCCGGACGACCACGTTCTCTTTACTGGCATGCCGGGCATGCACGGCTTGGCTTATGCGAGCCTCGCCATAGATGAAGCTGACCTCGTCCTCGGACTTGGCATGCGCTTCGATGACCGGATTACTGGCGACACTAGTGGCTTTGCCACCAACGCCAAGATCATTCACGTTGACGTAGACCCAGCTGAGATAGATAAGAACGTTAGTACCGACGTCCCCATAGTCGGGGACTTAGCCAGAGTATTGAGAGAGTTGAACCCGTCTGTGGAGTCGGCAACGCACCCAGAATGGATAAAGCGTCTTGAAGAGCTTAAGGCTAATCACCCCTCTCTGCATATTCGTGAAACGGATAAGCTGCTGCCGCAACAAGTAGTGCGTGACCTGTGTGAGGTTACCGAGGGCAAAGCCATAGTCGTGACAGGAGTAGGGCAGCACCAGATGTGGGCCGCCCAGCACTATGCATGCAAAATAGCAAACTCCTTCATCACCTCAGGAGGGCTGGGTTCGATGGGCTTTGAAGTACCCGCGGCAATGGGGGCTCAGGTAGGTCAGCCCGATAGGGTTGTCTGGTCCATAGCGGGCGACGGTGGCTTCCAGATGACCATGTCAGAACTGGCCACCATAGTTGAGAATAATCTTCCTGTGAAGTTCGCCATATTTAACAACGGCTTTCTGGGCATGGTCAGGCAGTGGCAGGACTTGTTCTACAAAAAGGACTACTTCTCCACTCACTACACAAGGAATCCAGATTTTGTGAAGCTGGCCGAGGCTTTCGGCATACACGGTATCCGTGTTACCGAACGTAGCCAGTCCAAGGACGCCATTCGAGAGGCCATGTCACACCCAGGCCCGGTCTTGGTGGACTTCATGGTAGAACCGGAAGAGAATGTTTATCCAATGATCCCAGCTGGGCAGACTACGGCGGAGCTTGTGGAGGAACCATTGGCAGAAGAGGCGAGATCATAATGAACGAAGAGCATACGATTGTAGCTCTGGTACAGGACAAGCCAGGAGTTCTTAACCGGGTGTCGAGCATGTTCCGACGCCGGGGGTTCAATATATCAAGCCTAGCCGTGGGGCACAGTGAGACCCTTGGCTTCTCTCGCATGACCTTTGTTGTAGACGGCGATGACGGCACTGTTGATCAGGTAACTAAGCAGCTTTATAAGCTCATAGATGTGGTGAAAGTTTCCGACATATCAGAAGAGGATGTGGTTATAAGGGAGCTTGCGCTTATCAAGGTGCGTACAACCGCTTCCACACGTCCGGAAGTTCTTCAGCTGGTGGAGATATTCCGTTCCAACATTGTTGACGTTTCGCCGGACTCGGTGATTATTGAAGTGACTGGGGACGAAGACAAGGTCGATTCCCTGCTCCGCATTCTCAGACCCTTCGGTATACGAGAGGTCATGCGGACAGGCCGCGTGGGCCTCATGCGTGGCATGAACAAGTCCCTGGCACTGGACAGTCGGCACAGGCCCGAGCGAGGTAATGCTAAGTCAGACTGTGCTGACTAGCCGGTTGCTTTAACCTGTGCACTTGTTAAAGCCCAACCCTAGAATGTACGCGATGCTTAATATGGTGAGCGTGACTTGTTCCCCTAAGCTGGTTAGACAGGCTCGCCGTGACGGGTGTAGACTGTATACTCGTTGTAACACTACATATAAGGAGCCAACTTATCATGGCCGTTATCTATTACGAGAATGATGCTGACCTCTCTCTGCTTGAGGGCAAGACTGTTGGAATTGTTGGTTACGGGAGTCAGGGCCACGCCCATGCCCTGAGTCTCAAGGACAGTGGTGTCAATGTCATGGTTGGTCTATACCAGGGCAGTTCCAGCTGGCCCAAGGCGGAGGAAGCTGGCCTGCGGGTTGGAACCGTTGCTGACTTGGCCCAGCAGTCTGACGTGATAATGATGCTGGTGCCAGACCATCTGCAGTCCAGGATATACAATGAATCCATTCAGCCTTACATGGTTGACGGCAAGACTCTTATGTTCGCCCACGGCTTCAATATTCACTACAATCAGATAGTCCCCAGCCCACAGATAGACGTAACCATGATAGCTCCAAAGGCCCCAGGACACCGGATGAGGGAGATATTCGTTCAAGGTTCCGGCGTGCCTGGCCTTCTCGCGATACATCAGAACCCGTCAGGCAATGCGAAGGGAATAGCTCTGGCCTATGCCAGGGGTGTCGGCTGCACAAGAGCAGGAGTACTGGAGACCACCTTCAAAGAAGAGACAGAGACCGACCTGTTTGGAGAGCAGACTGTGCTTTGCGGCGGCGTCACCTCACTCATCAAGGCAGGCTTCGAGACCCTTGTGGAGGCCGGCTATCAGCCAGAATCGGCATACTTCGAGTGCATGCATGAGTTGAAGCTCATTGTAGACCTCATTTATCAGGGCGGACTGGAATACATGCGCTACTCCGTCAGCGACACCGCCGAATACGGGGACTATAGTCGAGGCCCCAGGGTGGTTGATGAGAAGGTCAAAGAGAATATGAAGCGTGTCCTGACTGAGATACAGGACGGCACTTTTGCCAAGGAATGGATTGCCGAGAACGACGAGGGCAGGCCGCGGTTCAACAAGATGCGTCAGCAGGATGCCAGTCACCCCGTAGAGCAGGTAGGCAAGACGCTTCGCGAGATGATGGGCTTTCTAAAGCAGGTATAGGTCTGCTATAATGCCTCCGCTTATGAGTAAGAGAATATTCTCTTTAGAGGTATCAAACGTAGTACGCCACCAGGAACGGCTTATGGCAATGGTCGTTTTGGCGCACTACGTTGTCCTCCTATAGTCTCCTCCCAGTTACTCCACATCGGTTCTCTATGAAAACCAGGGATGTGCCCGTCATGGGGGCTTAACGGACGAACGTTTCCCAGAGTTGGCAAATTGAACCTCAACGTGCTTGGGAAGAGGAAAAAGGAGATTCCGATATGCCTGAAGACAAGGTAATAATATTTGACACCACGCTGCGTGACGGGGAACAAGCCGCCGGCGCAGCCATGACATTGGAAGAGAAGTTAGAGATTGCCAGGCAGCTGGAGCGGTTGCGGGTCGATGTAATCGAGGCTGGTTTTGCCGTCAGTTCCCCGGGTGACTTTCTGGCTGTGCAGGCCATTGCCAGAGAGATCAGGACTCCCATCATTGCATCCTTGTCGCATGCCAATCTGGCTGCAGTAGATAGGGCAGCGGAGGCACTCAAAGAGGCGAATCACCCTCGCATACACGTCTTTCTCTCAAGCTCGGACATACACATAATGCATCAACTCCGAAAGAACCGTGAAGAGGTGATGGAGATGGCCGTGGCCGCAGTAGCCAGGGCCAAAAGCTACTATGAGGATGTGGAGTTCTCTCCAATGGATGCCACACGCACCGATTCTGAGTACCTCTACGCTTTGTTGGAGGCTACCATCAACGCTGGTGCGACCACGGTAAATATCCCAGACACAGTCGGGTATGCCATTCCAGAAGAGTTTGCCAAGCTGCTGGAGGGCATTCAGCAGAATGTCCCAAACATTGGCAAAGCTGTCATCTCAGTCCACTGCCACAACGACCTCGGCCTGGCGGTGGCGAATAGCCTCGCCGCGGTTAAGGTGGGGGTGCGGCAGGTTGAGGGATGCATCAACGGTATAGGAGAGAGGGCAGGAAACGCTTCATTGGAAGAGGTTATAATGGGCTTGGCTACTCGTGGCGACTTCTTCGACATCACCGTTGGAGTAGACACCACTCAGCTCTATCGCACAAGCCGACTGGTAAGCGATATCACCGGCTTCTCAGTGCAACCAAACAAGGCCATTGTGGGTCAGAACGCCTTCCGGCATGCCTCCGGGATTCATCAAGACGGCGTTATCAAGGAGCGAGCCACCTACGAGATTATGGATCCTAAGTCCATTGGTATTCCCGGTAGTACTCTGGTGCTTGGCAAACTGAGCGGGCGTGCAGGCCTCAAATCCCGCCTAGAAGAGTTGGGTTACCATCTAACTCAGGATGAACTGAACAGGACATTTGAGGACTTCAAAGAGCTGGCGGACAGGAAACGGGAGGTCACTGATCGGGACTTGGAAGCCCTGATGAGCGACCGCCGTCGGTCTGAGGAGGAATTGTACAAACTGGACCACGTTCAAGTAGCCTGCGGCGACCACGAAATACCAACGGCCACGGTGCGTCTGATAAACCCCGAAGGGCAGGTTCTCACCGACGCTGCGATTGGTACAGGCCCAGTTGATGCCGTCTATGTAGCCATCAACCGCATACTCCAGGTATCCAATACGCTCAAGGAGTTCTCTATAGGCGCTATCACCGAGGGCACTGACGCCATCGGTGATGCTACCATACGCATTGAGAAAGGCGGCAAGGTGTACACGGGACGTGGCTCTGACACAGACATCATAGTGGCCAGTGCTAAAGCCTACTTGAACGCCCTGAACAAACTGATTGTCATAGAGGGTGTGTCAGAGGCCCAAACGGAGGTTTCCACGTAGTGCCATCGGTTAGACGACTTCTATAAAGTTGCTCCCTTAATATTAGATAACCTTAATTTAGAGAGGTGCAAATATGCCCAAGACCATGTTCGAGAAGATATGGGAGTCTCATGTTGTACATGAAGACCCAGGCAACCCGGCGATTCTGTACGTAGATCTGCATATGGTGCACGAGGTTACGTCTCCCCAGGCCTTCGATGGCCTCCGTATGAGTGGCCGTAAGGTGCGTCGTCCTGATCTCACGGTATGTACCGTAGACCACAACGTACCAACCTGGGATCGATCCCTCCCAGTCACCGACGAAATCTCCTTGAAGCAGATCAATGCTATGGATAACAACTGCAAGGAATTTGGCCTCACGCTGTACGATGCGAAAAGTCCAGGACAGGGTATTGTTCATATTATAGGTCCGGAGCAGGGATACACACAGCCCGGGAAGATAATTGTCTGTGGAGACAGCCATACTGCCACACACGGTGCCTTTGGGGCGTTGGCTATTGGCATCGGCACCACTCAGGTGGAGCAGGTATTGACTACACAGTGCCTAGGCCAAACTAAACTCAAGACTATGGAGATTCGGGTCAATGGCCAGTTGCCGCTGGGAGTCACTGCCAAGGACCTTATTCTTGGAATCATCGGTCAGATAGGCGTCGACGGCGGCATCGGTCACGCGATTGAGTACACCGGCGAGGCGATTCGTTCTCTCTCAATGGAAGGTCGCATGACGGTATGCAACATGTCCATCGAGGCTGGTGCAAGGGCAGGTATGATCTCCCCGGACGAGACCACATTTGAGTACATGCGGGGCCGTCCACAGGTGCCACAGGAGGACGACTTTGAAGCCGCCATTGAGAAATGGAAAGCCATTGCCACCGACCCCGGCGCTACATTCGACAAGGTGATTGAGATAGATGCCAGCAGGTTGGTGCCATTTGTCACCTGGGGTACCAACCCCGGGATGGTGGTCCCAGTGACCGGGCGGGTTCCGTCTCCCTCTTCCTTCAGCTCAGACAGGGAGCGCGGCGGTGCAGAACGGGCGCTGGAGTACATGGGGCTTGAGGCTAATACAGCTATACAGGAAATACCGATTGATATAGTGTTCATCGGTTCCTGCACCAATGCCAGAATAGAGGATCTGCGGGCCGCGGCGGCCGTGGTCAAGGGGCACAAAATGCATTCCGATGTGTATGCTATGGTGGTGCCGGGATCAACCGCAATAAAGAAGCAGGCGGAGTCTGAGGGTCTTGACAGCATCTTCAAGGATGCCGGTCTAGACTGGCGGGAGGCTGGCTGTTCCATGTGCCTGGCTATGAACCCCGACATGCTTCAGCCCGGCCAGCGCTGTGCCTCCACATCCAACCGCAATTTTGAAGGACGCCAAGGCCCAGGAGGCCGCACCCATCTTGTGAGTCCACAGATGGCGGCGGCGGCGGCGATTGCCGGCCACTTTGTTGACATCCGAGAGTGGGAAATCAACGCCTAGAGTTGTGCTGGCAAAAAAGCACAATCGAGAGAAAACTTATACATCCTAGCAAACGGCAAGGAGTGCATCATGGAGCCATTTAAAAAGATAACCGGCATAGCCGCAGCCCTGGACAGGGAAAACGTGGATACAGACCAAATAATACCAGCCGTGCATCTCAAGCGCATCGAGCGCACCGGCTTCGGCCAGTTCCTCTTTGGAGCCTGGCGTTTTCTTCCCGACGGCCAGTCAAATCCGGACTTCGAACTCAACAACCCTGGTTATAAGGGCGCCACAATCCTGATTACGGGACGTAACTTTGGCAGCGGTTCTTCCAGAGAACATGCACCGTGGGCCCTCTTGGACTACGGCTTCCGGGCTATCATAGCCCCCAGCTTCGCCGAGATTTTCCACAAAAACTGCTTTGATAATGGCATCGTACCCGTCCATCTGTCGCAGGAACAGATAAACCGGATCATGATAAAGGCAAAGGAAGAGCCTGGGTATCAGATGACTGTGGACTTGGAGACGTGCGAGTTGAGAGATGAATCCGGTCTTGCCATCCCATTCACGGTGCACAACGACCCACAGACACACGAGTTTCGCCGCCAATGCCTCCTCGACGGGCTGGACGATATAGCCCTGACACTGCAGCACGAGGACAAGATCGCGGCCTATGAGGAACTCCACTCGCCCAGGCCTGTGTAGTAGAAAACCAGGTTTAGCTTGAGCTATCTATGGCATTGTTGGTGCGATGTAATCGAACGCTGAGGTTGCAGGAGACGAAGAACCATGGAGATTGCAATCCTCGGTGCGATGGTGGTGTTGATTGGTCTCTTTGGCTGGTTTATTCTGACGCAACGCTCAGTTAACATGCCATCAAAGGTGGACGACGGCCAGTTGAGGGACCAACTCCTCGCGTTCAAGGAAGTGGGCGAGGCGATCCAGAAACTGACTCAGCAGCAGGATGAGGCGCAACGCCTCGGGCAGTCTCTGAAGGACCTTCTACAGGCTCCAAAGTTGCGGGGTGCTTACGGCGAGGTCATCTTGGAAGAGTTGCTGGACAGAGTACTCCCAAAGGGAATATGGGAGCGGCAGTACTCTATCAGCGGCGGCGAAAAGGTGGACTGTGTCGTCAAGTTCAGGGACGTTGTTGTACCCATCGACGCCAAGTTTCCAAGGGACGATTACATGAGGTACATGGACGCCGAATCTGTTGAGGACCGAGCGACCCATTGGAAGGCCTTTGAAGAGGCCGTCAGGAAGCAGATTTTCAGCATCCAGGCCAAGTACGTAAAACCGGAGAACGGCACCTCAGAGTTCGCTCTCATGTTTATCCCGTCCGAGGCCATATACTACGAGACCATAGCTGAGAAGAACCATCTTGGAAGCCCATCCAGAATACAGGAGTATGCGCAGGAACATCACGTTCTCCCGGTCAGCCCCAACACCTTTTACGCATTCTTACAGGTGGTTATCCTGTCTATACGCAATGTCGAGATTATCAGCGGCGCCAAGAAGCTCCAACAGGGACTGACAGGCCTGCAACGCTCATTCGACCTCTTCTACATCAAGCACGAAGAGATAGGCAGGCGCGTAACCCAAGCATCGGAGGCCTACCGAGTCGGCAACGACCATGTGGAGCGGTATAAGCGTCGCCTTGACACCACGTTGCAACTTGAGGGTTTTCAGGAGCAGCCGTTGCCAAAGCTGCAGGACGGCGAGGAAGAGTTTTAATGACTGGTAAGTGGGTTTGTAGCTGAACTCCAATCCGGGGGCGAGTAAAAGACTCTCGTTATGATTTGCCGATCAGGCTTCTCCGTCAAAGCCTCCAGGTAGATTTGCCGTCAACGGGCATGAGACCTAATGTAATTGGTTAACGATATTACTAAATAATCCTGCAATCCACTTAATCGAGAGGCAAAGCCCTTGACAACACCTTTCATATCAAAATATCATCTCTCTCGGGCGGCAGCGAGGAATTGAAGAGATGATTCCTCATGTGATTCCGTATCAGCCACCATTATGCCACGACTGTGATTTTTGTTCCCCGCTAGAACAGCCCCCAAGATGGTTTCTTTATTCTTGCCGTCGTTGTGAGGGTTAGATTGATAATATGGCTGGAGCCTGGCAAATGACCAAGTACGTGTTTGTAACTGGCGGTGTGGTTAGCTCGGTTGGGAAAGGGATAAGCGTTGCTTCAATAGGACGTATTCTCAAGAGCCGCGGAATCTCGGTCTCCGTTCAGAAACTTGATCCCTACCTAAATGTGGACCCAGGCACAATGTCCCCCTATCAACACGGTGAGGTGTTTGTTACAGATGATGGGTCGGAGACAGACCTTGACCTTGGTCACTATGAACGCTTCATAGACATGAGGCTTACCAGTTCATCCAACATTACTGCCGGGCAAATATATAGCACGGTTATTACCAAGGAACGGCGAGGGGAATTTCTTGGGGGGACTATTCAGACTGTTCCTCACGTTACCAACGAAATAAAGAACAGCATGAAGAAACTGGCCGATGAGACAGGAGCCGAGGTGGTTGTGGTAGAGGTTGGTGGCACGGTGGGTGATATTGAGGGCCTGCCATTCCTGGAAGCTATACGGCAGATGAGGAACGAGGTGGGGCGTGACAACGTCTTCTACATCCACGTGACATTTCTCCCGTATATCTCCTCAGCTGGGGAGCTGAAGACCAAACCAACTCAGCACAGTGTCAAGGAACTTCGCGGGATTGGCATTCAGCCAGATGCCATTCTCTGCCGTAGCGACTACCCTATCACTGAAGATATCAAAGCCAAGATTGCGCTTTTTTGTGACGTGCGGCAGCATGGAGTAATTTCTCTGCCAACCGTCTCCAACGTCTACGAAGTGCCTCTGATATTGGAAAAGGCTGGTTTGGCGGATCAGATTATAGAATCTTTGGCTCTTACCTCTCATGGGAGGGACATGACACAGTGGCGGGATATGGTGGAGCACATGAAGGGTCTGGATAGCCCACTTACCATAGCGGTGGTTGGCAAATATGTAGACCTACCAGACTCATACATTTCTGTCAAAGAAGCCCTCAGGCATGCTGGGCTGGAGCATGACAGAGAGGTGGAGATCTCCTGGGTTCATTCGGAGGACATTGAAAGGGATGGCCCTGACCAGTATTTGAGCTCTGCCTCTGGCATTGTGGTTCCGGGTGGATTTGGTTCCAGAGGAATAGAAGGTATGATACAGGCCGTCCGCTATGCGCGTAAGCGCCAGGTTCCATACCTTGGTCTCTGCCTTGGTATGCAACTCATGGTTGTGGAGCTGGCGAGGGTGATTCTCAACGCGCCGGATGCCAACTCCACCGAGTTCAATGAAGAAACATCTCATCCAGTAATAGACCTCATGCCAGACCAACGCTCGGTCCACTCCAAGGGTGGCACCATGAGGCTTGGGGAATATCCATGCCATGTGATCGAAGGCACCAAGGCCGCCAAGGCTTACGGTGTTTCTGAGATAATGGAGCGTCATCGCCATCGGTGGGAGTTCAATA
>CAUZOU010000002.1:0-35746 GCA_963581795.1 Dehalococcoidia bacterium | reverse complement strand
TGTACGTCACCGCGGGACTTGCCGGCTGAGAAACTGACTCAGCTTACCAGCGCTCCCTGCAATCGGTCCCTCAGGCATCAGCCTGACTATATCGTTCTCATAGTTTCTGGCTTACTTGGGTGTCATCCACTCAGGCCCGTATTCCTATTCCAAGTATTCCTCAGGTGGATTGGGCACTAGGAACTTCCCTTTAACGAGTCGATGTCCTTTAGTTGAGTGAACAGTAGCACGGGGATTTGCACACTGGTGTAGTGGGAAATGCTGTCGTTGATGACTCTGTAGCAGGCTCAGTCAAGCCTTATGAATGACTTCACAAACGACACAATAGTGATGAGGCCGTTGCGTGTGAATTCCTTGGCAAAAAAGCCCCTATCCGTGAAGGCAGCAACGACCTGATCAACATGTCCTTCCGTAAACACCGTGAAGCCCAATCGCAGACCCTATGTCTATGTCGTTGTCGCAGGAGATTAGGCAACCTTACCTGATTGCTCCGAGACACGTACCCTGCCTGAGAAAAAAGGTTACGCTCAGGCTGTCCATTATCTCCCTGGCTTACCTCAACAGCCCTCCCGCTGTTGTAGGGTAAATCGTGTCCAGGATTTTCAGTGAATTCTCCATGGCCGCGGTATCGACTCACTCATTGGGTGCCATTTCCATTGCCTCCTTGGCCCTACTTTACACTCCGATCATCTGTACTCTGGCAAGCTCACCTAGAGGGGCGGGGAGGTTACAAAAGAATCTCCTCCAACTCGTACCGGTAACTCTCTATGACCGGGTTGGCCAGCAGCTTCCGGCACATCTCCTCCACCGTTGTCTCAGCCGCGGCTTTATCTGTGCTGTCCACCTTTATCTCCAGGTATTTGCCTGCACGTACATCCGTCGCTAGGTCAAAGCCAAGGCTTTTCAGACTGCTGAGGATGGTGCGGCCCTGTGGGTCGTTGACCGTTGGTTTCAGTGTGACATATACCCTGGCTAGAAACATTCGTGATTCCTAACGGAAGCTGGATGGTCCACGGCCAATGTGCGCTTGTATGAAATCATCGATTCTGGGGTCGTCAAAATCCTCAAAGGTGTCTATCCAGCCCCATGAGGTCAAGGCTATGGTGGAGTCCATATCCGAATACGGGGACAGAATAACGCCCTCCGGGTAGCGGTTTATCACCTGTTCCAGTTGCTGTTGCAGTCCCGGGCATCCTTCTGGGCAGTTGTACTGCACCATAATGCCACCGCGCTCTAGGTAGGATACCTGTGCCTCGTTCTCCGCTGTCTCATCTATGGCTCCCCAGACGATATCTTCAAGTGGTATATCGTAGTGCCACCCGGATGTGGGCGGAGAGGTGTTATAGGCCTCATGGAGTTGCTCTGCCTCAACCACTTTATTTTCCTGAACCGTTACTTGGACTCCCTGCGCTGAAGAGATTGCGTTACCTCCGACCTGCCCAAGCGAGTTCGGCAGTACAAGTGAGAGCACCATCAACACGGCTCCAAGCCCCGCGATGCTCCCAAATATGGTCCGACGAATTCGACGGCGCGAGTGATGCTTTATACGACGCACCTTCCTGCTCTCCGCCTTGTTGTGTGCTCTCCGTCTCCGCTCTCGTTCTCTGGCTGCCATCAGTCCTCTTTCTCCACAGGGTTTGTCCACGTCTGTCTGGTAATGCGCTCGTACGCTTGTATATACCGTGTCCGTGTTTTGCTCACAACCTCTTCTGGCAGGTCAGGCGCAGGCGGTTCTCTGTCCCATCCACTGGCTATGAGCCAGTCCCGCACGTACTGCTTATCGAAATTGGGTTGGGACTTGCCTGGCTCATAGAGTGATGCGTCCCAGAAACGGCTCGAATCAGGCGTAAGAAGTTCGTCTATCAGAATTAGCTCTGAGTCTATTGTTCCGAACTCCATCTTCGTATCGGCAATGATTATCCCCTTGGCCTTGGCGTCGTCACGGGCGAACTCATACACCTGACGGCTGATACGCTCCAGTTTCAAAGTCATCTCTTCCCCCACCATATCCTGTACATCTTGAAGGCTCATGGGCATATCGTGGCCGGTCTCGGCCTTCGTGGTGGGAGTGAACAGCGTTTTGGGGAAGGGGTCGCCCTCCTTCATGCCAGATGGCATATCGTCTCCGCCAACGGTACCGCTGGCCTGATATTCAGCCCATGCTGAGCCTGTGATGTATCCGCGTACTACGCACTCTATATCAATGCGCTCTGCCCTCCTCACCACCATAGCCCGCGATGCCACCTCAGGCGAAAGGCCAGTCAGCAGGGGATTGTCTTTCAACTCCGTTAGTTTTGCCAATTGCTCCGCATCGTCCGCCAGTGCCACAAGGTGATTGGGGACAACCTGGCTTGTCTTATCAAACCAGTAGGCTGAGAGACGTGACAGCACAAGCCCCTTCTGCGGTATGGCTGTTGGAAGCACAACGTCGAAGGCGGAGGTGCGGTCCGTGGCTACCATCAGCAGGTAGCCGCCGCCAAGGTCGTATGTGTCTCTCACCTTACCGCGGTGCAGAAGGTTCGGTAGGTTGGTCTCGGCGATCGGTTCAAGGTAAGAGTGCGACATCAATTTAAACTCCCTCTAGCCCTAGCCTTAGGAAAGAGTACTCTACGTACTGCATATAGAAATCGTAGTCGAAGATGGATTCCAGGGCGTCTCCCGGCAGTCGTTCCGTGACCTCCGGCTGTTCTCGAAGAAGCTGACGGAAGTCAGCGGACTCTTCCCATGACCTCATGGCGCATACCTGGACAATCTCGTACGATTTCTCACGGCTCAGCCCGCTCTCCAGCAACGCTATCAGTACCCTCTGCGAGAAGACAAGTCCCTTGGTCAACTCAATGTTGCTCCACATCCTCTGTGGATACACCCTCAAGCCGTCCACTACGCCTGTGAAAATGCCCAGAATGTAGTCCAGTGCCATGCAGGAGTCTGGGAGAATGAGACGCTCCGCTGAGGAGTGGCTTATGTCCCTTTCGTGCCATAGGGCAACGTTCTCAAGTGCTGTTACCGAATGTCCGCGTATGAGGCGGGCCAGACCGCACACTCGCTCTGAAAGTTCGGGGTTCTTCTTGTGCGGCATCGCCGAAGACCCGGTCTGGCCCTGGCCGAAGGGTTCTTCGACCTCACGCACCTCTGTGCGTTGAAGTCCCCTTACCTCAGTGGCGAACTTCTCCAGAGAAGCTGCTATTATCGCAAGGGTGGTGACAAACTGAGCGTGACGATCTCGTTGCACCACCTGGTTGGAAACGGGGGCAGGGGATATCCCGAACTGTGCGCACACCCGCTCCTCTATCTGAGGCGGGACTGTGGCGTAGGTGCCCACCACGCCGGAGATTTTCCCGACGGCGATCGATTTTCTGGCTTCCTCAAGGCGGTGTCGGTTGCGCCCCATCTCGTCCCACCAAAGGGCCAGTTTCAGGCCAAATGTGGTTGGCTCGGCATGCACACCGTGGGTACGTCCCATCATGGGAGTGTTCTTGTGCTCAATGGCGCGCTTCTTGATTGCAGCCACGAGGCGGTCTATGTCTTCCAAGAGGAGATCGCATGCCTGTACTAGTTGCAGGCTCTGGGCCGTGTCCTGGACATCGTGCGAAGTCAGGCCCATGTGTAGCCAACGGCCTTCTTCTCCAAGTCCTGCCGTCACCGACTGCAGGAATGCAGTCATGTCGTGGCGCGTACGTTCGAAGACCTCTTTCATTCGAGCTGCGTCGTAGCGTGCTCCCCGGAGTTTGACCATATCCTCCTGGGGAATGATGCCTTCCTCAGTCCAGGCCTCACAGACGGCCAATTCCACCTGAAGCCACTTATCGTTTTTGTTGTCTTCCGACCACACCAGTTTCATGGCTGGCCGTGCGTACCTATCTATCACCCTTCACCTCGGGAAAAAAATACTTTAATAACCTCATAGAGAATCATACCTTGTCTTGCTATTTCTAAACAAGAGTATTGACCGAGAGTCTTTTGAACTTATGCGTGCAGGGCTGTGCCAGGCTACTTGGATTGCCTGGCACCATCCAGAAACGGCTCCAACGCCATTAAGCTTTTGTCCAGTCCCGTAATTCTCCAGCCGTCGATAGGGTGCGCCCAAAGGTTGAAGGCTAAACGCTCTTCCAGTGGGGATTCCTCGCCGTTTTCGATTACGATGCGCATCTCAATTGTGGCCAGATTGGCTTCTTTGTGACTGTCCGTCATTAGCGGTACACCTGCCCTCAGGGTGTAGTAGGACGTTCTCTCTCGTTCCCATGTGAGGCGCGATCCTGTGATGACCAGCGCACCAGTTAGTTCGATGGCCAGTGTCCGCCGTCCGTCCATCCTTATCTTCTGCTGTTCCTCGTCGAGGGTGAAGGACTCCGTTCCCATCTCGGTAAGCTCCCATAGCAGAATGGCCGCCTCTGTCCCTTGCTGACCAGCCTCAGACAAATACAAATTCACTGTGTCTTCTGGAGAGGATGATATGCCGCATGCGCTTAGCAATAGCGACAACGCCATGACCACATACCGCCAAATGTTCAGTGTTCTCATCTAGCTTACGTTTTCCGGCTTTGGGAATGTTGTGTAAATTTCGCGAAATTTACGAAATACACAAAATTTATTGGTATTGTAGGACACCCTACTGCCTGCCTATCCTGAGGCCAGACGTTCCCTGTACTCCTCGTATGTCTTTCTTATGTCGTTGTGCTTCAGCGCCAGGATGGCTGCGGCCATATAAGCGGCGTTTCGTGCACCCCAGGAGCCTATTGCCATGCAGGCCACGGGCACTCCGGGCGGCATCTGGACGATGGCATGCAGTGCATCCATTCCGTTCATCTCGCTCGATGTCAGCGGCACGCCTATGACTGGCAGGGTGGTCCACGATGCCATAACACCTGGCAGGGCCGCCGCGCCTCCGGCCGCCGCTATTATCACCTCAATCCCTCGCTCCGATGCGCCCTTGGCGTACTCGCGCGCTTTATCCGGGGTGCGGTGCGCCGATATGACCGAGAACTCCTGCGACACCCCCAACTCATCCAGCACCTTCAGTGTATCCTGCATCGCGGACTCGTCTGACCTGCTACCTACAACTACGCCTACCAATGGCATCATTTTCCTCCTGATTACTCGCTTATCGTAAACCCTTCGGCTTCGCTCAGGATATGCTTGTCGAACTATATGAGCCTGAAGTTAGCGATTCTCTATACCTGCAGCAATGTCGCTTCTATAGAAGCCACCTTCAAAGTGGATCCTGGCAATACCTTCGTACGCCTGTTTCCTGGCTTCCTTCATGTTAAACCCCTTCCCAACCACCGTTAGCACACGGCCTCCGTCGGTGAGGGTCGACGACTCTTCTCCCTGCTGATGACGGGTCCCGGCGTGGAATACCAGACCAGGGGCCTCGGCTTGTGCAAGACCAGATATTGGAAGCCCAGTTTCGTAGCTGCCGGGGTAGCCGCCTGAGGCCATTGCCACACCCACGCAGGCTTCGGTATCCCATGCAATTGATGTTTCGTTTAGCTTGCCGTCAGCTACGGCTAGCAGTATTTCCACCAGGTCTGTCTTCAGGCGGGGCAGAATCACCTGGGTCTCTGGATCCCCCAGACGGCTGTTGAATTCAATCACTTTTGGCCCTTCATTCGTCAAAATCAGACCGCCGTAAAGCACTCCACTATAAGGGCATCCCTCTTGTGCCATCGCTCGCACCGTTGGCTCCATGATCTTCTCATAAACTTCTCGTTCCAGTGCGGCTGTCCAGAACGGGGGAGGGCTGTAGCTACCCATGCCGCCGGTGTTCGGTCCCTCGTCGCCATCGAAGGCGCGCTTGTAGTCGCACGCGGCCACCATCGGCGACATCGCCTGTCCGTCTGTGAAAGCGAACACGCTGACCTCCGGCCCCACTAGGCACTCCTCCACCAGCACATGGTCTCCCGATGTGCCGAAAACACGCTGCACCAGGCATTCATGTAGCCCCTTTACAGCCTCCTCCTCCGTCTGCGCCACCGTCACACCCTTGCCTGCGGCAAGGCCATCGGCTTTTATCACCAGGGGATAGGCGTGCGATTTCACGTATCTGCACGCCTCGTCGTAGGAGTCGAATATCTCGTACTCTCCCGTTGGAATGCCGTATTTATTCATTAACTCTTTTGCGAAGACCTTACTGCTTTCGATGCGGGCCGCATTCATGTTGGGGCCGAAGACGGCCAGCTTCTGCTTTTCAAAAACGTCCACGATGCCCGCTGCCAACGGGCCTTCCGGCCCCACCACCGTCAGGTCCACCCCATGCTCGCGTGCCGTCTTGACCTGTCCCTCGATGTCCGAGGCCGTTACTGCGATGTTGGTTGCAATGGCCGCCGTACCCGCGTTTCCCGGTGCAACGAAAAGTTCATCGACCAGCGGGCTCTGGCTCAATTTCCAGGCGATGGCATGCTCCCGCGCCCCGTTTCCGACAACGAGTATCTTCACCGTTTTCGATCCTTGGGAGGCGTAATGTGCACGTACTAAAAGGCCTTTCGTAGCCATGGGAGAACGGCCTCGACCTCATCGGCGCTTTCCAGCGGAAACCTCACCCAGTTGCCGAAGCAGCGTCCGGGTACAGGCATGAAGGGCGGGGCAATCTGACTGTCCGCTACTTCCTTCCAGTCCTGGTCGGGAAGCTTGGTAGCGATGTCACCGTAGTAGGCGGCAAAAAGTCTGTCTCTGACAAAATACCCGCGACCCCCGAACATGGGGCGTGTCGATACGCCGTTCCAGGGGAGAAGCAATCCGTCTAATTCAGCGTGTATATAGGCCTTAGTGTTCAGGGGTGTTACCTCTTTTTCATGAGTTTAACCCTGCAGTTTGCCGACCCACATCCTAGCACACCACCACCACGTATGGAATTCTTTTGTATATTTTTAAGGCATGACGATAGGGGAGAGCATGCCGTATCATCTGTCATTCCGAGTGTAGCGAGGAATCCTGGGCGTTACGTTACTCCACTTCTCAACGTAGTGCGTCGTGCTACTGTATGAGGCGAGTAGTAGTGCAGAGACGTTCATAATCATCTACTTGAGCATTACGGTTAGCCACTGTTGAATTATATTCATCCACGCTAAGGCTATACTGGGAGTATTCAGGCTCCGTCAAGGCAAGGCTTGGAAAGCGAACTTCGATGGAGTACAGTTCTGCTTGTAATCGGCTTAGAGTAATATCGTACGAGCTGATGTCACGATTGAGATAGGTTAACCTCTGCTTGTTTGAGTATATCTGCGCGCTCTTGGATAGTTCTGTTCAGAATCGTGGCACCAATCACCACTAGAACTATCGCTATGGCAGAGGTGGTGACGATAGTTCCTTTAGAACCCTTTCAACCAACGGCCGAATACAGTTTGCTCAGTCAGCTGAGCAATTGATCCTCACCAAAGACGATTGCTTCACAAGCGATGAGATATTCCTCCCGTGAGCGAGCACATAGCTCACTCCTGTGACGACTGCACCTCCGGAGAACCAGAGAGGCCGCCCAAGGATATCCTTCTGAGCCTCGTCTTTGTTCTCCTTGCTCCAGCTCATAGTGCTTGCCTCCGTGTCCCTAGCACAACCTCTACTACCCACCAACCTCAATCATGGGTGCAGGGCGTGCTTTGCAAAAAACCTAACGCCCCCCAAAAAGGTCGTCCGCGTCTCGGTCCATCTGCTGCCGCAACTCCGATGCTTCCTGGAAACCAAGTTCCCTGTACGACTCATTCGTGCCGTAGTCTCTTACCCTCACCACAATCGGCATCGGCACCGAGTGCCCGAAAATTAGCGACTGTTGCTTGCTGTCCAGCTTGCTCAGCACCGACCGTAGCTCCCTGGCGCCAGACACCCCTGACATCACCGCCTCAACGTCCCGTTCGTTGTCCAGCAGGCAGGACAGCTTGGTACCAAGCTGACTCATCACCTCGTCGTCAATCCCGCTCGGCCGCTGGTCTACCACCAGCAGCGTCACGTTGTACTTCCGCATCTCACGGGCAATCGTCCCGAAGATTGTCTGCGATGCAATCCCTGGGCTGAGGAACCTGTGCGCCTCCTCTATCGTAATCACCAGCGGCCGCGGCTCTTGTGAAGAGTCACCCATCGCTTCTTCTTTGCGGGCTACGTAACGGCTGTGTATGCGACGTGTCAGGAGATTGGCGACCAGGATGTATGCTGCAAGCTCGTTCTGGTATCGCCCGAACTCCAGCACCACGTGGATGCCCCTGTTCAGGTAACGCAGAATTTCCTCGACCGACTGCTCCGACTCCCTGTCCGTGACGAAATGGAAGCGACTCAGCCTGCGCAGACGGTTGTGCAGAGTTGATAACGCTCGCTCGTTTACTCCGATTGTACCGGCAAGCTCCTGAAGAGTCTGGCTGCCAAGGTCAAGGAACTGCTTCAGCCACTTATCCTGTCCAAAGTGCACCGCCACGGTGTACGCGGCATCCGCTGCCACCTCAGACAGGTTCAGCGTCTCACGCAGCATCTCGATATCCTCCGGCTCAATCTGGTTGTACCCTATTTTCACAAGGTAGTCAGCCGAGACTCCGCGCCTGCGGCCATGTTCCTCGTCAAGGGAGAACACAGCTACCTTCGATGGGAATAGTTGCTTCAGCCCCTTGACAGTGCCTGTGCCCTCCGATGTACCCATCCAGCCGTACTCGCTTTGCATGTCGAACACCAGGTTAACCGCCGCGCTCTTCTGTAAAATGCCGACCAGCAGCAGCCGCGTTAGGAACGTCTTGCCCGTGCCGCTCTTGCCGAAGACCCCGTTCGACCGTTTCACGAACTCCTCAAGGTCTAAGTTGATGCGCTCTTCCAAGTCAAGTGGAGTGCCAACCCAGAAATGGCTCTCGTCCTCTCTGCCGAACACCATCTCAACATCCTCTTTGGATGCCAGGTGTACCGGTGCGAAGTGCGGAGGCACCGTCTTGGCCGGCAGAGGGCCGTCTACAAGGGCGAGCGTTCCCTCAAGTGCCAGCATCGGTAGCACCTGGAGTGTGGCGTATACGGCGGTGCTTGAGACCACCCTTGCGACCAGCGGGTTCGACAGGTCGGGCGGGTTTGCCCTCACGGAGTCGTCCGAGGTCTCTAGTGCAATGTCTGTGATTATGCCGAAGAAGCGTCGGCTCTGTCCTTGGATCACGACGTGCTGACCAAGGGCCATCTCCTCCACAGGAGCCTGCGGGTCAAGCCTGACCTCAATCCCTCGATTGAGAGATCCTCCAACGACATTTCCGAGATACCTTCCCTGCGGACTTTGCTCTGTCATGATATAGTCCCGAATTTTGACACCAGGGGAGTCTGGAGGGGGCAGAGCCCCTTCTGGTAGTGGTCTGGGGGTATCCCACAGATACTTTTCCTTCTATTCTCCATTTTCAAGGGAGAGTGGTACACATGGGAGGAGGGTTCTTGTAATAGCATTATGATATTGCTCTCTGCAAAATAGTCTCCACGCGTCGGAAATCGCCTGGGAAGAAGGCAGCGAGTTGTTTACCTGCTCCTGTGAGGAATTTCTCAGTATCCTCATGCATCGAAGCCACGTATCGAAGGCAGGAAGCAACGACTTCTTCCAAAGCAATGATATTCGATGTAGCAAGCGGACGGAGAAACGCCGGGTTAGCGGTGAATTTGACCACCTCCTCGTTCGAGCACAAATGCACAAATGCATAGATGGGAGGAGGCGTTGGTGGCAGGTGGTATCTTATGCCATCATCCGTGCTGTGCCCAACGACGACGGCCTGGAAGTCCGTACGAAGCAGATGCGCAAGTTGCGGATTGCTTTTGTAAACATCTTCCTCGGTGGCCTCATTCTGGCCCCTTGCCACCGGCCTCCGGGTCGGGTCGATTCCCTGCGTAGCCACGTGGTGCACCACGCCATAGGCAGGGTGTGGGCCACCCGACTTTACCAGCGCTCCCAACGCTGGCGCTCCATAAAGCTGGTAGCACTGGGTCACAAATCCAGTCGTGGATGTCTCCACCACCTCTCCAAGCCGGGTTTCGTTGTTATCCAGGTTCATTATAAGTCCATCTTTTAGGGCCAAGAAATCAAAGCCACTTCATCCTTTTAGAAAAATTCTTTTGAGAAGTGTACACTGGCAGTCGGTGGTCTTGTAGCGCGCCTTCCAACATCAACTGAAACTCCTCGCGGTCTTTCGTCGTCACCACCGCCTGCTCGTGTGCCTCCGATATGGCGATGGGATAGCCGTGGCCCTTGCGACACTGGTCAATCAGCATTGCGTGGCTTAGTTCAAGTAGCTCTGGACTCTCGGCAACCCACGCTGGCACCTCCACACGCGCCATCTCTGCCCCAGCGTTCAGATAGTAGAAATGCACCGCATGCTCTCCATAGTAACGCTCTACGGTGACGGAAGTGTTGATAAAAGAGTCGGATCTTTCCTCACCATCCAGCAATGAGCCGAGTACATCTCTATCGACGACTCCTGATACGGCATCGCAGGGACGTTGCCCAGGGCGAAGGCTGCCGCAATGGTCATCGCAGTTGGATACATCGTAGGGGCACTGATGGGCGTCCAATCGCAAGACATTCACAACATCTGCGCTGCGCGGAAGGCTGATGTACGATGCCAGTGCCAGTGGTCTTTGCTTTGCCATTTCGCGCAACTCATCCAGCGCTGGTAGGTAAATATCGTCCATCAAGACCCTGCGAACAAAGTCCGGGTATGTCTGTCCCACCAGTCCCCACAGTATCAGCGAGCCGTCTATAAGGGCTAGGGCTGGTATATCCGGGTCGGTTTCCTTTGCCAGGGTCGCTAGCGTCCGCAACTCTTCAACCGCGCGCAGTTCTCCCAGGAGTTGGCCTTCCAGGCTCTGTGTCCTGTTGCCCTCAGGGTCTATGATGTGCATGCTGTCCTCATCTGTATAAAGACGAGGCTCGCTCCCAAGTCGCGCTTCGGGATTGAGGCCGTATCGAATATGCACCGTGCCCATGTTTATGAGGTAGCACTGGACGGCCAGGTGTCTGTCCACGTCTATATGCGAGCCGTCCACCGCAAGGACGGTGTAATCCGACGGCAGGGCAGGGTAGGGATATCGTCCCGCCATCGACTCACCGAGGCCAGCGATAGGTGAAAAGTTGGCCCTGCTCTTCACACGTTTCTTCTCCAGCGCCTCAGGCTGAGCCGATGTAAGGGTACTGAGTGCCCGCTCCAACCGCGACTCGCGGTCGCCCTCATTGGCATTGAGGTCGGAGGCCACATCCTGAATCTGCCCGGCGATCTTGTGTAAATCCAGCGACATATTTACCTACTCGTCTGATTTAACAGCTTATTGCTCGCAAAGATACTAAAGAATTCACCTCAGCACGCGGTCATCACCAACCCGGCGTGTAACGCGCTGTTGGTCAAGGTACTCAAGCAGTGATAGCGCGTATTTGCGACTGGTCTGGAACTGATCGCGTACCTGTGCAACGTTGATCTTGCCCTGCTCCTTGATCGTGGACACTATCTTATCCACCATCTCATGATATGCACCCGCGTCGTAGACTACAGCCTCACTCACCTTGATTACACGGCCTTCGCTCACCAGCATGGCGAGCAGGTCGCCGTCCAGGCTTGCATCCGTTGGCGGCGAATATGGATCTGACTGTAGCTGGCTCACGTATCGTTCAATAAACTTGGCCTGTGTGGCGTCCAACGACACCTGATGCTGTGGCAGGCGGACCGCGTTCGGCTCCTCTACTACGGCCCCCTCTTCCACCAAGCGTAGCAGAACAAGCGTGAACTCCTGGCCCGAAAGACTCAAACGGCTTCGCAACTCTTCCTTCTGGATGCCGCTGCGAAGTGGATGATCTCTGTGGTAGTCCTCCAGGGCATTTCTACACTTACTCACAAGGGCCGCCCAGCCAACCGCCGAGTAGACTAGAGATCTCGGGGTGATGGCATTGGCCCCAAGCACTATTACGCCCTTGTTAGAGGCCAGTTGCTCCACTAGGCTCTTGGTCTCCTCCATCGAGAGGTTGGCGCGGTCGGCCACCGACTGAAGACTGCACGGTTCCGAGGACTGTAGCGCCTGGACAAGCACCTCATCCTGTGTGCCGAGTTCCATAACATCCAGCCGCTCTATGGTCGGTGAATGACGGCGGCGGTGACGTTTGGCGTAAGGGTCCAACACTGTACCCCCTCCCAAAGTAGTGTTCGAGGAACGTATTACAAAATAATCCCCCTTTACCAGCGTAAGGGGGTTATCTAGGCGCACCTGCGCCCATGTCTCCTCCCCCGGACTCACAAAGTCTTGCTCCAGTAGGCGCACGCGAGCGACAGTCTCCGTAGCGCCTGTATGGAATGTCACAGAGCCGTTGTGTTTCAGTCCCCTTGGGGCATCTGGCAGTAGGTGAAGGCGCACATCGGTCGCGATGGTGGGCCGGAGCCACCCTGGGATTGTGAGCACTTCGCCTCTCTCTATCTCATCGTGCGACACTCCAGACAGGTTCACCGCCAGCCGCCGTCCTGGCGATGCCGTCTCTATCTTCTGGCGATGGCTCTGGAGTCCCCGTATTCGGGACACCTTGCCAGACGGAAGTATCTCCACCTCCGTACCAACGGACAGCGATCCGTCTATCAGCGTGCCAGTGACTACTGTTCCGAAGCCAGACATGGTGAATGAACGGTCTATGGACAGGCGCGGCCTACCAGAGTCCTTACGTGCCTCCGTGGTTTGCAGAAGAGTGTCGAGGGTCTCCAGTAATTCTGAAAGACCCTCGCCCGTCATCGCGGACACGGTCACCATGGGCGCTCCTTGCATGGTGGTGCCCTTTAGCGCGTCCTCCACCTCGGCCATCACCAGTTCCAGCATCTCCTCGTCAACAAGGTCCTTCTTTGCTATGACCGCCAGCCCATTTTTCACATGAAGCAGGTCAAGGATGGCA
This sequence comes from Dehalococcoidia bacterium, assembly GCA_963581795.1. Taxonomy (GTDB): domain Bacteria; phylum Chloroflexota; class Dehalococcoidia; order Lucifugimonadales; family UBA2985; genus JASLXI01. The sequence continues at coordinate 22,893 of CAUZOU010000002.1, read as the reverse complement.
ATATGCTCTATGGTCTGCGGCATCACCGACTCATTGGCGGAGACCACCAGCAACGCTAGGTCTATGCCTCTGACGCCGGCCAGCATGTTTTTAATGAACCGCTCGTGTCCGGGCACGTCCACGATGCTCACCTCCTGGCCGCTCGGCAGCGTGAGCCAGGCGAAACCTAGCTCGATGGTCATGCCCCGTTCCTTCTCTTCACGGAGGCGGTCGGGGTCGATGCCGGTGAGGGTCTGGACTAGGGTGGACTTACCGTGATCAACGTGTCCTGCGGTGCCTATAACGTACATAGAAAAGACTCGTGAACGGGTGTTTGGAATCAGCATAGCACATGGTCAGTGGAGATGGGAGTATTAATTTGAGAGAGTAGTCTCTACAAAGAACCTAAAAGAAACGCAAAAACACCTCGTTGCCAAGGAGCCGTCCACGGTCTGTGAGGTGGATCACATCTCCCCTCTGTTCCAACAGCTTTAACGAGGTCAACTCCTGTATCTGCTCCCCGTAAACCGATGACAGCGACCTGCCGAAGCGCGCGGCAAAACCATCGAGGCTCATCCCCTCCGCCAATCTCAGCCCAAGCATCATCGTCTCTGCCATCTCCATAGGCTGCTCTATCGTCTCAACGTCTCCCACGGTGGGCACTTGGCTTATGACCTCAGACGATAAGACATCGAGGGAAGATTCAGCTTTGGAGAAATTACCAAACCGCCTAATGTACTCCCGCGGCGAGTTGATATTATTGAACCGCCACTTGCCTAGGTACGAGTGTGCTCCTGGGCCCACTCCAAGGTAAGGCTGGTTATGCCAGTAGGTCAGGTTGTGCATGCTCTCCTTTTCAGGAAAAGCCCAGTTGGAAATCTCGTAATGGCCGTATCCGGCCTGCTTCAGGAGTTCCTCAGCCAGTAGGTACATGTCCGCGGCCAGGTCAGGGTCGGACTCAGGCGTCTCCCCCAACCGTACCTGCCGCTCCATCGGCGTGCCCTCTTCCAGCGTGAGGCAGTATAACGAAAGGTGCTCAGGCGACAGAGAAAGTACCTTTTCCAAGGAATCCTGCCATTGCTGCATGGTCTGACCTGGTAGGCCGTACATCAGGTCCAGGCTGACATTTGCAAACCCCGCCCTTCGAACAGCCCCGTATGCTTCGACCGCCTCCTGCGAGGAATGCCTTCTTCCTAAAACCTTCAGCAGAGAATCATCCAGGCTCTGAGTCCCAATGCTCAGGCGATTAATACCCAGCTTTGTAAGGCGCTCAACGTCATTTGCAAGTAAATCGCCTGGGTTGGCTTCCATGGTAATTTCGGCGTCATCCATCACATGGAATGCGTCTTGAGTCGCTTTCAGAATTAACTCAATTGACTGCCCAGGCACATAGGATGGCGTCCCTCCGCCGAAGAATATGGTGCTCACCTCAGGCTTGCACAAAAGAGCGCCCCAGTGCCGTATCTCCGTGGTCAGGGCCTCGATGTAGCTGGGTATCAGGGGCTCAATTCCCGCGTACGTGTTGAAGTCGCAGTAGGGGCACTTGGTTTGGCAGAAGGGTATGTGGATGTATAGGGCTATCTGGGCTGGCAGGGCGGACTCGCGACTCCATACGGAGTCAGATGAGGTCGGGCTTCTATTCATAGCCGAGAGTCCATATTAGTCTTGTGAAATCCTGCTCTGAGCAGAATTCTTACAGGGAAATCAAACGTTAAAAAGGAAATTGATGATGTCGCCATCTTGGACCTTGTATGTTTTGCCCTCAAGGCGGAGCAGTCCCTTCTTCTTCCCCTCGGCAAGGCTGCCGCACACAAGTAGGTGGTCATACGAGATTATCTCGGCGCGGATGAACCCTCTCTCTATATCCGTGTGAATTTTCGATGCTGCCTTGACGGCAGGAATGTCCCTGTCGATGGTCCATGCCCTAACCTCGTCGGCGCCGACGGTGAAGAATGACACCAGCCCAAGAAGCTGGTAGGATGAACTGATTGCACGTTGAAGTCCTGGCTCCTGCAGACCCATGTCCTTGCGGAACTCCTCTGATTCCTCGTCATCCATATCGGTTAAGTCCATCTCCAGCTTACCGCACAGAGCGACAATCTCCACACCAGGCTTGGAGTACTGTTGTCTCAGCTTCTCTTCCAACTCAGACGCCTGCGTCACGTCATTTTCCCCAATGTTCCAGACAATCAGCATTGGCTTTGCTGTCAGGAACTGAAAGTTCGCCAGGATCTTGGTTTCCTCGTCGGAAAGTTGCTGCTCCCGTATCGGCACCTCATTCTCCAGCTCACCCTTGATCCTGTCCAGGGCAGCGTGCTCTCGTAGCTTACCGTCTCTTTCGGCAGCTTTGACGCTTTTCAGCTCACTTTCAAGCCGCTCCACCCTTCGCTCCAGAATAGCCAGGTCTGCAAAGGCCAGTTCAAGGTCCATGGTAGCCAGGTCACGGTGTGGTTCGACTCCTCCCTCAAGATGAGGTACAGACGGGTCCTGGAAGGCTCTGACAACGTGGAGCAGCGCGTCCGTTTTTTGGAGCAGGTTTAGGAACTCTCCTGCTATACCCTGTGACTTTGCAAGCCCTTCGGGTGCCTTTGGGAAGTCTATGTACTTGACCTCTGCTGGCACCGTCTTCTTGGGGTGGAACATGTCCTCCAGCGGTCTCAGCCGTGAGTCCTTGACCTTCGCTATTCCAAGGTTTGGCTTGGTCGCTGATGCGGACGATGGATTTATGTCTGCATCACCTCTGCTAAGGGCGTTGAAAACGGTAGTTTTGCCTGACTTTGGAAGGCCGACAATTCCTATTTCCATTTTTCTGCATTTTCCATTTTTTATAAAAGTATATTCTTGTATATGTATCTTTTTGCAATTTGCAAAAAATAATCACTCCACGGCGTAGAGCGTACCGTCCTCAGAGGCAAGATACAGGGTGCCGCCGGCCAGCACAGGCGTGGATGTGATACCTTCGGCAATTTGCAGTGACCACTGCTCCTTACCACTGTCCCTGTCCAAGGCTCGAAGCGCCCCATCACTATCGCTCAAAAGAAGGACGTCTTCCACCAGTGTTGGCATGGATACGTTATCCGTTTCAGAGTCAAAGATCCATAGACGCTTTCCAGTGAACCTGTCTATGGCGTGGAGCTGCCCGCCTTCGGTGGGGACGTAAATCTTGTTTTCATCAGCCGCTGGAGTTGAGTTAATTGTGCCACCAATCCGTTTGACCCAGTTCACGCCCTTGGGAAGCCCTGGGTGGTCTATCATGCCCCAAAACCATAGTTGAAGCGCGCCTCTGTACCACCTGCTCTGAAAGAGCACTTCCGTTTCCTTCAGTTTCATGGAGGCCAAAAGGCCGTTTTGATAGGGGACATATATAGTTTCTCCCATGATTATTGGAGATCCCATAATCAGCCGATTAAAGCCGCTGAACGAGAACCGCTTCTTGCCTGTATTTGTATCGTAGGTTCTCACCCAGCCGTCAAGCGAGGATACTACCAGGATGTTGTCGGACAGTGCGGGCGTGTTGGTAATCCAGTCAAGGGCGTCCAGCTGTGACCACCGCTCGGTTCCGGTCAGCGCGTCTAGGGCGTAGATACGGCCGTCGCCTGAACCTATATACACCACTCCGTCCTTCACTATTGGCGAGCCTGTTGTGGGATTGTTCTCCGTGGCAAACTCCCACAGCGTATTGCCGGTAAAGGCGTCAAGCGCTATTACTTTTCTATTCCGCGCTCCAAAGAAGACCATGTCTCCAGCCACCGCCGGTGATGACTGCACTGCCGTTACGGTCTTATGCTCCCAGATAAGGTCTCCTGTAGATGCATCCAGGGCCACCACCCTATTGTCCTGGGTGCTGAGATATACTCTGTTGTCCTTTATCGCAGGGTTGGAAACTATTGGGTCACCGGTCTCAAACGTCCACTTTATCCTGCCGTCAATATCGGCACTTTCTCCAGGGACAACTCCTGAGCCCTCAAAGCTCCTGTGTATCATGGCCCACTCCCCGGGGCCTGATTCAGAGCTGATTGTGGACGATGGCGTAGGTAGTGGAAGAGTGATATTCAAGAATTGGACTGCTAGAACCACTCCTATCGCGGCCATACCCGAACCCAGAATGCTGCGCCGTATTCTGGATGACTTCTTCCTCCTAAATGCCCTCTCTTCCCAAGAGAGGGCCGGCTTGCCCGGAACTGTTACCATGCGGTTTAGTACGCCCCAGCATTCGGTGCACCATGTTGCCCCGACATAATTGTTGTGTCCACAGATCGTGCAAATAACCATAGGACGGTCTTCTGCCAGCGGCATTGATCCCACAGGTTCCATGCCAGGCAACACCGTTTGGGGTTCTGAACCGGCTGCAATCCTAAAGGACGTGACATTTTCTTCCGGCAGGGGAGACGCTGCCGCCAGCGCCGCAATGAACTCTCCGGCAGTCTGGTAGCGCCGCTCCGGGTGGGGAGCCAGTGCCTTCAGGATTATGGCATCCAGTTGCTGCGGGATATTCGGGTTCACCTCACTTGGTATAGGAGGTGCGGAAATCAACTGCCTTGCTTGCACAGAGGAACGGTCAAGGGCGTTGAATGGGACCGTCCCTGTCAGCATATCGTAGGCAAGTACTCCAAGGGAGTAGATGTCGGAAATGGCATTTGGAGTCGACCCCTGGCCCTGTTCCGGGGCCGTATAGGTGGCCAGGGGCGTCCTGAGCGACGTTCGCATCCCGGGGGGTGCGCCCTCGCCCAGCATGGTTATACCGAAATCACTCAGCATCACATGTCCCGTCTCAGTGTCCAGGAATATATTGCCTGGCTTTATGTCTCCGTGATATATCCCTTCAAGTTGAGCGGCTTCAATAGCCGCCGCGACCTGACGCAGGATCATCATCGCCTGTGCCGCTGGAATAGGCTGTTGTAGCCAGTGCCTTAGGGTAGGCCAAGATGTATACTCCATTGCCACCCAGTGCGTATCTCCCACGTTTTCTTTCCCGTAGACGGGCAGGATATTTGGGTGGCTCAATTTGGCTACTCGTTCTATATCCTGCGAGAACTTGTCCAGCAGGGCCTCGTCGGTGCTCATAAAGGGGCGCAGAACCTTCATGGCCACAAATTTGTCATGACTGGGGTCCTGGGCCTTGTATACCGTCGCTAGGCCACTACTGCCAACCTGTTCAAGTAGTATGTAACGGCTAAGAGTTCTTTGCATTTGATATTCTTTCTCAAATATTAGATTCCGTGAAATTTCATTGCAGTTCGGCAACACTTACTCAACATATACGAGTGCCTTTGATAAGAGGATTTAATTCTGACGGTCTTCTATTTGATCTCTTATTAGGATCCGTTCTCGCTATTGGATGGCTCTTCATTGTCGTCCACTATCTTGTAGTTGCTCTCTATGACCTTCTTTACGTCCTTGGTTGTTTTTTCTGCCTTACCCGTTACGTTTCCTGCGAGACGGGATAGCAGCAGAAGAAGAAATGAGAAAGCTATGGCTAGCACAACAAGAATCAGAACGCGGAAGAAGACAGAAGCTGACACAATGGTCAACAAAAGGGGAATAGCAAGGCGATATAGGAGTGCCAATCTCATTTTGTAAAGTGTCCGTGGCTACAAACCTAGCTTTCTCTAGTGTATGCTGGCTTTATATTATACTCGTGTGGTGTGCATTTGGAAATGTACTCTGGGAATGGTAAATGCTTCACATTTTCTACGGCGCAGACGAATTCTCCATACATGAAGCACTGGAGCATCTCAAGTCCCAGGTGGGGCCGAAGGATGTCCTTGATGCCAATGTCACAAGGTCACACGTTTCCGCCTATTCGCCACAACACCTCCAGGCGCTGTGCAACACAGTGCCGTTCCTGGCAGAAAGGCGGATGGTTATCGTAGACGGCCTACTGTCTTCCACAGATGGCCGGAGGGCCTCCAGGAAGAGCAAAGGCGCACAGGGCGATTCTTCCTCGTGGATGTCCATTGCAGGCTATATTCCTGCCATGCCTCCATCCACAGACCTGGTGCTGATTGACGGGGCGGTCAGAAAGGACAACGCTCTGTTGAAACAACTGTCACCGCTGGGACGGACAAGAGAATTTTCCTCTCTTAGCGGTGCCGGGTTGAACGCCTGGATTGAGGAGAGAGCCGCCTCAATGAAATGCAGTATATCCGGGGATGGAGTTAGACTGTTGGCAGCGTTGGTTGGGGGCAACCTATGGACTCTGCATAGTGAGATAGAAAAACTATCTCTTTACTGCGGGGGTCGCACCGTGGAGCGAGAAGACATCCGGCTTCTGGTGCCCTTGGTTAAGGAGATGAGCGTATTTAATGTCGTTGATGCCATGCTTGAAAAGAGATATTCCGAAGCCCTGCGGATCATAGGACATCTTATGGAGGACGGAGCAAATGGCCCCTACATAGTGACTATGGTAGCGCGCCAGGTGCGGCTTCTCCTTCTCATCAAGGATATGGAGGCTAGGAACGTACCGCAGAGTCAGATAGGCGCCGGCATCGGATTATCCTCCGGATGGGTACTCAACAAGGTGAGAGAGCAGGGAAGGCGTTACTCCGTGACTGCCCTTGAGTCCTTGCATCGCGGTTTACTTGAGGCAGACCTGGCCATCAAAACGGGGCGCATTGCTGAAAATGCCGTGGCGGAATTCCTGGTTGAGGTGTTTACGGAGGTCTCGATTATCCATAGGGTTGTTGGAGGGGGCGCTGCGCGCTCCTCTTAGTCGTCGTGCTCAATCACGTTGTAGCAGGCAACGTAGTGTCCGGGCTCAACCTCTCTCAAGGCGGGTTTTGGGCTTAGACGGCATTCGTTCGAGGCTTTGGGGCACCGCGGTAGGTAGGGGCACTGATCCGGGAGGTCTATGAGGTTGGGGGATGAGCCGTGTATGGGGTGCAGGGTGCGCGTTGGCTGATCGAGGCGTGGAATGGACTGCAATAGTGCCCACGTGTAGGGATGGTGAGGACGCTGGAACAGGTGCGGAGTGTCCGTATACTCGACAATGGAGCCGGCGTACATGACGGCTACGTCCTCGCACACTTGGGCTATGACACCCATGTCGTGTGTAATAAGTACGATGGCAGAGTGCCTCTCAGCCTGTAGCCGCTTGAGACGGTCAAGCACGTCCGCCTGTAGGGTGACGTCCAGGTTTGAGGTGATCTCATCGGCGATGAGCACCTTCGGGTTCCAGGCCATTGCCATTGCAATCATCACCCTCTGTGCCTGGCCGCCGCTAAGCTCGAATGGGTGACGTTTCAGAATCTGAGACGGAGATGGTAACTCAAACTCTGTCAGAAGCTCAACCGCCCTCTCTCTGGCCTCCACTTTAGTCATGGAGCTATGGGCCTGAAGCACCTCTTCCATGTGCGTGCCTATGTTGATAAGCGGGTTGAGAGCGGTGGTCGGCTCTTGGAAGATTATGGCTATATCCTTGCCGCGTATCTTACGTAGACTTTCGTTATCGACCTCAAGGAGATTCACTCCCTCGAAGGACACGGTTCCATGCGTAATCTTTCCAGGATAGGGCACAAGGCGCAGCGTAGAAAGTGCCGTAACGGATTTACCCGAGCCGCTTTCTCCCACGATGCCGAGGATACTGTTTTCTTTCAGGGTTAGATTAATGCCATTAACGGCCTTGACTTCGCCGTCGCGGGTAAAGAACGAGGTGTGAAGGTCCTCAATTAATAGAACGGTCTTTACTTCAGGTCTTTCAGGGGTATTATCGGTGGTATCCGGGCTGTCGGGCGTCTTGCTCGTCACTCTTATCTAACCTCTGGGCCAAATAATCCAGGATGGCTGGGGTTTGGACTCGATGATACCAATGGGATGGGAACTGGGCTTTTTCGGGCTGAGTTTTGCACGCAGCCGACCCTGAAGTCAAGTCGAAGGTCTACGGCTCGTATTGCACAAGCAGTCTCATACTGCCTTAGACGAAAGTGATAGGGTGACAGTGGACATGGCAGCATTATGCCAACGTGAGAGCGATTTCGAGCGTATTGTATTTGACATAACATATATAGGGCGAATATATATCGCCTGTTCCCTATCCCTATGACACCGCTATGTAACCCATTCCATCGTTCCGCTCTTCCAATGCGCCCATATAAACGTACTCTCCGGCCGGTGTGACCTTACGAGCTTTTCCTTCCTCAAAGTCTATGTGCACCATGCCGTCCTCGCACTCCACAGTTATCTGCTGCCCATCCCGAGCCGTCACCTTACGCGGAATCGTGTCTATTATGTTTCCTTGCCCATTCTTAAAATCCATCCAGGGCTGAATCGAGTACGCGCTCAGAAGATTGTTTGCCTGTGCGGCGTCCAATATGGAAAGCCCATCGGCATCGCATGTGAAAAATGGCTTGGCTGGCAGGCCATTTGTTTCTAACGTCATGTAAACTCCTTTGCCAATAGTTATTGAAGTTATCAAATTACTTGAGAGAGAACTCTAGGCCCAAAAGCCTGCAGCGTCTTGTGACTGGCCTTTCTGTGCGTCCAGTAGCGCCGTGATGCTTTTCAGAAGGTTGTCCATACCCCATCCCTTCGCTGCAGATACGGGCACAATGCTGTCCTCGTCCTGGTTATTGAGACGCTGTACGTACTCTTCACCTTGCTCATGATTCACAAGGAGGTCTATCTTGTTCAGTGCCAGTATGCGGGGTTTGTCCTCTAGGTTGAGTTGAGCCAGGAGGTCGTCCACCACCTGTACCTGCTCTGCCGCGTTCTGATGCGTTATATCTATAACGTGGATGACTGCATCGGCGCCCTCAAGCTCCTCCAGGGTAGCTCTGAAGGCGGCCACAAGCGTTGGAGGCAGCTTTTGGATGAACCCGACGGTATCTGTGAGCAGAAACGACCTGCTGCCCGGGTGAGATATCTTTCTGGTGACGGGGTCAAGAGTAGAGAACATCTTGTCCTCAGCTACCACCCCGGCATGACTGAGAGCATTGAGAAGGGTGCTCTTTCCCGCATTGGTGTATCCCACCAGTGACACCACCGGCACACCCTGCCGTTGACGGCGCTGCCTGTACAGTGAGCGCTGCTGACGTACCTGTTCCAACTCACGCTTCAGTTTTTGAATCTTGTTGCGTATGATACGGCGGTCGGTTTCTAGCTGAGTCTCTCCTGGGCCTCGTGTGCCTATGCCGCCGCCAAGGCGTTCAAGGTGGGACCACTGGCCCACAAGTCGTGGCAATAGATACTCGTGCTGGGCGAGTTCAACCTGTAGCCGCCCTTCGTGGGTCTGTGCACGCCTTGCAAACACGTCAAGGATAAGAGCGGTACGGTCTATGACCTTCACGTTCAGGGCTTCTTCAAGGTTCCTCTGCTGCGTCGGCGTGAGTTCGTCATCGAATATCACCACGTTTGCTTCCGCGTGATCCAGCATGGTTTTGATCTCGTCTATCTTACCCTTGCCCACATAGGTGTGGGTCTGCCTGTCCAGACGCTGGTCGAGAGTACTCACCACCTGGGCGCCCGCGGCGCTGGCCAGCAGACTCAGCTCCTCCAGCGAGTCTTCCACCGTCCAAAGATGACGGGCACCTTTGATTTCTACCCCCACCAAGACGGCCTTTTCCGGGCGTACCTTGGTGGATACGATTGTCTTGGGCGTGGCTGGTACCTCCTTGTATGCCTGGCTTGAGGTTTCTTAGCTGGGAACGTCTAGCTGGATGGCGGGTCTGGTATACGCCAGGATGTCAGGCGCTCAAGGCCCTTATCCAGCTGTACATCTGCGATGGTTAGAGACAAACGAATGTACCCTTCCCCGTAGCTGCCGTAGCCTGAACCCGGAGTCACCACAATGTCCTTCTCCTCTATTAGAAGCGAAGAGAACGCTGCCGATGTCCATCCTGGTGGGAGCTTGGCCCAGACGTAGAGGCTGGCCTTTGGTACGGCCACATCCAACCCTATTTGTCTCAGTGTCGCCACCACCTTGTCTCTGCGCTTCTGGTATATCTGGTTGTGTTCCTCAATACAGTTCTGAGGGCCACGGAGTGCCTCTATCGCGGCGTGCTGAATGGCCTGGGGTATGCCGGAGTCTAGGTTGGACTTCACGCGCATCAGTGCGTTTATCATATCTGCGTTGCCGACAGCCATGCCTATTCGCCAGCCCGTCATGTTGTAGCTCTTGGATAGCGAGTGAAATTCTATGCCGACGTCTTTGGCTCCCGGTACCTCAAGGAAGCTCATCGGCCTGTAACCGTCGTAGGCTACCTCCGTGTATGGGGCGTCGTGGAGCACTGGAATCTCGTGCTGTTTTGCGAAAGCTACTACGTCTTCGAAAAACTCCCCTCCTGCAATGGCTCCTGTGGGATTGTTTGGATAGTTGATCCACATGGCCTTGGCCTTATCTGCAACTCCCGTAGGTATGGCCTTCAGGTCTGGGAGCCACTCATTCCCCTCCACCAATGGCATCCAGTGGCACTCGCCGCCTGCGAACATGGTTCCAACGGAGTAGACGGGATATCCGGGGTCCGGAATAAGGGCCACGTCTCCTGGATCAATGAAGCAAAGAGCGGCATGACCGATGCCCTCTTTGGCTCCAATGAGGGGCAGCACTTCCTTATCCGGGTCAAGTGTCACTCCAAAGCGTCCCTCGTACCATTCGGCAATGGTCCTTCGTAGTTCAGGTAGCCCCTCCGACTCCGGATAGCGGTGATTGGGAGGGTCTTGGCTTGCCTCATGCAGGCGATTCAAAATATGCGTAGGAGTCGGTATGTCCGGGTCACCGATGGCGAAGGTGACCACGTCGGCGCCCTCAGCCCTCTTTTGGGCTATCTTGCGGCTGATTTCCACAAAAAGGTACGGTGGAAGCTGCTCTATACGGTTGGCGAACTTCATGTATTCTGCTCCTTACCCTCAATCTCTGGTTTAAAAATCTCCTGTATGGACTCCGTCACTCTATCTCGGATCTGTCCTTCCATGAGCCTTGCCAGCATCGGCAGGTTTATCTCCAAGTCCACCTGTTCATCCGCTACCATCAGCATACCCGTTATGGAAAACCCGCGCGCCGTGAAGGAGAAGGTCATCTGGTTCTCATGCCACTCTTGCTGAAGCCCGGATACCTCCGAGCCGAACCTGGCCATCAGTTTGGAACTGTGTGCTTTTAACTGCTCCAGAGCCTTGTCTTTGGTTGTCCTGTGGGGAATGCAGACTTTCATTTATGGCCTCATCTCAGGTTAGCATTCAGCCGTTCCATTCGCCCTTGAAGATCTCAACGACAGGCCCCTCCATGTATACCTGTCCCACACCGTCCCAGGAGATTGTGAGGACGCCTCCTGGGAGGGTTATGTCAACTTCATCGCTCGTATACCCGTGCAGGCGGCTTGCCACAGCTATGGCGCAGGCTCCCGTACCGCATGCCAGTGTCTCACCCACTCCGCGTTCCCATACCCTTGCAACCACCCAGCGGCCATCTTTCACGTTTACTATCGAGAAATTCACCTTGTTGGGGAAAATCCCGTGTCGCTCCACCTCCGGCCCAATGCGGTGAAGCGGAAACTTGTTTACGGGCGAGTCTATGAATGCGACCGCGTGCGGATTGCCCATTGAGACGAATGTGAGGTCAAGCGAAGTACCGTCTACGTCTAGAGGGAAGTCTAGCACAGGCCCGTCCCCCATATCTTCCGAGAGAGTCACAGGAACCTTATTCGAACGCAGTTCAGGCTCGCCCATGGCCACACGGATACGGTCTACCTCGCCGTTGTGCCATATCGGCTCCAGCACACGAATTCCGGCCATGGTCTCCACGTTCAGCGGGTTCCTATCACGGTCAACGATGTTCCGTTCTAGAACGTACTTGCCAAGACAGCGGATGCCGTTGCCGCACATCTCGGACTCGGAGCCGTCCGGGTTGTACATGCGCATACGTATGTCAGCTGTGCCAGACGGCACGACCAGCAGAAGGCCGTCGGCCCCAACTCCCATGTGACGGTCGCACATGGACTTGGCCAGAGCATGCCAGTCGGCCTCCATGTCGCGGGCATCTAGAAGCACGTAATCGTTGCCAGCTCCATGCATCTTTGTAAATCTCACGCTGGTTCCTTTTTGTGCGCTTCATCATGCACGGCCGAGATGTAGCAATCGCACATCTCTCGGCACTGCTTGATATATTTTGGGGAGTTGAATCCGAGGTATATCCCTATTGTCAGACCGACAAGTAATTTCAGCATAGAACTATCTCCTAAATCACCTAGATTCTACCATAGGCTACCATGGCTCGCTTGCCGTACCTTCATAAACAGAGCCTATTGCGGGTGAAAGCTCGTCATGAGCCTGGCGAATGAGCGTGGCCCTGCGCCCAGATTATAGGCCTAGGCCACGATGAGTCCAGAGGGGCGAAGCCCCTTTGGCGGTGGCGCTGTCGGTGTCTCCTCCAGACTGGGCTCAGATCAGACCTAAACCTTGCGGATCACAGAACATGGTCAGATTAGGACAACAGAAGTTGAATGTGGCTGCAGGGCCTACCCTACACCTTAACTTTTCTGGAAGGGGCAGTGGGATGGTTCGTTACATAGCGCAAGGCCATCAGAATTTAGAGCGCCTTCCGTGCCGGAACTACGCTTGCTCGGTTTCCATGATAAACTCTGCCGCCAGATCACACGCTCGTGGTGTCGTCTCTGGCGCATCTGAGTCCAGCCAACTTACGCGAGTGTCTCCAAGGCGGAACCAGGAGTACTGATGCCTGGCAAACCGATGTGTGGCCGTTTTAATTTGGGCCATAGTTTCCTCCAGCGGCAGTTCACCACTCACGTACGCGGCCATCTCACGATATCCAAGGCTGGACATGGATGGCAGATCCGCGTCGTATCCCTTTTCCAGAAGGTGCGATACTTCCTGTGGCCATCCCGCCACAGCCATCGCATCCACTCGCTGGTCGATGCGGTCGTACAAACGGGGCCTCTCCATCGTCAAGCCAATGATCATGGTGCGGTACGGTGGCTTCTCTCGACCTTGGGCCTGGGAAAAGGGTATTCCCGTCTCACAAAAAACCTCAAGAGCGCGTACGACCCGCCGTACGTTTCGAGAATCTATGCGCGATGCTGCCACTCTATCCACATCTTCAAGCCTCTGCCACAGTGAGCCATGTCCTTCTTCCGCGGCCTGTGCTTCCAACCGCGCCCTCAGCGTTTGGTTGGGTGCGACCTGAGGAGTGAGGAACCCTTCCAGGAGACCCCAGACGTACTGCCCGGTGCCTCCAACCAGAACGGGGAGCTTGCCTCTTTTCTGTACGTCCTGGACGGCCTTGCGGGCCTGTTCCAGGTACAGGGCAAGGCTGTATGGCTCATCGGGTTCAACTATGTCCACCAAGTGATGTGTAACTAAGGCGCGTTCTTGCGCAGAAACCTTCGCGGTGCCGATGTCCATGCCGCGGTATATCTGTCGACTGTCACCGTTGATTATTTCGCCCTCAAACCGACGTGCCAAGTCCAGCGCCAGCCTGCTCTTGCCAACTGCCGTTGGCCCCACAACGGCTATGAGAGGATGCATGGAATGCCCCCCTACCCCGCCGCTATCCCGCGCGCGATGCCTGCGAAACGCACTGCATCCAGGCTGGCTCCCCCAACCAGAGCTCCGTTGACGTTTGGTTGGCTAGCGTACTCGGCGACGTTGTCTGGCGTAACGCTGCCACCGTACAGCAGGGGTACTTCCATGGCTGAGGCATCTCCGTATAGCTCGATAAGAGTGTCGCGTATTGTACTCATCATCTCCTCCGCGGCTTCCCCGGTCGCCGCCTTCCCCGTCCCGATGGCCCATATTGGCTCGTAGGCCACGGCCAGCGCATCGCTGGACGACACGCGGTTGAGTGCCCCACGCAATTGTGCCGTCACCACCGACTTTGCCAGCCCCTCTTCCCTCTCCTCAAGTCCCTCTCCCACGCACAGGATTGGCTTCAACCCTGCGGCCAGTGCGGCCCTTACCTTGCGGTTGATTGCCTCGTCCGTCTCCCAGAAATACTGCCGCCGTTCTGAGTGGCCAAGGATTACGTACTGGCACAACTCCGCCAGCATCCCGGGCGATACCTCGCCTGTGTATGCCCCCTTCTCCTCGTGGTGCATATTCTGCGCACCAATCCTTATTGAGGTGCCTTCCATAGCGTCCTTCACCGCCTTCAGAGAGAGGAACGGCGGACACAGCACCTTCTCCACTTCGCCTATGGTATCCAGCGCGTCCCGCATCTCGGACGCCAGTGCTATTGCCTCGGTTAGGGTGGTGTTCATCTTCCAGTTTCCAGCGACGATGGGTGTTGGCATCCTATTCCTCCTAGGTTTTCTGAATATATTTCAGTACTGTTCTTGGGTACAAGTCTGTTGGGACTCACTCCTCTATGAAAGTGTTTTATCCAATGGTCTACCTTATGGCCCGAACTTGATTAGCTTGCCGGCGTGGGCCAGCGCAAGGAACATAACCTGAGTGGCTGGTATCCTTCCAATCGACCCGTTGGCACACGCCCTCTCGTCGAAAGCATCCACTCCCTCCCCCAGTGTCAGTTTGGAGTGTATGAGCAGTGGCACGGGCTGCCAACCGTGTCCTGCAAGTATCGACGGAGTGGCGTGGTCCCCTGCCACAACCAGTGCATCGGGGTTCAGGTCAAGGATGTTGGGTATGAATGCGTCCAGCTCCTCCAGTGCCTGCACTTTTGCATCGAAATTGCCGTCCTCACCCGCAGCGTCAGCGGGCTTGTAGTGAAGGTAGAAGAAATCATGTTCTTGAAAGTTTAGCCTCAGAGTCTCCACCTCAGCTTGGAAATTTGGACCTGTGGGTATTATCTTCATGCCCGCGACCTTGGCCAGGCCGCGATACATGGGGTATGCGGCGATAGCGGCGGGGTTTAGCTTGTACGACTCACCGAAACTGGGCAGTTCCGGCAGTTGTGAGAACCCTCGCAGCATCACCATGTTGGCCTTCTCACGGTTCCCAAGCATCTCCCTTGCCCCTTCTATCAGGGCGTTGGCCGCCGCGGCTGTCTTTTCAGCCGCCGGGTTGAGGGCCTCCACACGTCTTGGCGCTACGCCCAGTATTTGTGGGTCGGTCTCTGTCACGCTTTCGCTCAAGTCGTGACCTCGGAACAGTGCCACAAAACGGTAGTCCTGCACAGGGAAGATGCGCACCTCAAGTCCGGGCACATCTATCTGGTCAAGTATTTTGCAAAGGGGGGTACTCTCCTGGGAACTGATGCGCCCCGCCCTGCGGTCCATAAGCTTGCCCTGGCCGTCCACTGTGCAGAAATTGCCCCGTGCTGCCACGTCGCCGTCCCGCAGTTCAATGTCGATGCCAAGTGCCTCCAACACGCCACGGCCGATGAGGTACTTCACCGGGTCGTATCCGAATAGCGATAGATGTCCCGGTCCGCTCCCTGGCGTAATACCGGGAAGTACAGGCGTGGTGAGCCCGCAGGCGCTGCATGATGCCAGCTTGTCTAGGTTGGGAGTTCTGGCTACCTCAAGCTCCGACTTGCCCGTTTCGGGATGGGGTGCGCCGCCAAGGCCGTCTGCTACCAGCATTACAACCTTCGAAGCAGTTGGTTGGCATATATCTGCAATGTGAGGGAAATCTATCATGGTCTTTATGACTCCTTGTTCAGTAGAGCGGCGATACCTGGCAGGGTCTTGCCCTCCAGGAACTCCAGGGACGCGCCTCCGCCCGTCGAGACGTGTGTTATCCTGTTTGTAAGGCCAAGCGAGTCCACCGCCTCTGCCGTGGAGCCTCCGCCTAGGATTGTGGTGGCTCCGTTCAGACTTCCAAGGGTCGCTACAAGCTCCCGTGTGCCTCTGCTGAAGGCCGCGAACTCAAAGACTCCCATTGGCCCGTTCCAGAGGATTGTCTTGCCTTTGGCTACCTCAGCTCTGAAGACATCCAGCGTGCGGTGCCCTATATCCATGATGTACCATCCATCTGGCACATCTTCCACGTCCACGGTACGGCTGTCGGCCACAGCGCTGAAGGAGTCGGCAACTACCACGTCCAGCGGGATAAGCAGAGACGTGCCGTTTCCCTTTGCGCGCTCCATGATGTCCCGGGCTATGTCTAGTCGATTATCCTCCACTAGGGAGTTGCCGACGGACAACCCCTGAGCCTTGAGGAAGGTGGCAGCCATCCCGCCGCCAATCAACAGGGTATCCACCTTGTGCAGAAAGTTCTCAATGACTCCTATCTTATCGCTTATCTTGGCTCCTCCAAGGGCCACAACAAGGGGCCCTTCAGGGGACTGGAGCACCGAACCCAGGATTTCCATCTCCCTCTCCATGAGAAAGCCAGCCACAGACGGCAGATAGTGGGTGACTCCTTCCGTGGATGCGTGTGCGCGGTGTGCGACCGCGAACCCGTCGTCTACAAATACGTCCGCTATGGATGCAAGGGCTTTGGCGAAATCCGGGTCGTTCTGCTCCTCCTCAGGGTGGAAGCGCAGGTTCTCAAGCAGAAGAGTTTCTCCATGCTTCAGTTCCTTCACTGCTGCCGACACTTTTGGGCCTATGCACTCGTCTAGGCAGGTTACGTCCTGCTGCAAAAGTTCAGACAGGCGCTGTCCGATGGGAGCCAGCCTCATGTCCTCCACGACCTTCCCGCCCGGCCTGCCAAGGTGGGAGCAGAGGACTATTGCTGCTCCATGCTCTTGCAAATATTGTATCGTTGGGAGAACGGCGCGGAGTCGACCATCGTCGCTGATTATGCCCTTATCCAGCGAGACGTTGAAGTCAACCCTGACCAGCACTCGTTTGCCATTAACATCTATGTCTCGTACGGTCTGCTTTTTCATACAACCTCACACAACAATGTCATTCTGAGGCCCGACAGGGCCGAAGAATCTAAGTCCTTTGGCGCTCCACCGATAATAGTTCATTAAATTCAGTCCCTATTGGCCCTTCCGCAATTGTAGCGGCGTTCCTAAGCAGCGTGCATTTGTAATATTCAAGAATCCCTAGTTATTAGAAAACGGGCTACGTTACTGAGTTCATCCATTCCTTGGGAAGACGCGCCGGCTTCGCCTATGGCCTGTATGGCTTCCTGGCATAGAGTATTGGCCGTTTCCTGGGAAAATTCCCTTGCACCCAACCTATCCAAAACTTCAATAACCTTTTCTATATCTTCGGGTTCCATGACACGCTTGAAGTAAACGTCTCCCAGTGCGCGCTTCTCGGTTCCGCTAGCGTTCTGAAGCGCGTATACAATAGGCAGCGATTTCCTCTTGTTGAGTATGTCCCCTGCCGGCGGTGCATCCGTATTCTGAGGCCGCCACAGGTCAAGGATGTCGTTGCGTATCTGGAAGGCCGTGCCGAGTTTTTGTCCAAAGAGGGCCATGGCATTTATGGACTTCTCGTCAGCGGAGGCCATCAACGCGCCCAGCTCCGCTGCACAGCTTATGAGCGCAGCGGTCTTTCCATCCACCATCTGAAAGTAGGCGTCCTGTGATATGTCTACCCGTTCCTGGTATGTCAAGTCAAGGTACTGCCCTTCGCAGAGGCGCAGGCAGGCTGTATCCAGGGTTTCCACAGCCCTCAACGCAAGTTCTGCCAGCATTCCCTTCTCGGTCTGCCGTAGCAGGCTGAGGCGGGCCAGCGCGTGCATACCGTCTCCGGCGTTTATGCCTTGGGCGGGTCCCCACACCCACCACACCGTTGGCCTGTGATATCGCTCCGGTGTGCCTTCCTGAATATCATTGTGTATCCGTGAGAAGTTGTGCACCAGTTCTAGCGATACGGCTGCGGGAATGGCTTTTGCGATTTC
Organism: Dehalococcoidia bacterium; assembly: GCA_963581795.1. GTDB lineage: Bacteria > Chloroflexota > Dehalococcoidia > Lucifugimonadales > UBA2985 > JASLXI01. The sequence continues at coordinate 5,205 of CAUZOU010000002.1, read as the reverse complement.
ACCGCCAAGGGCTTCGCAGACCAAGACGCAGAGTGTGGCGTGTATGCGTTCGCCGACATCTATGCGAACCGTCTCTCCCTGGTCGTCCAACCATCCCATGTGATAGGCCATCATTCGGTACAGTGGCAGGTTCTGTCCCATGACTATTGATTTCAGCTCTGTCTCTATGCCGTCCCTATGTCTGTTGAATGCGGAGGGCTGATTCATGATTTTCGTGTGGCATTCCTGCTGCCCGACTCTTCGATTCCTGGGCACATTTGCGTCAGCAGAGAAGCGGGAATGGCCCCGCTTCTCACAATACGCGGGGTGTCAGAAGTCATATCTACGATGGTAGAGGCCCCCTCTAGGGGGCATATGCCGTCATCTAGTATCATGCTTACTCCTTCTCCAAGCTGGCGGCGTACCTGTGGGGCAGTAATGGGGTCGCTTCCTCCGAAGCTGTTGGCGCTGGTGCCGGTCAACGGAGTGCCTGTCGCCTCTATTAGCTTCAGTGCAAGATGATGATTAGGCACTCTAACCGCAACCGTTTCCTTACCGGCAGTCACAACCGAGGATACGGAAGGCCCCTTGTGAAGGAGCATGGTCAGGGCTCCCGGCCAGAACCGTTCAGCCATGTCCCAGGCAGCCTGTGAAATATTGACGGCCACCTTTTCCATGTCAAAAGTGTTTGCCAGAAGCAGTGGCAATGCCATATCAATGGGCCTGCCCTTCACCTCATACACCCTTTGTACGGCGGCATCGATAAAGGCATGGGCACCTAGGGCATATAACGTATCGGTTGGGAAGGCTACAAGTCCTCCCTGTAGAAGAATAGATACCGCCTTTTCCACCTGGTTTCCAGCGGTCTGAATTCCTTGAGGGCTACGCATAATTTTCCTTGACGGAGTATATCACAGATGCTAATGTGAGGCGACGGTTTCGTGGGTTCAGGCTCCTTGTGACGACCCCACCATCCACCGATTATCTATCAGTCAAGATGTGGAGGTTTCTATCGTATGGAAATCGCCAATGGAATACAGGCATCCCACGTAGGCAAGGCTGAGGCGGTTGTCGTAATCGACTTTGGCTCTCAGTATAGCCACCTCATAGCACGAAGGGTTAGAGAGTGCAGCGTGTACTGCGAGATAGTGCCTCCCAGTGTCTCCTGGGAACAGGTAGCCGGTCTCAACCCAAGTGGCGTAATCCTGTCCGGTGGCCCTGCTAGCGTCTACGAACCAAACGCTCCTATGGCTCCCGCATGGTTATATGAAAGTGGGCTTCCCATATTGGGAATCTGCTACGGGCTGCAGGTCATGGCCCATCAGCTGGGTGGTAAGGTTGTACCTGGGAGCAGGCATGAGTATGGTCATGCAGTACTGCACCAGAATGAAGAAACAAGCTCCCTCTTTGCTGACCTGCCATCCTCCATAACCGTGTGGATGAGCCATGGAGACCAGGTGCAGGAAATGCCGCCTGGCTTCCGTTCCTTTGCCCATACCGACAACTCCCCTGTTGCAGTCATGGGCAACGATAGAGGTGTTCTTGGCCTACAGTTCCACCCTGAGGTGGTTCACACCCCTGAGGGCAAGAAGATAATCGAGAATTTCCTCTATCGCATTTGCCAGTGCCATGGGACGTGGACACCCAATAGCTTTGTAGAAGAGAGCGTATCACGCATACGGAAGCAGGTTGGCAATGGCAAGGTCATCTGTGCACTTTCTGGGGGCGTTGACTCAACCGTGACAGCGGCCCTGATCCATAGGGCCATCGGCGAGCAGCTTACCTGCATCTTCGTCAACAACGGCCTTCTCAGGCATGGTGAGGTCGAACAGGTAATAGACACCGTTGAGCGGAACCTGAAGATGAACCTGATCTATGTGGATGCCACCGAGGACTTCCTAGCCCGGTTGGCCGCCGTCGTAGACCCCGAACAGAAGCGCCGGTTCATAGGCGAAGAGTTCATACGTGTGTTTGAAAAGCAGGCAGCGGAGCTTGGCAAAGTGGACTTTCTGGCTCAGGGCACCCTGTACCCTGACGTTATCGAGAGCCAGTCGGCCGATGGCAACGCTTCCGCTACAATAAAGACCCACCACAACGTCGGTGGTCTTCCTGAGGACATGACGCTCTCTCTGGTAGAGCCGCTTCGTTACCTCTTCAAGGATGAAGTCAGAGTGGCCGGAATGGCTCTTGGCCTGCCGGAAGAGATGGTATATCGTCAGCCATTCCCTGGCCCAGGCCTCGCCATCCGCATCATGGGCGATGTCACCTGGGACAAGCTGGAGGTGCTTCGTGCTTGCGACCATATCGTCATGGACGAGATTGAATCCGCCGACCTCTACAATGAGCTGTGGCAGAGCTTCGCCGTCCTCACCGATACCCGCACCGTGGGAGTCATGGGCGACTCCCGCACCTACGGCTACATGGTTGCAATCCGCGCCGTGACCAGTGAGGACGCTATGACTGCCGACTGGGCTCGTCTCCCCTACGATCTGCTGGCGAAAATCTCCAACCGCGTCGTCAACGAGGTCGCTGAAGTCAACCGTGTGGTCTACGACATCACCTCAAAGCCTCCTGGTACCATTGAGTGGGAATAGAGATTGCTTCCAATCCCAGCTAGCGCTGAAAGAATAACCATCTCTCCTTTTGGGGCGAAAAAATGAACATCACAGAATACATGGAGACACAGGGCCACGAGCAGCTGTCTGTCTTCACCGACAAGTCCGTTGGTCTACGAGTCTTTATCGCTGTCCATGATACAACCCTTGGCCCTGCTCTCGGCGGCGTTCGCATATGGCCCCACAAGACCGAGGACGATGCCATCATGGATGTGCTAAGGCTCTCCCGCGGCATGACCTACAAATCGGCGGCTGCGGGGCTGGACATGGGCGGAGGCAAAGCGCTGATAATGGCGTCATCCAACGACAAGACCGAGGCCATGATGAGGGCCTTCGGCCGTTTTATCGACTCCCTCGGAGGACGCTACATCACCACTGAGGACGTGGGTGCCACCACACAGGACATGGAATGGATTGCCAAAGAGACCTCACACGTTACCGGGCTGCCCGTCTACCAGGGAGGCAGCGGCGACCCCTCCGAGATGACCGGCTACGGCATATACCAGGGCATGAGGGCTTGCGCTGCTGACATCTGGGGCAAAGATTCTCTGGCTGGACGCACCATCGCCATACAGGGCTTCGGCAAAGTCGCTTCCTACCTTGCTGACCACCTTATGCGGGAGGACGCAAAACTCATCGTCTCCGATATCAACCAGTCGGCACTCAACAGGGCACGTGACCTGGGACTTGAGGTAGTCGATGACCCTTCGGCTATATACGGCGTGGACTGCGATATTTTTGCCCCCTGCGCCCTCGGCGGCATCCTCAACGACAACACCATTCCCCGTCTTAAGTGCAAGGTAGTCGCAGGAAGTGCTAACAACCAGCTTCTAGGCGACCGACACGCCTTAACCCTGCAAGACCGGGGCATCCTGTACGCCCCTGATTACATCATCAACGCAGGCGGCATCATAAATATCTCCCTTGAGATGGGTCAAGCATACGATGAGAAAGCGGCCGCCGAAAAGGTCGCCAGTATCTACGACACCGTCGAGAGTGTCATCTCACTGTCTAGGACTAACGGCATAACCACCGCACGGGCTGCAGACCGCCTTGCCGAAGAACGCATAGCCGCCAACCGCATTTCTTTGTAATTCTTGCAAGAAAATAAATCGCCCCTCTGGCCCGACCAGTTTACCAGCACACTATGTGGGTTCAAGGCACGCCGTGTCTGCGCTACCACAGTCCCATCTCTTCCAACCGCTCGTCATCAATCCCAAAGTGGTGGGCAATCTCATGGGCAACCGTAACACTGATGTCCTTCGCCATCTCCCGCGGACTCTGGTGCAGCGCTTCCACCGGACCCTGGAATATCGTGATCTTGTCAGGGAGCACTAGATTGTAGTTCTCCCTGTCCGTCAGCGGGATGCCCTCGTACAGTCCCAGCAATTCGCTCCGGTGCTTCAACTCTGCCTCCTCCATCTGTTCACGACTTGGCCACTGCTGCACCACAATAGCTACATTGTCCAACTGTGTCAGCAACTCCTGTGGCAGCTCCCCGATGGCGTTGAGCACCAGTTCCTTAAACTCTTCCTCTTTCAACTTGTCCTACACATCTCTATAATGTTCGACGACTCTCACAACCCTAGCTCTGCTCTCAGCCCCTTCAGCACGTCAATGTTGGCCTTGTCTGGCCCGTTGCCCTCTATACCGGGGACCTCCAGCAGGAATGGAACGTCCTTGAACGCGGGGTGTCCCATGATGGTACGGAAGCCGTCCAGGCCGATGTGTCCCTCACCGATGTTCTCGTGCCTGTCCACAGCCGAGCCAAAAGGCGACTTGCTGTCGTTGGCATGCACCGCCACCAGGTTCGATAAGCCGATCTCCCTGTCGAACTCCTCCATAACCCGTTCCAGCCCTTCCTTGTGCGTCACATCGTACTCGGAAGCGAATAGATGCTGAGTATCCAGGCACACCTTCACATTTGGACTGGCCAGGGCTTTCATCATCTGGCCTATCTCCTGAAACTTGGAACCGATGTGGTCTCCCATACCCGCGCTATTCTCGATGGTAAGCCAGACGTTCTCCGGCGAAGCCTTCAAAACCTGGTCTATCGCTCTTATCGCTTGGTCGAATACCCCATCGAATCCAACTCCACGGTGACTGCCTGAGTGAAAGATAACACCTGCCGCTCCGAGTTCTCCCGCTGCTTGCATATAGTCTGTGAGTGCCTGGATCGACTTTGCCAAGTTCTCCTCTGTGGGGGCTCCCAGACTGACAAGATATATGCCATGGAAGAATACAGGCCCGATGCCTGTGCTGGCGGCCTTTTCCTGGAAGCTAGAAATCATGGCTGTCGGGATTGGCTTGAAGGCCCAACCCCTTGGCGAAGAAACGAATATCTGGATGGTCTCAGCGCCTATTTCTACGGCTCTATCAATTGCCTTGTCCAAGCCACCTGCGGTGGAAACGTGGGCCCCTACCTTCATGAATCCTCCTCAAAGTATGCCATTCGTTTGGTAGAGTCTAATTATAGTACGTGTGAGTCGCTATTCGAAGGGGTTGTAAGCTTGGCTTAATAGGACTTTACGGTATCTGTTAGCCCTCTAAGTAATAGAAATGTCATAAAATTATGACAAATTCGTGTGGTGAATAAGGCATTCTCATGAAA
>CAUZOU010000001.1:0-41197 GCA_963581795.1 Dehalococcoidia bacterium | reverse complement strand
CCGATAACAAGGCTGACTCCACTGGCCGCCGCCATGCGGCATGCGGTAAGGGATGCCTCGGCGTTGGTGAAGTCGACCATGACGTCTGGCTTGTAGGTTCCCAAGGCGATCTCGAGGTCTGAGGAGAACGGGATACACCCAGAGTCGTCTGGAAGCTGGAGGTAGTCGGCGGTGGCGTTTTTTGCTATACCTACGACAGGTTCCATGTTCGGCTCGCGGTTGACCGCGGCCAGCACTTCTCTCCCCATTTTCCCAGTGACTCCATGAATAAGGACTTTTATCGACGCCATCTTCTCACCTGAAGTTTCGAGGATCACGTGTGCCTAGCGGGACGGTTCGAAAACCGCGACATCCGGTCTTCCCTGGAATCTCCGGATTCTGAATCATTTGGGTTTGAGTCTCCGTGATGCCCTGACTGCTATAGAAGCGCGCGCCGTGAGAGGTTTATGCGCCCCATGGAGTCGATTTCTCTGACCACGACGGTGATCTCGTCTCCGACCTTTACCACGTCCTCCACCGATTCAACACGTTCATTTGAGAGTTCGCTGATGTGGACAAGCCCGTCCTTGCCCGGCAAAATCTCCACAAAGGCGCCGAAGTTCATCACTCGGACGACTTTTCCGGTGTATATGGCACCAATCTCTGCCTCTTTGGTCAGCCCCTCTATGCGCTCAACTGCCTTCTGGGCCGCCTCCTGGCTTACGGAACCTATGGTTACTGTGCCGTCGTTATCAACATTTATGGTGGCCTTGGTGTCCTCTATGATGGAGCGTATGGTCTTTCCACCGGGCCCGATGACTGCGCCAATCTTGTCCACGGGGATACTTATTCTCAGCATACGTGGGGCATACTGGCTCAACTCAGTTCTTGGCTCGGCCAGGGTCTCTACTATACGCTCCAGTACGAACATGCGGGCCTCTTTAGCCTGCTGCAGAGCCTCCTCCATTATGGAGTAAGTTATTCCCTTGATTTTAATATCCATCTGAAGGGCGGTGATCCCCTGGGCTGTGCCGGCCACTTTGAAGTCCATGTCGCCGAGGGCATCTTCAACCCCTTGGATGTCTGTCAGGATGACGTACTTGTCATCCTCGGTCATGACCAGCCCCATTGCTATACCTGCCACAGGTGCTTTGATTGGTATGCCCGCATCCATCAGGGCCAGGGTACTGCCACACACGCTGGCCATGGAGGTGCTGCCGTTGGAACTGAGAGACTCCGATACCAGACGGATGGTGTATGGGAACTCTTCTTCGGTTGGTATAACGGGGAGGAGGGCACGCTCCGCGAGAGCGCCGTGTCCTATTTCTCGTCGTCCGGGTCCGCCCACTCTTCTCACTTCGCCTACTGAGTATGGAGGGAAGTTATAGTGGTGCAGGTATCTCTTGCTCTGATCCGGGTTTATGGTATCGAGTTTCTGAGTCTCTGCCATAGAACCAAGGGTAGCAATGGTAAGCACTTGAGTCTGTCCGCGGCTGAAGAGACCTGTGCCGTGGGTGCGTGGCAAGATTGAAGTCTCACAGCTTATTGGCCGCATTTCTTTGGGTTGGCGTCCGTCCGGGCGGTGTCCGCCGTGTACTATTCCTGACCTGACCTGTTTCTTGACCAGGGCTTCAAATGCAGCGCGTACTTTCTGCGGAGAGTACTCATCCCCCAGTTGAGCCGCGACATCCGCTCCCAATGCGTCCAGAGATCCGTCCCTTTCACCCTTCTCTCTGTTGGTGAAGATGGTGGGCTGTAGTCTATCTCCGAGGTTGGATGATATCTTATCCACCAACTCATCCTCAACCTGGCCATCAAGGGACAGGGTCATTTTGGGTTTTGCTGCCAGATCAATCAACTCTTGTTGAAGTGCGACTATCTGCTGGTTGGTTTCCTGGCCGCGCTTGACCGCTTCAATGATTACATCTTCACTCACTTCGGAGGCCCCAGCCTCAATCATTGCTATAGCGTCTTTGGTGCCTGCGACCACAAGGTCAAGTTTGCTTTCTTGCAACTGGGCGAAGGTGGGATTGACGACAATCTCTCCGTTTATGTAGCCGAGCTTTGTGGCGCTAACTGGTCCGTCGAACGGCACATCTGACAGGCTCAAGGCCGCGGACGCCCCTATTATACCAAGGACGCCGGGATCGTTCTCCTGGTCTGCGGAAAGAACGGTTACGATTACCTGTATCTCGTTGTGGAGTCCCTTTGGGAAAAGGGGTCTCAAGGGTCGGTCTGTCATTCGGGCGGCCAAAGTTCCGATTTCGGTCGGCCGTCCCTCTCTCTTGAAGAAGCTGCCTGGGATTTTCCCAGCGGCGTACAGGCGTTCCTCGTAGTCTATGGTAAGGGGCAGGAAGTCAATGCCCTCCCTTGCATTGGGTGCAGCGCAGGCGGTGACGAGCAGAATTGTGTCACCGTATCTGATGGTTACGGAACCGCCTGCTTGATTTGCCAGCTTGCCGGTTTCAATGGTGAGTTGGCGACCAGCTATCTCACTGCTTTTATTGTGAATCAAAATGAAAATATCCTCCTCTAGCTAATCAACACTTGGGGAGAATAAAGAAAGAGCACCCGCCATCGGGTGCTATCTCCGAATGAGAAGACTGGTTGTCAGTTCCATGTAGCGGTTGCTATCTTCTTTCCTTAGATAGCGAAGCAACCGTCGTCGCTGACCTACCAGTTTCATAAGTCCACGGAGACAATGATAATCTTTGCGGTGTACCCTGAGGTGAGCAGTGAGGTGATTTATCCGCTCTGTAAGTAGGGCTATTTGCACCCCAGTGGATCCGGTATCACCCTCTCTTGTCTGGTACTCCCTTATAAGGTCCTGCTTCCTCTCCGTCCCCTGCATTTATTTTGTTACCTTTCTCTATTCTTCGGCAGGATTATAGCACAGGACGCCCGCGGAGTAAACCAAAATTCTAAAAAACAACCAAAGCTGGATGTCGGGGGCATTGCCGAAACCACGCCAACTAACCCCCGAACATCCAGAAGCCAAATATCCTTCTCATTAAAGGTAGTAGGTAGTGCCTAGTCCGCTATCTTGCGGCTCTCTCAGCGGTGAAGCACTCGTTGCAGTACACAAGGCCTATCAAGCCGTGGCTGGAATGGCACTTCCGCTTCTTTGCCGCATGATGCATAGATTATTGAGTGCATCGGGCGTGGCCCTCCCTCATTGTTCTGAGAGCGGCGGCTGGCGGCGCGGCAATCGGGGCAGCGGTTGGGTTCGTTGAGAAGTCCCCGTTTCTGGTAGAACTCCTGCTCACCTTCGGTGAAGAGGAATTCGGATCCGCATTCTCGGCATACCAAGTTCCTATCACTCAATGTTAGAAGTCCTCCTAGGTCTTTCAGGCGGCTTATGCGACCTAAAGGTGATCTAAGGCCCGGCCCAACTTCGAGCATTGGAGCGACATTCTAATCTGGTACTTTAGAATGCAATTAGAGTGAATCTACCATCGAATAACTTACGAGTCAATTGAGTAAGAGTATGGGTGACGCACCGTGTCTTATTGGATAGGCCTTGAGTTGTAGGGATGCTTTATGAGGGATTCAGGTGACAGTCGAAGTCGCAGAATCCGTTGTGACACCCCATATAATCCTGTTTACTCCCTTAGTTTGTTTGCTAAAATCTTTTCGTTGTGGGAAAATATGCCCCATGAGAATAGGCGCATTTGATATTCCAGAACCCCTTCCAGAGTTTAAGGATCTCCATGCAATTACCATCCTCCATCCATGGGTAGACGCTGGCAGTGTAGGCACTATGGCATTGGAGAGACTGGAAAGTCATTTTGACGCCAAGGAACTTGGAAAGCTGCACCGTCCCGGTAACTTTTTCGACTTCACCCGTTATCGCCCTACTTCACGGTTTGTAGAGGGTCGCCGCGAGATAGTGATCCCCAACACGAATATATACTACGCGCTTGGAACAGACGGCCCAGATTTCCTTTTTATCCATCTAATGGAGCCTCACGCCTTTGCAGAGAGATACGTTAAGTCGGTGGTGGAGCTTCTCAAGGCGTTGAACATAAAGCGCTACTGTCGCATAAGCGGAATGTACAACGCTGTCCCGCATACACGGCCACTTCGAGTTACAGGCTCTCCTGAACTGGAGAAAATGCCGGGCATGGCCGGTCTCATAACGCCGCGCCAGGCAAACGGGGGATACCAAGGCCCAACCAGCATCATGAATTCTTTGACAGAGGAACTTGAGAAGCTGGGTACGGAAATGATCAATTTCATGGTGCATCTGCCCCACTATTTGAGCCTTGAAGAGGACTTTGCAGGGACGGCACGGCTTATGCAGGTTCTGTGCGCCCTTTATGACTTCCCTGCTGACCTAGCAGAGACGGGCAAAGGTACTGAGCAATACCAGGAAATGGGGTCTCAGGTGGGGGGTAACTCACAGGTCAAGGCCCTTATTTCCCAATTGGAAGAGTACTACGACGACCAGCATAGCCCCGAACCCGTTCAGGATGACGTTCCGCTTGCTCCGGACGTGGAGAGTTTCTTGCGTGAGATTGGCCAGAGACTGGACGACAACAAGTAGCGTCTGTCTCCGTCTTTGCTTTTGTGGTTCCAACCTTGCAATCTTGACCCTTGCTTGTGCTGTGTGATACTATCTTCGTCACAAAAGCAAAGACGGAGACGAGTACGTGGGACTCCATCGCCCAGCGAGTCTGGCATGGTGAGAGCAGACGCGAAAGGCCCCTCGGAAAATCACTCCTGAGCTGCTCGCCAAAAGCCCTTGGGAGTTGGGGTGAGTAGACCGAGTCGGGGTCGTACGCCGTTACCAGTGACGCGGGCATGATGGTGCCCTAGAGAGAGCCTCAATTGTTTTGGGGAATAAAGGGTGGTACCGCGGGAATCTTTATGGCTTAATAAAGGCCCCGTCCCTTGTGGACGGGGCCTTTATTTTTTAGGGGGAAATTATGGAAATACAACTGTACGACACTACACTGAGAGATGGAACACAGCAGGAGGGTATATCTCTCTCAGCTGAAGATAAGATCAAGATAACTCTCAAGCTGGATGAACTGGGAGTCCACTACGTTGAGGGTGGATGGCCTGGTTCTAATCCAAAAGATGCCGAGTATTTCCAGAGGGTAAAGTCACTTCCCCTCTCTAACGCACGTATCTCCGCATTCGGAAGTACACGCCGCGCAGGTATACGCGCGGAGGACGACGCCAATATCAAAGCGCTGCTGGAGGCGGAGACCCACGCTGTTACTCTGGTGGGCAAGAGTTCGGACCTACACGTTCTCAGAGTACTGGAGACCACGCTGGAGGAGAACTTGGCCATGATAGCTGACTCCGTCTCTTTCATGAAGAAGCAGGGACGGATCGTCTTCTACGATGCTGAGCACTTCTTCGATGGTTACAAGGCCAATCCTGAATATGCGCTTCAGAGTATCAAAGCGGCGGCGGAAGCCGGCGCGGAGTGCCTTGTGCTGTGCGACACCAACGGCGGGTTACTGACAACGGAGATAACCGATATAGTCTCCCTAGTGCGCCGTGAGATGAAGACACCTCTGGGCATACACTGCCATAGCGATGCGGACATGGCCGTTGCCAATACTCTGGCAGCGGTTGCGGTTGGAGCCACACAAGTGCAGGGGACGGTCAATGGATATGGCGAACGGTGCGGCAATGCCAATCTCTTATCCATAATAGCCAATCTCAAGGTGAAGATGGGCATTGATTGTGTGACGGATGACCAGTTGGCAGGTCTCACGGAAACGTCACACTACGTCAGCGAGATTGTGAATATACTGCCAAATGGACAGCAGCCTTATGTTGGTGTCAGCTCATTCAGTCATAAGGGAGGTCTACACGCGGCCGCGATGGCGAAGGTGGAGGAAAGCTATCAGCACATCGATCCGGGGATGGTGGGAAACGCCAAACGCGTTGTGATTTCTGAGCTGTCTGGGCGTGGGAACATCCTGCATCGCCTCAATGAACTTGGGTTGGCCGACAAGGTGAGCAGGGAGCAGGTTGTGAGCCTTCTGGATAGAATCAAGGTGCAGGAGAGCAAGGGTTTTCAGTATGAGGGGGCGGAGGCCTCCTTTGAACTGATGGTGAGAAGGAGTCTGGATGGCTATAGTCCTCCGTTTGACATGGTTGACTTCATGGTGCTGGTGGAGAACCATCGCCGCGTCCCTACCAATGGTGGTGATGAGGATATGCTGTCGGAGGCGGTGGTCAAGGTGCGTGTGGGCTCTCAGTTGATGCACACCGCCGCGGAGGGAAATGGCCCGGTGAATGCTCTGGACAACGCTTTGCGGAAAGCCCTACTGGAGTCGTACCCTTCCCTGGATGCGGTGCGGCTGCTTGATTATAAGGTGCGTGTGGTCGATCAGGGCCAGGACACAAAGGCGGTTGTGAGGGTACTCATAGAGTCAACCGACGGCATGAACCAGTGGCAGACTGTCGGCTCCTCAAGCAACATAATTGAGGCCAGTTGGATGGCGCTTGTCGATAGCCTTGAGTATTTTTTAATACACCAGGGCTAGGTGCAACAGGACTCCGCCTACCTCTCTACCACCATGCCGTTTCGTCCGGCTGCAGCATCCTGGCTTCCATCTCTTCTCGCCAGGGGCCGGCGGTCAGGTATTTCCACCCACCGTCGGCGAAGATAACGAGGATGTTGCCGCTGTCCATTCGTTCGGCCATCCGCCGGGCGCAGCTTAGTGCTGCACCGGAAGACACACCTGCGAAAATGCCCTCTTTCTCAAGAACGGAACGGGAGCCTTCAAAGGCTTCCTGGGTGTCTACTAGGAACCTTCCGTCCAGCATATCCAGGTCAAGCAGCGGAGGGATGTATCCTTCCTGTAGGCTTCTCAGACCCTGAAGCTGATCGCCCATCTTGGGCTCCACGCCGATTATCCTGATCTGAGGGTTGTGTTCCTTGAGCTTCTTTCCAACGCCCATGATGGTTCCGCCGGTGCCTATGCCGGCAACGAATACATCCACCTTGGGAAGGGCCTGTATAATCTCAGGCCCCGTAGTCTCATAGTGGGCCTGCAGATTGGCCTCACTCTCGAACTGACAGGTATTGAACCAACCTTCTTCCTGGCTCAGGCGCTTTGTCATCTCTATGGCACCCTTCATCCCTGCCACTGGGTCGCACCATATTATCTCTACGCCGAAGGTTGTCAGTAGTTCCGCCACTCCGGGGGTCGCCCTCCGTAGCATCACAACCTTTAGTTTGTATCCCTTTTGTTTGGCTATCAGGGCGAGTGCCAGTGCGGTGTTCCCTGTGCTGGCTTCGACGAGGGTCTGGTTCGGCTTCAGGTCGCCGCTCTCCTCTGCCTGTTGTACTAGGTACTTTGCTACCCTGTCCTTGATGCTCCCCGTAGGGTTATGGCCTTCCAGCTTGGCGAAGATGCGGACTTCCGGATTGGGACTCATGCGGGATATCTCCACAAGGGGAGTGTTCCCTACGTAATCTAGGATGTTTTTGGACTGTATTGTCATGACATTTCGTTTGAGAGGAGGCGTCTGAGGGAATGATACCCGAATCCAATGTCCTTCGAAAGTCCCATGTCTCCAACTGAGGGATTTTCCTTGCAACATGGTTCGATAATGTGGTGGCGTTTATTATGCGTCAATCCTGGTTGTTGACAAGGGCACTAGCCACCTCTACAATTCTCAGCATCTATTAATGTACGACTGGTATAGTCAGGTGAGTAGGGAAAATGCTAAGAATTAGACTTCGCAGAGTTGGTGCTAAAAAGAAGCCCAGCTATAGAATAGTGGTTGCCGACTCAAAGGCCCCGCGTGATGGTGCCATTGTGGAACAGGTGGGTCACTATGATCCTCTCACCGACCCTCCCACCATAACCATGGATGAGGAGAAGGTAGTGAAGTGGCTTGGCAATGGAGCCCAACCCTCGGAACCGGTGGCGGGGATGTTGAAGAGGATGGGGATTCTCGAGAGGCTGAAGGCGCAATGAAAGAGTTGATAGAGTATATAGCCAAGTCGTTAGCTTCAAACCCTGACGAAGTGAACGTCACAGAAGTCCCCGACGAAGACGGCCAGATTGTGTTCAAGCTGGAAGTTGCCGAAGAGGATAAAGGCAAGATTATCGGCAGGCAAGGCAGGGTCGCGCAGGCCATGCGGGTTTTGTTACGTGTTCGAGCGGTGAAAGAGGATGTCCGGGCCAGTCTTGAGATAGTCTAACTCTCCTGAAATTTCCTTTGGTACTTCCCCACTTACCTGTGATGGATTCTGTGTCTTGAACCAGAAATCTTCCTCCCACAACTCCAAGTATAGCCTCCCAGCGGTTGCCATCGTTGGTGTCATCGCGGGTGCATGGGGATACGACGGAGAGGTAAAAGTCCAGTCGCACACGGATAACCCTCAACGTTTTTCTACGGGTAACCTACTCATGGCGCGTGGACAGACCCTCCAGATTGACGGGTGCCGGTGGCACCAGGGGCTGGCTCTTATAAAATTCCGTGGTATTGAAACTCAAGAGGCTGCCGATCGTCTTCATGGCGTCCAGCTTGAGGTATCATTGGATGATGTTCTGCCAGCCTCTCCCGACACCTACTATCATTTCCAGATACTGGATATGGAGGTCTGGACACAGTCTGGTGAGTTTCTAGGAAAGGTGAATGACATTCTCAGCACCGGGAGTAACGATGTCTATGTGGTGAACCATGGGAAGGATGAAGTCTTGGTGCCGGCCATGCATGACGTTGTCCTAGAAGTTGACTTGGGAAAAGGGCGCATTACAGTAGACCTACCGGATGGGCTGCGTTAGCGTCCGCTCGTGTAATCCTCTCGACCATCTGCCAAAAACTCCGCAAAACTCTGGAACCGTTTTTCATTCAGGAGTGTGGTGCTTGTCATACTGCTTTGACCTGGATGGATGACAATGATAATATTCCTGTGAAGAACTATTGTAACCTAGCATAAGGAATAGTCAGATGTCTGGTCATTCTAAGTGGTCTACTATAAAGCATCAGAAGGGTATCACTGATGCCCGCAGGGGTCAGCTGTTTACCAAGCTGGCACGCGAGATAACAGTGGCGGCCAGAGAAGGTGGAGATAGCCCGGACATGAACGTGCGTCTCCGAATGGCTGTCCAGAAGGCCAAAGAGAACAACATGCCGTTGGACAACGTTGACCGTGCCATCAAACGCGGAGCCGGCGGCGGCGAAGGCGGCGAGGCCCTAGTGGAAGCTCTCTACGAAGGATATGGCCCTGGCGGAGTAGCCATTTTGCTACATGCACTTACCGACAATCGCCAGCGTACGGTCTCGGATGTACGCGCCTCTTTTTCACGGTCGGGCGGTAGCCTTGGGGAGGCCGGGTGCGTGTCCTGGATATTTGAGGCGCGCGGGGTTGTTGCAGCGGAAGTGCAACCGGATGACGGGGAGGACATAGCGCTTGTGGCGATAGATGCCGGCGCTGAGGACTTCAAGCTGGACGGCTCCTACCTGGAGCTATATGCCAGCCCTGAGAACCTGGAATCTCTGCGCAGTGCTATGGAGCAGCGAGGGGTGAAGATCAGTTCGGCAGAGCTATCTATGGTGCCGAGCAACACCATACTCTTGGATACCAAGGTCGCCGATCAAGCATTGCGCCTTCTTGACAACCTTGAAGAATTGGACGACATCCAGAAGGTGTACACAAACGCAGACTTCCCAGACGAGACCTTGGAACAGTACAAGGGCTGACAGTCCTGTTCTAACGCCCGCTCAAATTAGGAGTGGGAAAATTATACCCTCGGAGACTACCTATGACTCCCTTTAATGAATGGTCTGATCTGTACGATTGGGTCTATGCCTGGAAACGGGATGACATTCCATTCTATGTGGAGCAGGCCCGTAAGTCCGATGGCCCGGTACTGGAACTGGGTTGTGGCACAGGCAGGATCGCTATTCCAATCGCCAAAGCAGGTGTCGAGGTTGTCGGTCTGGACAGTTCGGCAAAGATGCTTCAGGTGGCACGCCGCAAGGCGAAGGCGTCGGGGTCGATTAGCGGAAAGCTCACCTGGTTACTGGGCGATATGCGCAGCCTTTCCATGTCAGGTAAGTTTGCCCTGGTTATCATTCCATACAGAGGTTTCCTCTCTCTGCTCAACGTGGAGGAACAGCGCCGCTGTCTCGATGGTATAAGGGCACATCTGTTGCCCGGTGGCAAGCTGATTTTTGACATATTTGTCCCTGACCTAGATACCATGACCGAAGGTTCTACGGTAGCCGTCCATTCCTGGGACGTGTCTCACCCGGAAAAGGGGAACCGCCTGGTTGTATGGGACCAGAGCCGTTTTGACAACCACAACCAGGTCATAGACGTCCGTATGATTATCGAGGAACTGGACGGAACCGGGCAGGTGTTACGGAAGATATACAGGGATTTCCAGCTACGTTATATACACCGTTTTGAGGCACAGCATCTGCTTGAATTATGCGGTTTCGACGTCATTGATCTCTTTGGCGACTTCGATGGCGAATCCTTGTACGAAGACAGCACCGACATGATATGGGTGGCTTCGCCGAGAACATAACTGGCGAACCACAATAGGAAAAACCAACAGCGGTCTGTTAAAATAGGACGCGAGAAGCTTGAATCTCACTCATAAAATGTCATGCCTGATTTTCAAATAGTTTCAGATTACGAACCAAAAGGAGATCAGCCGCGGGCTCTGGGTATGCTTGCGGAGGGTGTGAACAAAGGTTTGCGCCATCAGACTCTGCTTGGCGTTACTGGCAGCGGCAAGACCTTCACGATGGCCAACGTCGTCGCAAAAGTGCAGCGTCCCACTCTGGTCATCGCCCACAACAAGACCCTAGCAGCACAGCTGGCCACGGAGTTCAGGGAGTTCTTCCCTCACAACGCCGTTGAGTATTTTGTGTCCTATTACGACTACTACCAGCCGGAGGCATATGTTCCTCAGACGGACACCTATATAGAGAAGGACTCCGATATCAACGACGAGATTGATAAACTGCGTCACTCTGCCACCCGTTCCCTTCTCACACGGCGGGATGTGCTTATAGTGGCCTCGGTTTCTTGCATCTACGGCCTTGGCGCGCCTGAGGAGTACCAGAGCTTCGTGGTGTCCCTGAGCAAAGGGCAACAGAGTAATCGAACCAAGCTCGTACGCCGTCTGATAGACCAGCAGTACGAACGAAACGACATGGACCTCTCGCGTGGAAAGTTCCGTGTCCGTGGCGATACGCTCGACATCCTGCCCGCGTATGAGGAAGTAGCCTTGCAGATCCAGTTTTGGGGCGACGAGGTGGAACGCATCGTGGAACTCGACCCCCTCACCGGTGAGATATTCGGGGAACGGGACTCGGTGGATATATATCCGGCGAAACACTTCGTCACTTCTGAGGATAAGCTGGTACTGGCTATCAAGGACATTGAGGCGGAATTGGAGGAGAGGACGGCTTGGTTTCGGGAACAAGGTAAGCTTTTGGAGGCGCAACGCCTTGAGAATCGGACGATGCACGACCTTGAGATGCTTCGAGAGGCGGGCTACTGCTCAGGGGTCGAGAACTACTCGGCACACCTGGGAAGGCGCGAAAAAGGCAGCACACCCTGGTGCCTTCTGGACTACTTTCCAGACGATTTTCTACTGTTCATAGACGAAAGTCACATGACTATTCCACAAATGCATGGGATGTACCATGGGGATAAGTCAAGGAAACAGACCCTGGTGGACTACGGCTTCCGATTGCCCTCCGCCCTAGACAACCGACCCCTGAATTTCGAGGAAATTGAGAAACACGTAAACCAGGCGATATACGTCTCGGCCACGCCAAGCACTTACGAACATAAGTACACTCAGCAGGTGGTTGAGCAAGTCATCCGACCCACCGGCCTTCTTGACCCAACTATCGATGTAAAGCCGACCAAGGGCCAGATTGACGACCTGCTGGATCAGATTAGAACACGGGTGGGCAGGGGAGAACGTTGCTTAGTCACAACTCTCACCAAACGGATGGCCGAAGAGTTGGCGGACTATCTACAGGAGATGAATGTCAAGACTCACTACCTACACTCGGAAATTGATACGCTGGAGCGTAGCGAGATACTGCGTGACCTGCGCCTTGGTGTGTACGACGTGGTGGTCGGCATCAACCTTCTTAGGGAAGGTCTTGACCTGCCCGAGGTCAGCCTTGTGGCTATCCTAGACGCCGATAAAGAGGGCTATCTGCGTTCCGCGTCATCCCTTGTTCAGACCATCGGACGTGCTGCACGTCACTCCGAAGGCCACGTTATCATGTATGCCGATAACAACACGGATTCCATGCAGAAGGCCATCGGAGAGACATATCGGCGGCGGGAAATCCAGGAAGCATACAACCGCGAACACGACATTATTCCCGAAGGCATTCACAAGGCGATAAGAGACATTACAGAACGGGTCAAGGCCGTGGCAGAGAGGCGTCCGGTTTATGAGGTTCACAGGGATATGCCTAAGGACGACCTGTTGCGGGTAATCAAGGGCCTAGAGTCTCAGATGAAGATGGCGTCCAAGTCGCTTGAGTTTGAGAAGGCTGCTCTGTTAAGGGACGAGATTATGGAGTTGCGCAAGGTCATGGCCTCAAGTAGGGAACCGGAACGCGACTCCAAGATAGTGTCCAAGAAGTTGTAAATCTGCCTAGCGGCGTCCCTGGTATTTTTGTTCGGTTAATCCCTCTGGCATTGGATCATTCCGGAATATTTCCAGGGAGAAAGTCGCATACACTGCAACTGATTTACGATTTATGGAAATGTTACAATGCATTATTAACTCCGTTTATGTCACAGAATGGTGCTAGAGACGGGTTACCTTGTTGAATCTTTAGGGAAGAGTGCAGGTAGCAAAAATGGAGATGAGCCGTAAATCGTATTTACAGGAAAACAGCTTGACATGGCTCGTGGCCGCGGCCGTGGGCGTCTCCCTTGTCGCGGCTTCTGGGGTGCTGTTGGTGGAGGCCCAGGCCGAGTCGAAGCCCATATTCCAGGTGCCGGCAATACTGACGACCATTGGCCTTGGTGCCCTGGCACTCTACGCCAGTTCATTTGCCGTCGCCGGACGCCGGGTGAGGGCCCTGGTTTCCTGGGGTATCTGCATCGCTGTTCTGATTATCATGCCGTTTCTTCAGTTCCTCCCAATGGAATACGGCAATCTAGCCCTATTGGACATGAAGGCTCTGGCTCCCCCTTTGTGGCAATATACCCTGGCTATTCCGCTTCTGCTTTTCCTCTTTCTTGAGACGTCCATTCCAAGCCTTAGGACAAACAACACCTCCAATATTTTCCTATCAATGGGACTTATATCGGCGATAGTGTTCCTGTTCTTCACCACTGCCATCATTGGCGACATTGCCAACAGATCCATGCTTATCTTTGTCCCTCATCGTATGTTTTTTAGCGTGATGATACCCATTGGAATCAGCAGCCTGATAGTCCTTTCCACAGTCCTCACACGCAAGGGACTGGTGGCACCGGGAATAGCTATGCTGCTAGCAACCGGCCTTGGCCTGGAATGGGTGTCTACCTGGTCATACGACGGCCTGCATTTCCTTAGCGACACGGCGAGGATTTCATTCAATAACTATCCGTTGTTGCCAGTGCTGGCTGGGACTATACCTGGAGCGATCACGGCCCTAGCCGCGGTTGTTGCTGGACGCGAAGTCTACATCAGAGGCAACATGGAATATGATACAGAATCGAAAGCGGAAAGTAGTCCATAGGTTCGGTTTAGAAGCATGAAACGCATACACGCCATACTGTTGCTATTGGTCGTCACACTTCTTCTGGCATTGGGTTCCGGGGTCCCGATCTACTTTCGAGTGTTCTTGCTCACGGCCATGATGATGTCGTTCAGCTTCATCTGGGCTTATTTTAACCTGATAGCTACCCGTGTCACCTTTGAAAGGATGTACGGCAAGCTCCGGGTGGGGGAGTACCTAGAGAGCCGGGTTAGCATTCGTAGCTCCAGCCCTTTGCCGAAGTTTAGCCTTGAGATAAACGACCTCTCCGAGGTGCCGGGCCACAATTCAGGGGAGGTGGTGAACTTACCGTCCTTCGGCGGACTGTCTCTGACGCTGAGAATCCCTCTTATGAAACGTGGCGTATACGGAGTGGGAGCGCCAACAGTCGCCAGCAGAGACCCCTTCGGCATATTTCGCCTGCGCCATAGAGAGCCCGGCATCGAGCAGATTGCGGTGCTGCCCTACATGGTCGACATTCCACCATTCTCTCTGGCGCAGGGGGATATCAGTGGAGAGGGATCGTATCAGAGGAGTACGCCCGAAGCTACCGCATCCGCTTCAACTATCAGGGAGTACAGGTCAGGGGACAGCACCAGATATATTCATTGGCCCGCGACTGCTCGCAGGGGCAGTATTATGCTGAAGCAATTCGATGGGGGAATGGAGGATGTAACGTGGATTCTCCTGGACCTCAACACGGGAGTTAAAGAGGGATCTGATCTGGAGAACACCGAGGAGTATGCTATAACCGCTGCGGCCTCCATCGCCAAGAGCTACTCGGAGATGGGCTGGGCTGTTGGACTCATGGCACACGGAGATCGTCAATATATTCTTGCGCCACAAGAGGGAGCACCCGCCCTGGACAGAATATATGCGGCGTTGACGGAAGCTCACGCTGAAGGGATTGTCCCGATACGAGACCTGCTTATCAATTGGCAGTCTCAGATACCCTCAAGTACAGTTTCTCTTGTGGTGATAACATCATCCGTGGATCCGGAGTGGGGAGTCGTCCTGGAGTCCTCTGTACGTCAGGGCGTTTCGGCGACGGTGGTGGTGGTAGACCCCACATCCTTCGGGGCCGCGGGCGATCCTAAAATTCTCCTTAGTCAGCTTCATCGAAGAGGCGTAGCTACCTATATGCTCAGGAAAAACGAAGATGTGGCCCAGGCATTGAAACACCCTTGGCGTCAGCCCAGCATTCTTCCTGGCGAAGAGGAAGCGGGGGAGCGTTCATGACTCTACAGGCAAAGAGTTCCTACTTGTTATCTGGGTACCGCATAAAGGGCCTTGCCCGGGTGCTCGGCGTAACGTTTTGGCTTCAGGTGGGCCTGTTGGCAACGGCTGCCACATCGGTACAGGTCGCTGGATGGGTGGAATCCCCTCCTCTTGTGATGTTTGCTTTCCTGGCAGCGTTGGCCGCTAATCTGTTGTTCAATCTAAGGGAGTACGGCAGACTGCAGCATCTCTGGGTAGTCATGGCTGGGGGCCTCTTTGCCTACTTGGGAGGGCTGTACCTTGTAGAAGCAGATCAGTGGTACCTGAGATTCGGTGAAATGAATAGCAGGTTAGTACAATGGTTGCTTGTGCTGGTAGGGGAGGATGCTACTACTGATGGTCTGCCGCTCTCCGTCACCATTATAGGCGTAACCTGGGCTGTGGCATATTTCACGTCCTGGGGTCTTTTCAAATATCAAAACGTATGGATGAGCGTAGTGCCAATAGGGGTGGGAACCATTATCAACCTTACATATTTGCCGGAACGGTTTTCCGTTTATCTATTTGTCTTCCTCACCTTTGGACTGCTGATGCTGGTGCATATGACCAGCCTCGGCCAGCGCAGGCTGTTGCGTACAACGGGCACTCCATATCCCTCCTCAATTCATGCTTTGTCACTGTTTCATGGCATATGGCTGAGTGCCGTCATCCTGGCTGCAACCGTATTGCTTCCCGTCGGGAAGTCTCCCGCCGCCCCCCTGGAATGGGTCTTTGAGCCGGTGGATAATGTGGTGGATAACCTCCAGGACAGGCTTTATAGAGTATTTGCAGGGGTTCCTGGCTATAACCCCACATCCATACGCTTCTTTGGCTCGGTTCTTCCGTTGGTGAGACCAGTGCCTATTGCAGACGACCTCATCCTCTTCTCAGACGCTCGTTATCCTCTTTACTGGCCGGCCATAGCCTATGACGAGTATACGTCCAAGGCGTGGAAGGTGGGGGATACCGAATCGGAACTGGTAATCTCGCTAGCACAGCAATTAACGGATGACCAAGAAGAGGGCGCGTCCGGTGTCGTCTATCAGGTGGATATGTACGTGGAATCTCCCTATTTGATGATTGCGGGGGAACCGCTTTCCCTATTTCCGAATGGCGAACGGAACGTGCCTGCATCCAAGGCATTCCGTCTTGACCTGGCGGATACAGAACAGAACAGGGATTTGCCATTGGGTCTGCAGAGAACTGCATTGACACTGGCCGAATATGTGAATAGCAGTGGCAACCAGTTCGTGAATGTCATTCCCAGCGACATTTTGGTATCTAGAGTAATCAAGGAGGCATCACCTTCCGGCGGAATGGCAACTCTTGATGTGGATAGGAACTCAGATTCCTACTATACAGATCTTAGAGAGGCCATAGATAGCCAGGGAACAATTGTGAGTCTGGACGTCGTGCAGTCCCCGCTGGTGAATACTACTGTCTCCATGAAGCCACTTGAGCGATTGAAACCAGGCAGTCAATATACTGTCACTTCCAGGTTCGCCTTTGCGAGTGAAGAGTCTCTGCGTAACGGCACGGAGGAATATCCGCTTGGGATACTGGATCGCTACGTTCAGATCCCGGCTTCTCTACCAGGACGTGTATCTATGCTGACATCAAATATTGTGTCCAGTGCAACCAATATCTACGACAAGGCGGTAATAATAGAAACTTACCTGAGAACCATGGAGTATAGCGTAAGCTCACAGACCATTCCCCACGATGCCGATACGGTTGATTACTTCCTCTTTGAGTCCAAAACGGGCTACGGCGACTACTTTGCTTCGGCAATGGTCATGATGTTGAGGACACAGGGAATCCCTTCACGCCTTGTGTTGGGCTTTGGCCCAGGGGAGATCCAAACGGAAGAAGAGGGGGAAGAGGGGTTTCTGGTGCGTGACAAAGACAACCATTCATGGCCTGAGGTCTACTTCACCAACGTGGGCTGGGTTCCATTTGAGCCAACGCCAATTTATCCGACTCGGTCCCGTGGCATCCCTTCGAGTCCATTCATTGGTGAAGGGATGTTTACAGATCTGCTTGGGGATGAAGGAATGGAGATGTTGGAGGGGTTGCGGGACCCGGGTGGACAAGAACAGCTTATGGACGATATAGGCGGCCCACTGTCGGGAGGGCAAGGTCCGCTGGAATTACCTGCGCGGCACTTTGGGACACCACTTGGAATGGGCGGAGCGCTATTCCTTCTATTCCTGATAATTGGAGCCGTTCTCATCCGCGTCTTTTGGATGCGGCAGTACGGAGGGCTGGAGTCGAGGCAAACGGCCTACGAGAGAGTGCATCGTCTGGCTACCTTCCTTGGCTTTCCTTCACCGGTGTCTCAAACGGCTTTTGAGTTCTCTAACGGTCTCTCACTGCTCATACCGGAGGCCAGGGAGGATGTGGAGTTAGTATCCAACAGCTATGTGCGTCAGATGTATGGCGGAGTGGGGCCAACCGCCATGGAGGAACTGCGTTTAATCTGGGCCTGGCGTCGTATAAAGAAAACGCTTGTGGCCCAAATGAGACAGGTCGCCACTGCATCGGGATAGGCAAATCCTGTTGTTTCATTGCTGAGTGACATATTTATATACTGTCGTGGTACACTTGCTGGGTAAAAATTGGCCATGCGAGGAAGGCTTGAATCAACTAGTCCAAGCATCACAAATAGCACATCAACTGCTAGATAGCATTAACACGGTTATTGTAGGCAAGGAACGTGCCGTCGAGTTGAGTCTGATCGCGCTCATAGCACAGGGACATCTGTTAATAGAGGATGTGCCGGGGCTTGGAAAGACCACGCTTGCAAAGGCAATAGCCATATCATCAGGATGCGGCTTCAAGCGGATACAGTTTGTGCCTGACCTTCTGCCCAGTGATATAACCGGCGTCAACATATATAACCAGAAGACAGGGGACTTCGAGTTCAGGCAGGGGCCGCTTATGACACAGTTGGTCCTGGCTGACGAGATAAACCGGGCACCTTCCAAGACACAGGCTGCTCTGTTGGAATCAATGGAGGAAGGGAAGGTCACGGTGGATGGTGTTACTCATGACCTGCCTAGGCCCTTCTTCATCATTGCTACTCTGAACCCTGTGGAGTACCACGGCATCTTCCCACTTCCTGAAGCAGAGTTGGATCGCTTTATGGTCCGTGTCACCCTTGGATATGCGACCTTTGAAGAGGAGATGGACATCATAGGGCGACAGGAAAAGCAGAACCCCATAGATGAGGTGACCGCAGTTACCTCACCAGAGAAGTTGATATTTGTGCAGGAGGAGGCCAAGGGCATCTTTGTAGACCCCCTTGTGCGTCAATACATAGTATCTCTTACTCATGCGTCACGGCAGCATCAGGATATAGTTCTGGGAGCCTCTCACAGAGGGTCTCTGTCCCTGTTCAGAGCATCCCAGGCTCTGGCCCTCATAAGAGGTCGTGAGTTCGTTGTTCCAGATGATGTGAAGGAATTGGCTGTGGCGGTGCTTGCACATCGCCTCATTATCACGCCGGAAGCCAAAGCCCGCGGTACGGACGGCTCCAGGGTTGTTACGTCTATGATAGATAATCTCACAGTACCAGGGGCGCACGCTTAGAATACGTCCCGACAAACGTTCCAAATAGAAACGAAGAGGAACCATGCTACAATACACGATTCGAAGGATATTCCTTGGGGCAATCTCGGCATTAATGGTGTCGTTGATAGTCTTTGCCATTCTGCGAATAGCACCTGGGGACGTGGTGGACGTCATCCTGGGAGGAGAGGACGCGTTCTATTCAGAAGAGACAGCCGAACTCCTGCGTGAGCAGCTTGGGCTTAATAGGCCACTGCCGGTACAGTATGTCACTTGGATGAGGGATTTCTTTACACTACAGTGGGGCACTTCGCTTGTTGATAGCAAGCCCATATGGCCACAGATCAAGAAGAAAATTCCTCTGACCATAGAGCTATCATTACTGACTTTGGGGATCTCTATTATCTTGGGGATACCGGCAGGGATCATAATGGCATTGAAGCAGGACCAGTGGGCGGACTATAGCATCAGGATATTCTCCCTGTTGGGACTGTCGATACCGAATTTCTGGATTGCCACAATGATAATCCTTTGGGGCATGGTCTACTTCAACTGGAGTCCGCGGTTGGAATACGTTTCCATATTCACCAATCCACTTGAGAACCTGGGGATGTTCTTCTGGCCTGCATTCGCCCTCGGCACATCATCCATGGCTAGCAAGGCCAGGATGATGCGTTCCACCATGCTTGAGGTGTTGCGTCAGGACTATATCAGGACCGCACATGCTAAGGGTCTGAGGTACTACACAGTGGTATACCGCCACGCCATGAAGAATGCCATGCTGCCCGTGATCACTATCATAGGCATACAGGCTGCGGGAATTCTTGGTGGTTCGGTAATCTTGGAGACCATTTTTTTGCTACCAGGTATGGGGCAGTATCTCGTTTATAGTCTGAGCAGGTGGGACTACCCGGTGGTGCAGACTCTGGTGCTCTTCTTCGCTGGTTGGATCATACTAACCAATTTGTTGGTAGATCTCAGCTACGGCTGGCTCGACCCGCGGATAAGGTTCGATTAGAAGCAGCGGTAAGCAACAAGTGAGCTTATCTCTGTTGTCAGCTTTGCAAGGACTCCCGTGGGATTGCACGGCTGACACTAGATACCCATGATGTGGTATCCGCCGTCCACGGGGATAATGGTTCCCGTAATTCCGCTGGATAGGTCGCTACACAGGAACAGCGCCGTCTTGGCGACCTCTTCGTGGGTGATGTTACGCTTCAATGGTGCTCTTTCCGCGTGAATCTTTCTCATGTCTGGAAAGCCGTGGATACCCCTGGATGCCAGAGTTTCCAGAGGCCCGGCAGAGACTGCGTTCACCCTTATGTTACGCTCTCCGAACTCCTGCGATAGTTGGCGCACCTCGTTCTCAAGGGCTGCTTTGGCGGTACCCATGACGTTGTAACCTGGGAACACTTTCTCGGATGCCTGGAACGTCATGGCCACTACGCTCCCGCCCTCTTCCATAAGAGGGGTTGCGTATCTCACTATGGGGATGAGGGAGTAAGCGCTGATGTCTATGGACATGAGGAAGCTGTCCCGCGCAGTCTTTGAAAAGTCTCCCTTCAGGTCGTCCCTGTTGGCGAAGGCGATGCTGTGCACCACAAAATCCAGGTTGCCGAAGTCCTGTTTCATACTATCGAAGGTCGCGATGATGGACTCGTCTTTGCTCACATCGCATTCCAACAGCGTAACGTCTTCCATGGATTCCGTCATGCGTGAGACACGCTCTCCGAAGCGTTCGTTCTGATAGGTGATTGCCAATTTTGTCCCTGCTTGGTGGAGTATCTGGGCAATCGGCCAGGCAATGCTGTGCTCATTGGCAACCCCGAATACCACTCCCTTTTTGCCACTTAGGTCTATCGGATACATAGATGCACCATCCTTTGATGATTAATCGTTTTGTTTCAAGGTACATCAGAATACCAGATTTTATCTCCAATTGGAAAACGGTGTCGAATTTACCGCTGTTTACTGTTCAGGTCTTGCAGCTTCGTGTATCCTTAGGAGCTAATGGAGTTCTTAGACCTTCTGGTGACCTTTGTCGCAGCCATGACTCCTATAGGTGAGCTTCGGCTGGCTATTCCCCTTGCCATCTACAGCTACGACATCGTTTGGTATGTGGCACTCCCCATAGCTGTGGTTGGTAATGTAGTCCCCGTACTTGTACTGGTGCCTGGCTTGGACTGTCTTTCAAGGATGTTGTCGAGCTTCTCGAACCCGGCTGGCAAGCTGCTTACATGGCAGGAAAATCGATTACGGAGGATACAGTCAGGCCGGTTCGACAGATATGGTGCCCTTGCCCTTGTTATATTGGTTGCCATCCCATTGCCGATGACCGGAGCGTGGACCGGCTCACTGGCCGCCTGGACTTTTCGCATACCGCCACGTCGAGCTATACCGTTGATAGCACTGGGAGTGCTGATTGCAGGGATAATCGTCACGGTGGTCACCATGAGCGGAATAGAGTTGGGCAAGATAATCCTGGCCGACTAGGAACGGTTTTCCCTAGCCCGTATCAACTTCTGTGTACCAACTCAAATGTACATACGGTTTGATGGAATGGTATCATTAAGGCAGACTGCCTGGCATTACGGGGAATATATTGAACCTAGACTTTCTGAAGAAGATACGCCAAAACCACGCTCTGGAACACGCAACCATAACCATTGCACAGTCCAAATTGGACGAGCACCGCATTCTGGGAGGCAACTCCACGCAGTGGGGGTTCTTTGTATACGGTGATGTACCGACTGACGTACTCTCCCGTGCTGCCTATGAGGCTCTGGAACACCTGAAGGCAGGAGAAGAAGAGCTTGCCATATCACCGTACTGTGGGACCAACCTAGTGGTCACGGCGACGTTGACTGGGCTGGCCTGTGCCGTGGCCCTTGGAACTGAACAACGGTGGAGGAATGTACCAAGGGCGGTATCAGTTGCTCTGATGGCCCTTGTGGCCTCGAGGCCGATAGGCACACGGGTTCAGAAATATCTCACCACCAGCGGAGCGGTGGGGCAACTTAGCATTGAGGACATCAATCACATTGGTTCCGGAAACCTGATGGTGCACAGGGTTAGCACATCTTCGGAGGATTAGGGGACGTCCAAAGAGGCACTCTTGGCGACTCGGCCAACAGTTGCTAGAATGGATATGCTATCACGCCCCAGTAGCTCAAAGGATAGAGCGACGGCCTTCTAAGCCGTAGGTTACGGGTTCGAGTCCTGTCTGGGGTACCATTCCTCTGCTACAACGCTGTTACCACCAGCTGGCAGCAGCGTTTTGTTATCTCGTTGCCAGAAATGGAGAGCAGAATTGCGATGGACCATCTGTTGAAGGAACTTGATGAGAAACAAGAGGAACAGGGCTTGAGCTAGCAATTGCCTTAGCCTAGGCAACAAGTCCAGTCTCAGGAAGTTTGAGTAGTGTATCATGTGATGGGTACTACCTGATAGTAGCCATGTTAGCGGTTGTGTCTCTACCTTCTTCCTGCATCTATTGCCACAGTATTGCACAATTATTGACATGAGAGGGACACATGAGTAGTAGTGCCAAAAAACTTGGTATTCTGGTGGGAGGCTGGCCCGCACTGGGGGTAAATAGCGTTATCAATGCCGCCACTATAGAGGCCATCAACTCTGGACTAGACGTGGGGGACGGTTTTCAGCATCTCATAGACGGTCGCATCGATCAGATACGGCCCCACTCATTCACTTGCAGGGCGGCTCCATCCTGCGTACCTCACGCGCCAACCCTACCAAAGCCCTGAGGACTTGCAGCAGGTCTGTCAAACCCTCATCTTGCTTGGAATTGGCTATCTCGTTACCATAGGTGGCGACGATACCGCTTTCGGTGCTTCCGAGATGGCCAATTCCTCCTATGGCCCATTGCGTGTAGTACATGTCCACAAGACCATAGACAACGACTTGCCATTGCCGGGAGGTTGGCTTCGAGACCGCGAGGCAGGTGGGTACTCAGACGGGGCTCAATCTCATAAAGGACTCGCGTACCACGAATAGGTGGTATCTAGTGGCGGTGATGGTACGCACCGCGGGGCACTTGGCCCTGGGTGTCGGCAAATCGACAGGGGCAACGATTACGATTATACCGAAGGAGTTTTCCAAGCCGTGTCTATTCCTGGATGAGATGTACTGAGTTATCGAGGGAGCAATCTTCAAACGACGTGTGATGGGTCAGGAACATGGGATGGTGGTTGTATTGGAGGGCATAGGTGCCAAGCTGGACCCAGAAAACTGTCCAGAGTTCCCGGTGTGGAGGTAAGGCACGATCCGTACGGGCACGTTCGCCTTGAGGAGATACACCCTGTCCTTCGGAGAGAGATACAGAGGAGGTTTGCCGAACGGAATGAAGAACTACCCGTTGTGGAAACTACCTTGGGCTACGGACTGCGTTCGGCGGCACCCGTTCCATTCGACATCGACTACACACGCAGTTTGGGTTACGGGGCTGTTAGCTACCTCATGGATGAGTCAAGCGAAGAGATTCTGCGCGTGGCACTGATCTGCATAGAAGATGGAAGTCTGCGGACCCTGCCGTTACAGGAGTTGCGCGACCCTAACACATGTAGGACGCGGGTGAGTGTTGTGGATATAGATTCCGATTACTATACAAGCGCCAGACAGTACATGATACGTCTGGAGAAGCAGGACTTGGAAGACTTGGAGATGGCGGCTAAGTTGGCCGTAGCTGCAAACTTGACCCAGGAAGAGTTTGCAACGTCATACTTGCTTTAGGGTATAACCACATATCGCCGGCACCCAACGGGGGCTTGTCTAGCGACAGCCAGACTATTCCAAGAAATCCTTGAGTTTCCTGGATCGTGAGGGGTGGCGGAGCTTGCGCAATGCCTTGGCCTCAATCTGACGGATACGCTCGCGGGTAACGCCGAACTCCCTGCCGACCTCTTCCAGTGTGCGGCTGCGGCCGTCTTCAAGGCCGAAGCGCAATTGGAGGACTCTGCGTTCTCGCGGGTTGAGCGTGTCCAGTACATCCTCAACTAACTCCTTAAGAAGCTGGTATGAGGCGGCGTCCGCGGGTGCAATGGCACCTCTGTCTTCAATGAAGTCTCCCAGGTGGTTGTCTTCTTCCTCACCTATGGGAGTTTCAAGTGACACAGGTTCCTGCGAAATCTTAAGGATTTCTCTTACTTTTTCTGGAGTGACCTCCATGTCAAGGCCAATCTCTTCACTGGTTGGCTCTCGTCCAAACTCCTGCACCAGTCGGCGACTGGTGCGCATGAGCTTGTTGATGGTCTCCACCATGTGAACTGGGATACGGATGGTTCTGGCCTGATCGGCGATGGCCCTGGTTATGGCCTGTCGTATCCACCATGTGGCGTACGTGCTGAACTTGTATCCCTTGCGGTAGTCGAACTTCTCAACGGCGCGAATTAGGCCGATGTTCCCCTCTTGAACCAGATCCAACAGCGACATGCCCCGGCCTATGTATTTCTTGGCGACGCTTACAACTAGGCGCAGGTTGGCCTCTGCCAGGTGGCGCTGTGCGTTCACACCCTCTCCGACGACCTTATCAATGTTGGATCGCAGGCTGGATTCCAGCACTCTGATGTCCCTGATAAACACCGAGTTAGCCAGGATTTGAGGAAGTTTATCGAGCTGGGTTTCCTCTCCTATGATTTCTAACACGTCCGGAGGTACGATGCGACTGTTAACGGACAACCGAAGGAGATCCTTGCGGAGATCTTCTGGAGGGTACTCTAGCTTCATTGCCAACTCGTCAACCATCTCCAGGTTTATCTCGCTATCAATGGCAGTTAGCACTTGCGGGTCGGAGTACAGTTGCGAAAGGTTCGGTGTGCTGGGAAGTCCTATCTTCTTACCCAGGACATCTGCCAGAGATGAGGCCTGTCCCAGTCGCTTTAGTAAGAGGAGGACTATTTCGTATGCCTTGGGCGGCCGGCCGTCTTGAACGGTGAGCTCCTTCTCCAGGCTCTTGATCTGTATGCTACGCTCCATGCTCCGTGCGAGTCTTCGTTCATCCTTGGCTGTCAGAAGGTGTACCCGGCCTATCTCCCTAAGGTACATCCGGACGGGGTCATCTATCATGTCCGGGATTTCCAGGTCGGCCTCTACTTCAACCTCAGCCTCTACCTCGGCGGCAATGTCTTCCACCTCTTCTTTTACCAGTGCTGTAGCAATTATGGGTGCCTCAGAGTCGGCATCCCCTTGGGGGGACGATGAGGTGTCGATGCCAAGTTCCTTAGCACTCTCGCTCATAGCAGAACCCACAGCCGCCATAAGGTTTTCTGAGGAGCCGCTTTCCTCTTCGGAGAGTTCATCTATCAGTTCATCTAGTTCTTTTTTTCTGTTTCTAGCCATTTCACCATCTCATGTATTAGTGGAATTTGAACCGGAGAATAGTTCTTTCAAATGCTGATTAATCTCTTTTGCTTGATTGGCGGAGGATTCCAGATTGGAGATGTCACTCCAGTCTGCATCCTCTAGCTGGTCCATTAGGGCTTGTTCCTGAATCTTGAAGTAGCGCTCCTTCAACCGATTCACTACCTCTTGAAGAGACCTCTCACGCTCCTTTATGTCCAATGGAGGGTTCTCCATATCTAGCAGGGATTGAAGGTGCTCAGTTAGATCGACAGGCAGAGTACCACCAATCTCTTCTATTGTAGTACAAACAGACCATTTTGTGAAGATGTCTCTGTTCTCCGATAGATCAAAGTAGTCTGCAGATATCTCAAGCCCTTTCCCCCTTAGGTCAGGATGCTGCAGAAGAAGAGAGAGACAGTACTCCTCCAGTGCATCACGGGTTGCGGCGGCTTGCTGTGAAGAGTTGGCCGCGGTGTTGGGATTTGTCCTTCTCCTGGTGGCAACGGTGCGTCTTTGGGCACGCCATATGTATCTTTCAAGGTCTGTTTCGCTGAATGAAACGATGTTCCCCAAGTCGCGCATGTACCGTCTCTGGGTGAACGGGTTTTTCTCGCCGCGTATGAAAGGGCTCAGGGCATCGACCAATTGGAGCTTCCCCTCGTCCGCCGTGAGGTCAAAGCGTGGAGGCAGTACCTCAAAGAGGTAGTCGAGCAGTATCTGCGACTCCGAGATAAGTCTCTCCCATTCCTGGCTATCCTCCCTGACGAGCACGTCGGGGTCTTTGCCTGCGGGAAGGGCCGCTATTTTGAGGGACGCACTCAGTTGGCGCTGGCTGAACACCACACCGCTTTTCCCTCCAGCCCGCAGAAAGTTGATCTGCAGTGCCTGCCAGGACGATTCCAAACTGCGTAAGGTGGCCTCTTTCCCTGCGTTGTCGGGGTCCAGTGCCAGCACAAATGTGGATGCCACCGATCTCAGTGAGGAGACCTGCTGTTCAGTAAGTGCAGTGCCCATTGAGGCTACAACGTTTCGGTAACCATGCTGATGCGCTGCAATGACGTCCATGTAGCCCTCTACTATGACTGCGGTGCCGGTGCTGTTTATGGACTCCTTTGCCAGTGACAGTCCGTAGAGGATGCTGCTCTTATCGAACAGAGTGGTGCGGGGTGTGTTGAGATACTTGGGGGTAGAGTCGTCCAAGGCCCTGCCTCCAAAACCAACCACTTGTCCCGAGGAGTTCAGGATTGGGAAGATGAGGCGTCTGTGAAAGAGGTCTCTTATTTCTCTTCTTTCGCCCCTTGTGGCCAGCCCTGCAGAGAGAACCTCTTCTTCTGAGTATCCTCGCCCGATTAGGTGCCTGGTAAGTGCCTCTCGTCCACCTGGGCTTAGCCCAAGTTGAAATGTGTCTGTCGTAGCCTTGTCTAAGCCTCTTTGTTGGAGGTATTCCTTGGCCCTGATGCCTTCCGTGGACTCCATAACCTTCCGAAAGTAGTCAACGGCTTCATCGTTCATACGGTGCAGTGACTCTTGTTTTCCACTGTCCTGTCTGGTCGGCAGTGTTACTCCTGTGCGCTGTGCTAGGTTGCTAAGGGCCTCGCTGAAGTCCTTGTTCTCGGCTTTCATCACGAATGAGATGACGTCACCGCCTGTGGCACATGCTCCGAAGCAGCGCCATGTCTGACGCTCCGGAAATACGATGAACGACGGTGTCTTTTCAGTGTGGAAAGGGCAATTGGCCTTGAAGTTACGCCCAGCCTTCTGGAGGGCGGCATAATCCGAGATTACTTCTACTATTTCGGCTCGGCTTTTGACGTCCTGGACCACGGTCATGATACGATCCTCACGTGAACGGCGGAAAGGCTTGTAGGATATCTTACTTCTGGACCTATTCTAGCAGGTTTCCTTTTTGTAACCTACAAGAGATGGGTAGGGGAGTTACTCAAATCCTGATACGTAATCCGCACAATCGCTATGTGTGTCTACACACCCGGTTCGGAGATTGGGATCACTTGAGCCGATGGAGTATGCGTTTTGCTAGATTCCAGATGTACACGCTGGTCATCGAAGTAGATGTGCGGACTCAATGCATTCAATATGGGTCCCTTTTCAATGCCGCCGAGGAAGAAGCACTCGTCCAGTTTGATGCCCCATGCTCTCAGGGTTTTGATCGGACGTTTGTGTGCGGGGGCATTACGTGAGGTTACGAGGACTGTTCGGATTGGATTGTTCGACTCTGGAAAGGCCTGTTGAATCTTGCTGATTGCTTCCAAGAAGTTTTTAAATGGGCCTGGATTTAGGGGGGTTTCTTCTAGTTCAGTCTCATGTCTTTTGAATTCGTCTAGGCCATGCTCCTGGAATATGCGCTCTGATTCGTCGTCGAACAGCACGGCATCTCCATCGAATGCAATGATGACCTGCTCTGTCTCCTCCAGCATGTGGTTAGGAGGTGAATAGACCAATGCAGCAGGGAAACCGGCGGCAAGGGCATTGTGGACATCCTCTGCCTGGGCTGAAAGGAATAAATTGCAATAGAATGGCTTCAGATAACGGTGCGCGGTAGGTCCGTCCGTGAATGCAAATCGCGTAATGTCTAGGCCATGGGCTTCAACAGAGTTAATGATTCGCATTCCTGAGTCCGCGTCATTGCGTGAGATCAGGATTACTTCAACTAGGCGATTTTCCCCGAGGTCGTTTATGGCAAGTAAGGATTTGATCAGTGGCAAGCCTGTTCCATGATCAAGGGGCTCATTTTCTCGTTCAATCTGATAGGAGCGGTATGCCTGAAGCCCGTGTTCAGAAAATACACGGTGTGCTTCGTCAAGATCAAATAGTGCACGTGAGGTAATTCCTATGACCAGTTTTTCGCTCAGGTTGTATGACATTGGACTTCCTTGTTCTTTTTTCTAAATCCGAAGTCACCCTCACTCAACTGTGACTGATTGTTTGAAAAAGGTGTAGTTGTTAAATCGTATCATGTCCATTCATTTTACTGCTTTTTTAGTTTTGACATAGTTGAACCCTCTCTTCCAACGCATACTGGACACCGCGAATATAGTCTTGGTCTTTTTCTAGAGAGTAAACCCGTGTCAACTCACTTGACACGGGTTTACTCTCTATCAGTCATAATGTTTAAATCCGAAACTGGTAAAGACGATGGGATATTCCTTTAGTCTTAACTCTTACGCCCTTTCATCTCTTTGTCTTTTTCTTTTTAAGACAGAGAAGACTTTGGTGGTTAGTCCCACCAGTGTCTCTTGCAGTCTTGATAACGTAAGAGTTTAGTTTTGTGACAATCTTTCTATAACCCAACCCTTCACTGTACATAAACTTAATGAGTTTAAAGACAATCTCTTATCTCTTGGAGTAGAGTTTGTGGTAAGTAAGGTTGTTGGATTTGGTGGTAATGGAAAACTCTAAAACTACGCCCTTTTCAACTATTCTACGGTGACAGTTTTCGCCAGGTTTCTAGGCTGGTCAACGTCGCATCCACGCCGTACGGCTATGTAGTAAGCCAGCAGTTGCATGGGGACCGACGCCAGTATGGGTGTCAGAAGGCGAGACGCCTGGGGTATGTACAGGACGTGGTCTACTAGGTTGGCTATCTCTTCATCACCCTCGGTGGCCAGGGCTATGATTGTGCCTCCCCGCGTCTTAACCTCGGATATGTTGTTCAGCATCTTGTCACGCAGTTCGTCCCTAGGCACAATTGCAACCACTGGCATGTTCCCGTCAATGAGGGCTATGGGGCCGTGCTTCATCTCGCTGGCGGGACTTCCCTCAGCGTGTATGTAGGATATTTCCTTGAGTTTGAGCGCTCCTTCAAGCGCCACTGGGTAGTTCACTCCGCGGCCCAGATATAGGAAGTTGGACTTTTTGTAATACAACTCGGCCAGATGCAGGTATGGTTCATGGTTGGAGATTATCCTGCCAAGGAGATTTGGTAACCGCACCAGTTCTTTCAACGCCTCTCCAAGGTCGGCCCTGGATAGGAAGCCGCGGCGAAGCCCTATGTAAGCTGACAACATGTACAGTGCCTCAAGGGAACACACAAAGGTCTTGGTCGAGGCTACCCCTATCTCCGGCCCTGCTCTTAGGTAGATGTGTCCCTCCGCCAGCCTCACGGCCTGGCTCTCCTCAACGTTGCATATGGCTATAAGCCTGGCGCCTTTCTTGGCGGCCTCTTCCATTGCTGAGAGGGTATCGACGGTCTCCCCTGATTGGCCCACGGATACCACCAGGGTATGTGAGTCCACTATGGGGTTTCTATACCTGAATTCGGAGGCGTTCTCAGCCCCGGAAGGAATGCCACTCAACTGTTCCATCATGTGGCTGGCCACACGGGCGGCGTGCAGGCTTGTGCCCATAGCCGTGAAGATCACTCGGTTTATGCTGTGGATGTCCGAATCGGTGAAGTTGACGTCCTCCAGCGAGATGTCCCATGGGTCAAAGGATACTCTGTCCCGCATGGTGGAGATGGTTGCCTCAGGCTGCTCCGATATTTCCTTGAGCATGAAGTGTTTGTACCCACCTTTAGCCACAGAAACCGGGTCGTATGGGACAACCTGAGGTTTCTTATCTATTGTGGTGCCTTGTATGGAGGAGTAGGACGCTGTGGTGGGCGTCAACGATAGCATCTCACCGGCGGATAAGAAGGCGATTCGTTGCGTAATGGGGATTATCGCAGGCAGGTCGCTGGCCAGTAGCATTTCGCCGTAGCCATAGCCCACCACTAGGCCTCCCGCGTTGCCGTTCCTGAAGGCCAGGAGCTTCTCGGGTTCGCCGCTGAATATGACCACTACTGCATGGGCGCCCACCAGTCTAAGGGCTGTCTGGCGCGTTGCTTCTTCGCTACTCATACCATCTGACATCAGGCTCTCGATGAGGTGTGG
Source organism: Dehalococcoidia bacterium (assembly GCA_963581795.1). GTDB lineage: Bacteria > Chloroflexota > Dehalococcoidia > Lucifugimonadales > UBA2985 > JASLXI01. The sequence goes on along the minus strand of CAUZOU010000001.1, from coordinate 11,426 downwards.
AATGACTTCGCTATCGGTTACAGAGCTAAAGGTGTGCCCACTGTTTAGAAGTTCCTGTTTAAGCTCCCGGTAGTTTTCTACTATACCGTTGTGTACCACGACCACGTTTCCCTGGCAGTCCTGGTGTGGGTGAGAATTGGCCTCATTGGGGATGCCGTGAGTGGCCCATCGTGTGTGACCTATTCCTATGGTTCCTACAGGATTGGCACCATTGAGGGATAGTACAAGGCTGTTCAGCTTGCCGGGAGCTTTTTTGACGGATATGGCCTTGTTGGCATCCACGACTGCGATGCCTGCGCTATCGTATCCGCGGTATTCAAGCCTGCCCAGTCCGTCGAGCAGTATGGGGGCGGCTTCTCTATTTCCTGTGTAACCTATGATGCCGCACAAGGCTATTTGCTCCCGTTTCCGCTATCTCCTTGGGGCACTTCCGAGACATCTCGGTTCGCCTTTGGGTCGTACACGCCGCGATAGCTTTCTGGCAACATGGCTGCGACACGTTCCATGATCATTGTGGTGATTGCTTCCAGTTGGCCTCTAACCACAGCGCCTTCCATGGGAGGTACGGTGAAGGGTTGACCTATCCTTATTCGGAACTGTCCCTTTGGTATGGCTACCTGCCAGGGCGGGCCAATGACCTCCGTGCCAGTAATGCCAACAGGCAGAATAGGTGCACCCGATCTGAGAGCAATCATGGCAATGCCGGGGATGGCTCTTTTCATGGCACCAGGGCTTCGGGTGCCTTCCGGGAAAATGGTAATGGCACCGTCTTGACTGAGTATCCGTATACTCCGCTGGATTGCCGACAGATCGTTTCCGCTCTGATTGAGAGGGAATGCGCCGTAAGCCCTGAAGAAGCTGGAGGCCACTGGGTTGTGGAATAGGCCCCGCTTTGCCATGAAGTTAAGGCGTCTGGGTATGCTGACTGCCAAAATTGGGGGATCCATGTTGCTCTGGTGGTTGGATACGATGATCAGGGGGCCCTTTGGAGGAACGCACTCCTTGCCTTCTACCTTCCAGTCTCCAAAGATACCCAAAGCGCCTTTTAGCAGTACGTTGGACGTCTCGTATATTATGCCCATCAGTCATCCTCTGCCAGAGTCATGATTCGTTCTACAACCTGTGTTAGGTCGATGCTCTCGGTGTTGAGGATGTGTGCCCCATCTGCTGGGCGGAGGGGTGAGTTGGTGCGTTCTGTGTCCAGCTTGTCGCGGTTAATGAGTTCCTCCAGCACATGCTCAAATGCATGGGATTGTTTTGAATCTTTCATATCGCGATGACGCCTGCGGGCCCGTTCTTCGGAGGATGCGGTGAGGAATATCTTGAGGTCGGCATCTGGGAGGACAATGGTTCCAATGTCTCTGCCTGCCATTATTAGCATGCCTTCTTTGGCAAACATCCTTTGGTGAGTCACCATAGCCTGTCGCACTTCGTTGAAGCGGGAAATCCTGGATACTCCGCGTTCGATCTCCCTTGTTCTGAGAACTTTGGTGACATCCTGGCCGTCGACACTGAAGCGCGGGCTTTCCGTGCCGTCGCTGCCGATAACCTCTATCTTGGTGTGTTGGGCCAACGAGGTTACTGCTGCCTCATCATCCGGGTCAATGTTGTCTCTGAGGACAGCCCATGTCAGTGCACGGTACATTACTCCAGTATCAATGAAGCGATAGCCAAGGCGGAGGGCCAACAGAGTGCCGACTGCCGACTTGCCTGCGGCTACCGGGCCGTCTATTGCTATGGTCGATGACTTAGGCAATTAGCACCTTATGGTTTCAGATTTAGGACTGTCCCACTGGTTTTGAGTTTGAGGGCAATTATAAGTTTCCTTTGCTTCTTGCACAAGTGTGCAATTTAGGCTTGGCTCTCACCAACTTGATAGAATTTCTTGGTGCGCTTTTTCAATGTACTACGCTCCATGAACAACCTGCGGTCGCACACGGTGCATTTAATGCCTATGTCCGCTCCGATCCTGTACACCTTCCACTCATAGCTACCGCAGGGATGTACCTTTTGCAAGGTGACCAGGTCTCCTATATTCCATTCCGCGATCACCGTGGCGCTCATTCTATGGCCCTGTTTATGTTCTGACGTAGTTCTTGGGCCGCTGACCTGGCCTCGCTGGCGAAGTCATCCTTGTTGCGTGAGGCGAATATGATGCCCCGGGACGAGTTGATGATGAGGTCTCCGCCACTGGAGTTTATACCGTATTTCACGGTGTTTTCCAAGTCTCCTCCCTGGGCGCCTATCCCGGGGGCGAGTATGACCATGTCAGGACAGAGCTGGCGTATAGTCTGCATTTGTTCTGGGTAGGTGGCTCCCATCACCAGGCCGACGTTGTTCTTGTTGTTCCATTCCTGAGCTTTGAGAGCCACTTGCTGATAGAAGGGACGCTGATCGTTGCTTAGGCCCAAGGCAAGCTCTTGAAAATCGCCAGCGCCCGGGTTGGAGGTGTGGCACAGTACCAGGACTCCTTTGTCCGCATATCCCAGAAAAGGCTCCAATGTATCTCTTCCAAGGTAAGGGTTGGCTGTCGTCGCATCGAAGCCCCACTGCTCAAACATGGCTTTGGCATATGCCTTGGCTGTGGAACCGATGTCGCCACGCTTGGCGTCGCCGATGACTGGAATGTCGCCTGGTATGTATTCGAGTGTCTGTAGAAGGGCCTCAAGACCAGGGATGCCAAGTGCCTCGTAAAAGGCTAGGTTGGGTTTGTAGCAGCAGACCAAGTCTGCGGTGGCATCTATGATGGCCTTATTGAATTCCAACACGCCTTCTATCGGCATGAGAGCAGGGTCTGGGTCAAGGCCAACGCACAAGAGTGAGTTGTTTTTCTTGGAAGCTGACGTCAGTTTCTCATGAAATGTGCTCACGGTTCCTCCTGGATGCTGTATGAGTGATGACAGTGTACCCGTGTTATTTCTCTGATACAAGGTAGAGATGGATAAGGCCGCACGTGAGTGGATTGCCACTTGATGGTGCGTGGCAAGGCTTAGTGATTGGTTTAATGTGTGAGTGCCCAGGCCCAAATTTTGAGACATAACAGGCGGGTCTTAGGATGCCTGTGGCAGATAAGAAGTTCGGAAAACGCGAACTCTGACCCCCTGCTTGCAAAACATAGTGCCTCTAATCCCTAATGAGGCTCCTAGCTTTATGGATTCCTTCCACGTTATAACCGGCTACAGGTGTCCCATATACCAGTGATGATTTACTACGCAAGGCTTAATTGCGATTGATGTGGTTTTTGGTCTGGCTTAATGGCTGATATTATTTAGTCAGACTCAGGCACTATCTTCAGGAAATCGGCATATTCCGATATGTAATTCTCTGGTGGTGCCCACCCATCAGGGGGTTCATCATCTGGGTCACCAGTTCGCAAGAATTCATTATAGGAGTCGAAAAACTCCTGCTTCGTCATTCCTGCATGTTTTTCTACTGAACCCCAAAATCCTAAGTCATAATAATCTTGTGGTATATTAATCCATACAGTCTTATAGGAAGTTATATAAGCTAGGTATGGTGTGGCCATAATAGCGACACCACATCCAGAAGCGGTGTCATATGTGTTTTCTAAATCGGACATGTACCAGTCTGGCGTGCATACTTCTGAATCTCCGTACCCCATTATGTTGCTTCTATTTTCCTTATATACCCGAGAGTTAGTTACATTAGCTATGCTGGCGGATAGTGCTTGTTCTAATGTTAGACCCTTTAGTTCCTGTAAAGATTGCCAATTCTCTCTGAACCATGCATTTTGGAACGTGACTGCTGCCCCTTCGATCCACCAGCGTGGAGCCTGTACTGTTGTTTCAGGATTATTTCGATCGCGCTGATAATCCAAACCTCGATCTAGGGCGTGTACTCTTTGGTAGTGATGGAAATACTCGTGAGCTAAATGAAGAGCCATTTTGATGTCACTTCTATACGGATGCTCTATCTCTTCAGACCAGGGACTTTCGATGAAAGCTAAGTTTTCAAGACAAATACTATATGGGTTTGTGGTTGCAGTTCGCGCCCCTCCTGGGTTCGCTCCACTTAAGCATGATTGGTTTTTAATTAATTCGGCTATTGTCCATTCTTCAGAGGGGCTGAGCTGTGCCATTCGTTCAAAGACTGGTTTTGCATCCTCTTCTGTGCCGTTTCTGTTGTAAGCGAAATATATGTAATTGGGATATCCGCCCAACACACTGTTTAAATTCTCCTGGACTTCGATAAATCTCTGTCTGTATTTTTCGGGTATGTCTAAACTAGCTACGTATTCTTGCCTTGCCTCATCTACGGATCCGACTATCGGCACGTTGTACCCCATGCTGAGTAACTTTTCTTTAGCAGTGATGGTAGGTGTAGGAGTTAGTGGCACCTGAGTAGCCGTAGGCATTGGCGTAGCAGTGGATTGTACCTGAGTTGGGGTTGGGCTTTGTATTGGCGTAGCAGTGGGAAGTACCTGAGGTGATGTAGATGTAGGGGTAGGGGTAGCCACTGCTAGCGGCTGATTATTCCCACCACAAGCTACCAGCAACACAATAAGTGCTGGCAGTAGCAGCAGTAGCGGTATGGACTTCAGGTTCATCTCATCGCCCATTATAACCCGTCAGGGCAATGCCGCAGGGCAGGGGCTGTTGTGGAAGGCTTGGGGCGTGGATGTTGCGAAGATGCTATGAAGGCTTATAAGGCTGTTGTGAGGTAGGGTGTCGCGGGGCTGGGCCGTGCTTGTTTGTTCCCTCATCGCTTGGCTTGATTGCCCACACAATCAGAACTATGGACCCAATAAACAAAGGGATACCTAACCAATATCCAGTACTCACCAAAATGAGACCAATCCCCATTAGCTGCCACCAACCAGTCCTGTTGATGTCGTGTAGCCTTCTGGCTCCCAATGCCAGTCCGGGGATTAATATACCCAGACCGAACAACCCGCTAATCAAGCCATTCCCGGTCTCCCAGTCATATGTGCCTATCATCATGTCTACAACACTCAATATCACGCTGGCAAGTATGGCAAACAAAGAAAACCACCAATATTCAGCCCGTGTAGACCTACTCCTGAAATCAAAACAATGTTGAAAACCGAGTCTGATGGCATCAGGGAAACTTACCCTTCCATGAGAAGTTGTATCGCCTGCTGTATACGCACCAAAAGAAGTTCCACAAACTCCACAGAATCGAGCATCTTCTGGATTATCGTTATCGCATCGTGGGCATTTCATTGTTGCTCCTCTTATCAGAGAGGGTAAGGTTAGATTCCCAATGTCCCATCCTAGCCTTATTGAACTCTTCCACCATTATAACCCGTCAGGGGGATGCCGTAGTGCATGTGGTGGTTGTGTAGGGAGCGGGCGTGGATGCTGCTTGGACTGGGCGGCTTGTGTATATTTTGTCATGGTAATATATATCTATGAAATTAATCAGTGGTTGCATTGCTGGGGCATTCATCAATGTAGTGTTTTGGGTTCTATATACCCAGACTGGGAATGTTGTTCCTTCTGTGGGTATTACTGCTGTTATCGTTATAGGTGTTTTTTCAGCTTTACGTAGGATGGACAAAAGAAAACTGAGGTAACCCTTTTGTAGAAATTAAACTGTCATGCATATCTACCCTAAGATGACTAATCCTCCAAGCCCTACCCCTCTACCACAACATCAACCCACCCCTGACCCACTGCTTGCAAAGCCCAGTTAAAACCTGTAATTCACTACAGTGCCGATGCAAAGCTAGAAGTCACCACCGCAAGCCGGATGACACAGTAGGCATGGGGAAGATATATACCGATGCTCCCCGTTGTACCTAACCGGCCATGAGCACCATTGGGGATTAGGTACAATCACTCCGCATGAGCCTGCCTCTGGGGGGCAACATAGCCTAGGGGTCGTATCCGAGTTCTTTGGCCTCCGCGAAATCCCGCTCTGCTTCTTTTGTCTTACCGATTGCCTCGTAAGCTAAGCCCCTTTTGTAGTAGTCCTCTGGGTGATACCGTTCGAGGCGTATGGCCTCGTCGTACTCCTCTATGGCCATATCGTATTGGCCCTCTTCAGCAAAAGAATCTCCCCTTCCAACCTGTCCCCAGTCTTCATAGCTATCCAGCGTATAAAAATATCCAAAGGCAAACCATAGCAGCCCCACAACAAATACAATCCACATCCATGGCTTAATCTGACGATGGTGAATTGTCTTGATTGTCTTAGGAAAGCTGCCCGTAGGCGGTTCAGACGACGCTGCTCCGACACCAATAGGTGTAGAAGCACTCAGAGATGCACCACACCCTATCAAGAGTTTGCATCCCCTTCGTTGTCGTTACCGCATGTAGGACACTGCATTACGTACCCCCAATCCCGCATGGGACTCCTGGCCGTTATGCTCTATTCCGCAAAACCCTGCCTCTGGTGGCAGTATGACCTAGGGGTTATATCCGAATTCCTTGGCCTTCTGGAAGTCGCGTTCTGCTTCTATTGTCTTACCGAGTGCCTCGTATGCCTGACCCCTGCCGTAGTAGGCATCGGCATACTGCGGGTCGAGACGTATGGCTTCGTCGTAGTCCTGTATGGCTTGCTTGTACTGGCCAAGGTTGTAGTATGCAACACCCCTGGCGATGTAGGCATCGGCATACTGCGCATACTGCGGGTCTAGTCGGATGGCTTCGTCGTAGTCTTGTATCGCTTTCTGGTAATTACCCTGCTCAAAGTAGGCATTTCCTCTCTCGACATAGTAGGTAGTGGATGAACTATTATTACAAGCCACCAGTAACAACATAAAGGTGGCTAGTAGTAGCAGTGTCGATATGGCTTTCAGCTTCATCTCATCGCCCACATAGAATCCTATATCCATTATAACCCGCGATGGGCTGTGCTCGCAGCAACATGCGTCATGCCCAGAAACAGCCGCTTACCGTTGTGTGCAAAAACGACACATTCAAGGCATCTGTTTCTCTCTTGGCAACCTCACATTTGGCTAACAAGTGTAAACCCAAGAGCGAGAAACCTGGCTTTGGTTAGTAGCTCAAAATATTTTGACGCTGTGTGGTCACACTCCCCACCACCTTACCAATTACTATATATAAATACGATTTCTTACGGATAATCTGATATGGAGAGGGAGTCAGCACACTGTCAATATTCTTAGAGCTCTAGCAACTAATATCGGAGGTATGATGTTGGGAACCGATAAAAGTTGTGAACACCTCTGGGGTATGGCAGAGAAACAAGATTGGAGAATCCAATGTCCTTAAGAAAGCAAGCTGTAATCCTAGGAGTAACACCTTCTTACCTAAGTATGCTAATCAACGGTAAGAGAAAATGGCCTGATGCTCTTAGGCACAAATACGAAGAACTTGTGAACACTGCTGTTAACACCCAGGCCGAAAGTGTTAACAATGCGGGGTGGGGTAGATCAATCATAGCTGAGCGTAGAGTAGCTGTGGTGCCCAGGGAGGGATTCGAACCCACACCCCCTAAACGGGGAGCGGATTTTAAGTCCGCCGCGTCTGCCCTTTCGCCACCTGGGCCCGTAGTCAGTGTAGAAGCAGAAGGGCAGACGCAGGAGAAGCGTCCCTCTCTGCCGTTGATTCGTATTTGGAGGCGACGGGCGGATTCGAACCGCCGAATAGAGCTTTTGCAGAGCTCCGCCTTAACCACTTGGCTACGTCGCCTCAGGTTGGGTATTATAACACTTTTGGTGCCGAGGAGGAGATTTGAACTCCTACGGGTTTGCACCCACGGCCCCCTCAAGACCGCGTGTCTACCTATTCCACCACCTCGGCATGGCACCTTATTTTGGCAGGAGTGGGAGGATTCGAACCCCCGACCTGCGGTTTTGGAGACCGCTGCTCTGCCAGCTGAGCTACACTCCTATCCGTTTGATGCTTGAGACCTCATCTATGGTGCCCCTGCCCGGACTCGAACCGGGGCACGCGGTTTAGGAAACCGCTGCTCTATCCGCCTGAGCTACAGGGGCGCGGGAACAGTCCCAAGCCTATGTTAAATGACCATGAGCTCCGAGTCCAGCTTTAAACGTGTGAGGTCTTGAAATTCCATGAGGATTATACCTAACTGCGAGCAAATGTAGAAGGGGCGCTCACGAGCAACCGCGGTGCTCTACTCGCCGTTTTCCTTGTCGTCCTCTTCCAGAAAGATGTTGCCGCTTAGGAGTCCTTCCCATCTTTCTTTCATCAACTCCATGAGGATGAAGTCGTACCCGCCGCGTCGGTCCTCTTTAACTGGCACAAACCCGCATTTTCTGAATGACTTCTGAGCCCTCAGGTTCCAGGTCAGGGTGTGCAGGTATATTCGCCCGAAGGAGGTTGTGTTGAAAAGGTGGTTTGTCAACGTGGTCACGGCATCCGTACCGTAGCCCTTGCTCCAGTACTCCCTGTCTCCAATCAGAATACCAAGCTCTGTCTGCCCCTTTACGTTATCTATGTCGTAGTACATGCAGTTGCCTATGAGCTTGCCGTCGTTGGTCTCAATGGCGAACCGCTTTGACCAAGAGACTGGGTGTCTGATCTCGTCTTCGATCAGGTGGAGGAAGCTGGAATAGGACATTCTCAGAGGTGTTGTGGCGTCCAGAGCGGCAAGCTCCTCATCGAGACGCCATTCATAGTCCGTTGCTGCATCCTCTATACGTTTTTCCCTGAGGACTGTCAGATGGCCTTTAATCACTGTTCCCTGCTCTTCTGGTACTCTGTAAAACAATCTCAATCGCTTTATCCAGAATGTTAATCTCATTTTGGTGTGTCAAGGTACCGCGGGACTTTTCGATGCTAGCCCAGCGCACCTCGTCGAACTCGTGGTCATGGTCGCTAAAGGAGCCTCCCGCCGGATTCATAAGGTAGAAGTAGACCGTTTTGTGGCACCTTACTCCATCGTTTGGACGTACAAACCAGTATTGAATGCTGTCTATGAGAGCTTCCAGGGTTACCTTCAATCCCGTTTCTTCCGTAACTTCACGTATTGCTGTTTCTTCCATGGTTTCCCCTGGGTCAGGAGTGCCTTTGGGTAGTCCCCAGATCCAACCATTTGAGGAGTTCAGCCCACAGATGACGACATCGACTTCCCCATCCTGCATTCTGTATACGACTCCTCCGGCGGAAACTGGATACTCTATGTTTTTGGTTTTTGTAGCCATAGTCTTGTTAAATACTCGATTATCAAACCCGACCATTCTATTTCTATTTTTCGTTGAAATCAAACGTGGGTGACGTTGGAAGTAGTGGTCAGCCGGTGGCAACTATACTGGATGTGAGGATTGACTCCTAAAGATGTACGCGTCGTGAGGGTATCCGGCACTTCTCCGCGGTTACGATGGCGTCTATGCTCTTTACGGCTGATTCCAGATCGTCATTTACGATCACGTAGTCGAAAAGAGGAAGCTGGTACAGCTCATCCATGGCGGTGCGTATACGCAGTTCCAGGTCTGGTGTGGTTTCGGTCTTGCGGCTCCGCAGACGGCGTTCCAACTCTTCGGGCGAAGGTGGCATTAGAAATATGAAGATGGCGTCCGGCACGGCTTTCTTTATTGTGGCTGCACCTTGGACGTCGGCCTTGATTATCACATCCAGTCCCTTATCCAAGGCGTTGGCGACCTGATTACGTGGAACACCGTACCAGTTGCCGTAGACCTCGGCGCACTCGAGGAAATCTCCCTCGCGCACCTTCTGGTTAAAGGAGTCTCTATCCAGGAACAGATAGTCTGCGCCGTCTTCTTCCCCAGGCCTTTGTGAGCGTGTGGTGGCTGTAACAGTGAAATGCCAATTGTGGCCTATCTCCCTTAGCTTCCGCAGAACGGAGTCCTTGCCAACTCCTGATGGGCCGGATAGCACCACTAGCAGTGGTCCTTCTCCAGCTTGGTCGTAAACTGATCTCTCAGTAGGTCTCAATGTGTTCCTTGTTTATGAAGAGGTTAGAGTGATCAGGTCTTCCCAGAAGTTTGGGTAGGTAATGCTTGCAACTTCGGCGCCTTGGATGACAACTTCTTCATCTGCCAGAAGCCCGGCTACCCCGAGTGTCATGGCGATGCGATGGTCCCCGTAGCTACGGCATGTGCCGCCTTTCAGTGAGCCTGTGCCCTCTATGGCAAGGCCGTCGGGAAGTTCTCTAACTCTGCCTCCCAAACGCGACAGCTCTCTGGCAGTGGCTTGTAGCCGGTCGGACTCCTTGATACGCAACTCTTGGGCATCTCGAATTACTGTGGTGCCTTTTGCAAAGCAGGCGGCCAGAGCAAGCACCGGGATTTCATCCTGTACTATTGGAATCTGGTCTCCAGCGATCTCCACACCATGGAGGTCGCTGGATTCGATGAGTATGTCAGCTACCGGCTCGCCGCCCTCCATTCGTGGGTTCTCAACCTGTATTCGTCCGCCCATTGCCTTCAGTATGTCCAGCACTGCGGAGCGGGTCGGATTTACACCAACGTTGGTCAATTTGACACTGGCATTTGGATGAGCGGCGGCTGCGACCATCCAGAAGGCTGCTGAGCTTATGTCCCCGGACACATTTACGTTCAGGGGCTTTAGCTTGGAACCTGGTTTGATCACAAGCACCAGTCCGTCCTCTACTACGTTGGCTCCCATAGCCCAGAGCATTCTCTCCGTGTGGTCTCTGGAGAGTGCCGGTTGATGCAGCATGGTGGTGCCATTGGCAAACAGAGCGGCCATGATAAGGGATGACTTCACCTGAGCGCTGGCGACGGGGAGCGTGTACTCCATCCCGGTTAGCTCTCCACCCCTTATTGTCAGAGGAGCCAGTGAATCGTTGCTACGTCCCATGACATGCGCTCCCATAAGGCGAAGGGGCTGTACTATCCGTTCCATTGGTCTTGTGCGCAGGGAGCGGTCTCCCGTTACGACCGATGTAAAGGGAGTGGATCCCAGTAGCCCAAGTATGAAGCGCATGGTCGTGCCGCTGTTTCCAGCGTTGAGAATGTCATCAGGCTCGTGGAAATTCTCCAACCCCGGTGATGAAAGCCTCAACTTCGGTGTGTCGTACGAGTCTTCTTTCGGAGTGATTTTCTCAGCGGTCACTCCCAAGAGGCGTAGGCATTGTAATGTGGATCGGCAATCGTCGCCCTCGGAGAAGTTGTCGATCACTACTTCCCCGGGAGCCAGGCTATTGAGGATGGCGGCTCTGTGGGAGACGGACTTATCTGCCGGAGGAGTCAGTGTGCCGGCCAGCTTTTTCACTGGGTGGACAGACCTTTTCATGAGATACCCTAATCCTCTTCTTTCTTGTCTTCCTTGTGCCAGTCCAGCATTTCCTTGATGCGCCCGGCGGCCCTGTCGCCCATGAGCATTCCCCCCATTGTTTCAGCGGTAGTTGGGATGTCCACCATCTGGTTTGACGAGGGCGCGGTTATCTTGTTCTGGAGCCATCTGTCCCTGGCCTCCCAGGCACTGTCAAATGCTCTTCCCAGAGTCTTCTCTCCGCCATCCTGCACAAGG